>DASXCK010000536.1:0-2443 GCA_036491235.1 Xanthobacteraceae bacterium | reverse complement strand
ATTCTAATATGACGGTTTTGACCCGTGTCGGACGGATCGCCGGATGGCGAGTTTCCAGCATCCTTATTACAGGTCGCCCGGCGGCTGGCCGGGCGGCAAACCGCTATTCCTGATCCTGATCACGCTCGTGTGCCTGACCGGCTTCTATGCGGTGGGCGGGCGTCACGTTCCGCGACCGACCACGGCGCCGCGCGCGCCCGTCGTCGGCGCCGCCTGGATCGTCGACGGCGACTCGATCCGCATCGGCCACCTCTCGATCCGCCTGGAAGGGATCGACGCACCTGAATGGGACCAGACCTGCACCGATCCCGGTGGCCGCACCTGGGCCTGCGGGCGTGCGGCGACGCGACAGCTCAAGGAGCACGCCGCCGGCCAGACGCTGCTCTGCCAGCCGAAAGCAATCGACCGCTATGGACGCACCATCGCGACCTGCCTGCTTCCCGACGGCAGCGATGTGAACGCGTGGCTGGTGCGCGAGGGCTGGGCCGTCGCCTACGGCTACAGCCGCATCTATGTGGCCGAAGAAGCGGACGCGAAGGCCGCGAAGCGCGGAATCTGGAGCGGATCGTTCATCTATCCGAGCGAGTGGCGACGGCAGAAAGGTCACCACGGCTGGCGTCGCTGGCGCACGTGAGGCGGCGCTCAGGTGTGCGCCTCCGCAGGCGCCGGACGCCACACTAGCAATCGGCGCTCGACCACCGAGACGATCGCATCGATGATCAGCACGAAGACCGCAAGCACGAACATGCCGGCAAAGACGCCGTCGACGTCGAAATTGCCCTCCGCCGACTGGATCAGGTAGCCGAGCCCGGCCGCGGAGCCGAGATATTCGCCGACCACGGCGCCCACCACCGCGAAGCCGACCGAGGTGTGCAACGAGGAGAACATCCACGACAGCGCCGACGGCCAGTAGACGTGGCGCATGAGCTGCCACCGGTTCATGCCGAGCATGCGCGCATTGGCGAGCACGGTCGGGCTCACCTCGCGCACCCCCTGATAGACGTTGAAGAACACAATGAAGAAGACGAGCGTGACGCCGAGCACGACCTTCGACCAGATGCCGAGGCCGAACCACAGCGTGAAGATCGGCGCCAGCACGACGCGCGGCAGCGAGTTGACCATCTTCACATAAGGGTCGAACACGGCGGCGACCGTCGAGGAGAGCGCGAACAAGAAGCCGAACAGAATGCCCAGCGCCGAGCCGATCCCGAAGGCGAGGATCGACTCGCTCAGGGTGTACGCGAGATGCTTCCACACCGTGCCAGCTGCGAACCACGAATAGACGCGGATCGCGATCTCGATCGGCGATGAGAAAAAGAAGGGCGGCAGCAGGATCTTGCCGAAGACCGGCACGCCGCCGAGGACTTGCCAAAGCGCGACCGCGACGACGCCGACGAGCAATTGAAGCGAAAGGAGCTTGATGCGCGGCACGATCAAGCTCCTTTCGTCATCAATCCGTATGGCCGCAGGCGACGGTCAGGGATGCGTGAACAGCCCGATCAGGCCCGTCGCTGACTTCGTGTGGCCCTTGATCGCCTCGAACACTTCGTCGCGGGTCAGGCCGGGCTTGAGCGCCTTGGGGTCGAGATCGGTCGCGATCAGCGTGAACGTGTAGTGGTGATAGCCGGTGCCGGAGGGCGTGCACGGGCCGGAATAGTTGCCGACGCCCATCAGGCTCTTGCCGCCGACATACTTGTCGGAGGCTTTGCTGACCTCGCCTTCGGCAAATCCCATGACCGACGGCGCGATGCCGTAGGCGACCCAATGCGACACACCGAGGCCGCCGCGGCCTTCCGGATCGAACATCAGCAGAACGAAGCTCTTGGTGTCGGCCGGCGCGCCCGACCATTGCAGCGGCGGCGAGACGTTCTGCCCGACGCAGTTCGGGCTGCCGGCACGGTTGCCGGCGTTCTTGACCTCGAGCTTGCCGCCGTCCTTGAAGGCCGACGAGGTCAGCAGGAAATCCGCGGCGCTGGCCGCCTGCGGCGCGCCGAATGCAAAGAGCGCGACGCCGCTCGCGAGCACGAGCTGTCCGAGATGCTTTCCGATCATGGGGGTACTCCCTGAGGCCCTGGGGGGATGCGCCCGCGAGTGTATCGTCCGTGGTTCTCAGATCAAGACAGCAAAACCAAGACCCGTTCAGCCGCCGGTCTGCGCATAGCCCTTGAGCACTTCCGTTTTGAGCATGTGCCAGATCTCGCGGTGGAGGTCGTGGAAGGCACGGTCGAGCTTGATCTCGGCGATATCGCGCGGGCGCGGCAGCGTGACCTTCCAGTCGCCGATGATGCGGGCGGCAGGTCCGGCCGACATGATGACGACGCGATCGGACAGCGCGATCGCCTCCTCGAGGTCGTGGGTGACGAACAGCACCGCCTTGCGGTCAGCGCTCCACAGGTCGAGCAGCAGGTTGCCCATGATCTGCCGCGTCTGGGCGTCCAGCGGG
>DASXCK010000535.1:0-2355 GCA_036491235.1 Xanthobacteraceae bacterium | reverse complement strand
GGCGCCCGCGATCGCGGTGCGGCGCACCAGCCTGATCGCGGCCGTGCTCGCGGCGGCCTGCGCGATCGTGCTCGCCGCGCTCCTGGCACGCTCGCTGACGCGTCCGCTGACCGCGATGACCAAGGCGATCGAGGGCTTCGCACAGGGCCGCACCATCGCGATCCCGACAGGCGCGAGCGGCGAGATCGGCATGCTGGCACGCGCCTTCGCGCGCATGGTGGAAGAGGTGCGCGACAAGACGAACGCGCTCAAGCGGGAAACCGAGGAACGTCGGCGCACCGAGACCGCGCTCGCGCAGCATGCCGAGCGCGCACGCCTCTATAGCGCGGCGGTCGAATATTCCAACGACGCGGTCGTCACCAAGACGCTCGACGGCACCATCACGGCGTGGAATCCGGCCGCCGAGCGCATGTTCGGCTACTCCGCCGAGGAGGCGATCGGCCGCAACATCGAGATGATCGTGCCGCAGGAACGCCGTGCCGAGCTGCGCGACCTCCTCGCCCGCGTCGGTCGCGGGGCGCGGATCGAGCACGTCGAGACGGTGCGGGTCGGCAAGGACGGCCGCCGCATCGACGTATCTCTGAGCGTCTCGCCGGTGAAATCCCCGAACGGCGACATCATCGGCGCCGCCAAGATCGCGCGCGACATCACCGACCGCATCAAGACCCATGCGGCTCTGCTCAAGGAAATCGAAGAGCGCCGGCAGATCTTCGAGACCTCGCTCGATCTCATCCTGGTCACCGACAAGCGGGGCAACTTTCTCCACGTCAGCCCGAGCTCGATGGAGGTGCTGGGCTATCGTCCCGACGAAATGATCGGCCACAGCGCGGTCGATTTTCTCTTTCCGGACGACCTCGACAACACGCGCCAGGAGATGCGCGCGGCGCGCAACGGGCGGGCGATGCGCAACTTCCTCTGCCGCTACGTGCACAAGGACGGGCACCCTGTAACGCTTGCCTGGACCGGGCAGTGGTCCGACGCGGTGCAGAAGCATTTCTTCAGCGGCCGCGACATGACCGGGCAGATGCGCGCCGAGGAGGGCCTGCAGGAGAGCGAGCGCATGGCGCGCGGCATCATCGACACCGCGCTCGACGCCTTCGCGCAGATGGACGAACGCGGCGTCATCGTCGACTGGAACCCGCAGGCCGAGATGATCTTCGGCTGGTCACGCGAGGAGGCGGTCGGGCGCGAGCTCGCCGAGCTGATCGTGCCGGAGCAGCACCGCGACGCCCAGACGCAAGGGGTCGAGCGCTTCATCAAGACCGGCGAGGCCAGCATCCTCGGCCAGCGGCGCGTCATCGACGCGCTGCGGCGCGACGGCAAGGAGATCAAGATCGAGCTCGCCGTGACGGCGCTGCGCCGCCGCCGCGGCTGGCTGTTCAACGGCTTCATGCGTGACGTCACCGAGAAGCTCGCGGCCGACGAGCAGCTGCGCCAGGCGCAGAAGATGGAGACGATCGGCCAACTCACCGGCGGCATCGCGCACGACTTCAACAACATCCTGACCGTGATCACGGGCACGATCGAGATCCTCGAGGACGGCGTCGCCGCCGACCCGAGCCTCGCCGAGATCGCCCACATGATCGACGAGGCCGCCGTGCGCGGCGCCGAGCTCACCCAGCGCCTGCTCGCCTTCGCGCGCCGCCAGCCGCTGCAGCCGCGCACGACCGATATCAACACGCTGATCGTCGACGCCGCCAAGCTGCTGCGGCCGACGCTCGGCGAGCACATCGAGATCGAGTCGGCGTTCGAGGACGACGCCTGGCCGGCGCTGGTCGATCCGAGCCAGCTCACCACCGGGCTGATCAACCTCGCCCTCAATGCGCGCGACGCCATGCCCGACGGCGGCAAGCTCGTGCTGGAGACCGGCAACGTGCATCTCGACGAGGGCTATGCGCGCTCCCATGCCGAGGTCATGCCCGGCCCTTACGTGATGATCGCGGTCAGCGACACCGGCCACGGCATTCCGGCCGCGATCCGCGACCGCGTGTTCGACCCGTTCTTCACCACCAAAGGCGTCGGCAAGGGGACCGGGCTGGGGCTGAGCATGGTGTACGGCTTCGTCAAGCAATCGAACGGCCACATCAAGATCTACAGCGAGGAAGGGCACGGCACGACCATCAAGATCTACCTGCCGCGCGCCGGCGCGCTGTCCGATGAGGCGTCGGCGGCGCCGGCCGCCGCCGTCGAGGGCGGCGCCGAGACAATTCTCGCGGTCGAGGACGATCCGCTCGTGCGCAACTACGTAGCGGCGCAGCTCACGAGCCTCGGCTACACGGCGATCACGGCGGCAAACGCCACGGAGGCGCTGACGCGCATCGACGGCGGCGAGCCGTTCGATCTCCTGTTCACCGA
>DASXCK010000534.1:0-8884 GCA_036491235.1 Xanthobacteraceae bacterium | reverse complement strand
ATTTCGACGTCCTCATCGAGGACCTGCGTCTGGTGCGGCGGCACGGCTTTTCGCTCGACCGCGAGGAATTCCGGCCCGGCGTCATTTGCGTCGGGGCCGCGATCCGCGACCAGTCCGGGGCGGTCATCGGGTCGCTCAGTGCTTCGACGCCGAGCATGCGGGCGAGCGACGATCACCTTATGTGTATGCGCGAGGAGGTGACAGCTGCGGCGCGCGCGCTCTCCGCCGAACTGGGGGCGCCGCCTGCGATGCCGGAGCGGGCGAGAGCGCTCTGAGGCCGGCTGCCTTTGCGGCAGGCTTGCCCGTGAATCACGAGGAGAACCGGATGTACGCACCCGCCGATGTCAGGACCGGCAAGGACTTCCCTATCCCCGACACCATGAAAGCATGGGTGCTCGGCGAGCCGGGCGAGCTCACGCTCAAGGAGAAGCCGGTGCCGGTGCCCAAGAAGGCCGAGGTGCTGGTGCGCATCGACGCGGTGGCGATCTGTGCGACCGATCTCGAGAATATCTACCACGGCCCGCCCGCGATGATCCAAGGCGGCCCGCCGTTCAACAAGAACTGGACGCCCGGCCACGAGTACATGGGCACCGTGGTGGCGCTTGGCCCCGGCGTCGACGAGTATCGGATCGGCGAGAGAGTAACAGTCGAGATCCATGCAGGCTGCGGCCAATGCAAGCGCTGCCGCGAAGGCATGTACACGTCGTGCCACAACTACGGGCTCAACTACGGCGATGTCGACAAGGGCCACCGCGCCAACGGCTTCACGACCGACGGCGGCTTCTGCGAATATCAGGTCAACCACATCAACACCCTGGTCTCGATTCCCGACGAGATGTCGGACGAGGAGGCGACGCTCGTCGTCACCGCCGGCACCGCGATGTATGGGCTGACCGAACTCGGCGGCCTTGTCGCCGGCGAAAGCGTGGTCGTCACCGGCCCGGGCCCGATCGGGCTTCTCGGTGTCGCGGTCGCCAAGGCGATGGGCGCGCATCCCGTGATCCTCACGGGGACGCGCGACAATCGGCTCAAGATCGGCCGCGAGCTCGGCGCCGACCATGTCGTGAATGTGCGCAAAGAAAACGTCGTCGAGGCCGTCAAGCGTCTCAATGGCGGCAAGGGCGTCGACTACGTTCTCGAATGCTCGGCTGCGCCGGACGCCGTCAACGAGGCGGTTCACATGGTCAACCGCGGCGGCAAGGTCTGCCTTGCAGCCTTTACGCACGAGAAGACGCCGGTCGACATCGCGCATATCGTGCGTAACAACATCTACCTCTACGGCATCCGCGGCGAAGGCAAGAGCGCGACCCACCGCGCCGAGGCCTTCATGCGGCAGAAGCGCTTCGATGCGACGAAGATCCATACGCATACGTTCGCGTTGGACGACCTGCCGACCGCGCTGCGCTACGCCAAGGATCGCGTCGACGACGCGATCAAGGTGGTCGTGAAGGCGCGCGGCGTGGCGGCGCACAAGGTGGCGGCGGAGTAGGGCGACGGACCGAGCCGCCGCCCTATGGATGCCGCCATGGCGTAGCGAAGCCGCGCGTAGCGCGGCGGTCGGCGCACAAGCGGTTGCGGCGGGTGCAGCGGATGCCGGCCGTCGATGACCTTCGTGGTGTTGGAGATGTGCAAGAGCAAAGGGCGTATCGTGCGTAGATTAATTTCCATCGTGCTGGCGATGATTGCCCTCGGTCCCGCACTCGCGGCGACCGCCACCACGCCGGATTACCCGACCCGCACCATCACGATGATCGTGCCGTATCCCGCCGGCGGGCCGAGCGACGTGGTGGCGCGCATCATCGCCGACGGCATGAGTCGGCGCCTGGGTCAGACCCTCGTCATCGAGAACGTCGGCGGCGCCGGCGGCACCATCGGCACCGCGCGGGTCGCGGCCGCGACGCCCGACGGCTACACGCTACTCGCCGCCAGCATGGGCTCGCAGGTAGCGGCGCCCTCGCTTTATCCGCACCTGCGCTATGACTCGGTGAAGGATTTCATGGCGGTGGGGCTGACCGCGCATGCGCCCGCCGCAATCGTAGCGCGCAAGGATTTCCCGGCGAAGAACTTGCGCGAGTTCATCGCCTATCTCAAGCAGCACGGCGACAGGGTCAAGCAGGGACACGGTGGCATCGGGTCGTCGTCGCACATGGCGTGCCTGCTGTTCACGTCGCAGCTCGGCCTCAAGCCGCAGCTGATCGGTTATCGCGGCACCGGCCCGGCGCTCAACGACCTGATCGGCGGCCAGATCGACTTCTTCTGCGAGCAGATCGTCAGCGTCGCGCCCTCGGTGAAGGGTGGCACCATCAAGGCCTATGCGATCTCGGCCGACCGGGCATCGCCGGCTTTGCCGGGCGTACCGCCCGCCAAGGACGCCGGCGCGCCCCACTACCAGATGAGCATCTGGAGCGCGATCTTCGCGCCGAAGGGCACGCCGCAACCGATCGTCCAGCGGCTGAGCCGCGCGCTCGACGATACGCTCAATGATCAGGACGTGCGCGCCCGTATCGTCACCCTCGGTGGCCGCATTCCGGATCACGACGAACGCGGCCCGGACAAGCTCGAGACTTTGCTCAAGGCCGAGATTGCGCGCTGGGCCCCGATCCTCAAAGGCGCGATGGCGGGGAATTGACGATCATCATGGCGAGGCGCGGAAGCCAAGCCGTGGAGACGTATTTCAGACATTGCCTCTGATGCATTTGCGGATCCAGCGGTCGCGCTTGATGAAGTGCACGCCGAATTTCTTTGCTTTGGCGCGTTCGAGGCACTCCTCGGTTTTGGTCTTGTATTTCTGGCCGCCGGCCGCGGCGGCTGCCGTTGCTCCGGCGCCAGCCGTCAGGGCGATGATGACGGCAATTGAGATCATCTTCCGCATAGTTGTCTCCTGTCAGAGCGACGGCTCAGTACGTCAGATCGTCCGTGCAGGGCAACCCCAGGGGGACGGGCCGGAATCGAGGCCCCCCCTGCGGAGGACGGCCCCGATTGGTCTGCGCTTTCAGCGGGCGCCCATGGCCTGCGGCGCGGCGATTGCGCTCTGCTGCGTGCAGATGTCCGCGAACAGCACCGCACCGTTGGGCAACTCCTGCTTGGTGAGGCAATTGCACGAGCCCGTGGGGGCCTGCCGGGCCGCGGCTGGAGCCGGCATCGTGGCGACTGCCGGAGCAACGGCGACCGGCCCGGTTGGCGACCCGCCGTAGATCACCGAGTGCCAGCCATACCGATGACCCCAGTAGCGCCAGTGGTCGCCACGGCCCCAGATCGGGTAGGGCCGATGGGGGCGCGGGAGGTTGCAGGCGAGGCACGAGATCGGCCCGAAATGATGCAGGACGACCGGTCCGTGGCCCGGGAAGGCGCGGCCAAGGGCCTGGCTCGGCCCGCTGGTTGCCGCGAAGGCCACCGCCGCAAGCGTGATGGCGGCCAAGGTCTTCATCGTGGTCTTTGTCGTGATCATGGCACTTTCTCCTGTTGCGTCAGGGGCGGTGATCGCTCCCTTCACACAGTTCGTCGGGTGCCGTGGACCACGGGTTTGTGCCGGTCGTCACAATCCGGTCGATTGCCATTCGCCAAGCGTCGGAAACAGCGGCGGAGCCTCAAGAGGCCGGCTGGATGCGACCGGCCATGATGTCGGCGATTGCCTTGACGTCGGCCAGCGTGTCGAGTTGGGCCGCGAGCGATCGCAGCCGCTGGGCCGCGTCCGCGTCGAGGAGCCCGTCGACATTCGCGGCGAATTTCTCCTCGACCTCAGGGCGGCTGACGGGGTTCTCCGGGCTGCCGCGGCGGTGCCACACGTCGCGGCGCAAGCTTTTGCCGTCGGTGGTGCGTAGGCAGATGCGGGCGGCGTGCCGGAAGGCCGGGCCGCGCCCTTCGATCTCGGGATCGACCGCGACCTTGATGTGCGGAATGAAGGACAGAATGTTCGGGTCTGCGATCGCGGTGTCCGCATAGTCGGCGGCCGCGACGCTGCGGCGTTGTGCCATCACGGAGAGGCCGTAATACATGTTCATCTGCGCCGCCGTAGTGCCGGCCGGCCGATAATCCCACGCGGTGTGCACGAAGGTCATATGGCCACAGCCGACGCGGATCTCGTCGATCTGCGCCGCGCGTACGTCGTCCTCGACAAGGATCGCGCGCAGTCCGTCGAGCGCGGCGTGGATGCTGGTGACATTCGGATACATTTTGAAGCCGACCTTGCCGGCCTCCCAGTCGGTGCCGAGGCCGTCGAGCAGGCGCGCCATGTTGGGCGTGCGCGCGAGCGAGCTCAAGAAGCCGCCGTAGTCCGCTTCGACCACGTCGGAAATCCCGGTGAAGCCGCGATCGGCGAGCAGCGCCGCCATCAGGCCGCTCTGCGCCGCGCGTCCGGCGTGCAACCGCTTCACCATGGCGCCTTCCTGTGCCGCCATCAGACCGGCGCCGAGCGATCCCGCGATGCCGAGCGCATGTTGCATCCCGTCCGCATCGAGGCCGAGCAGCCGGCCGGCGGTCGCGGCCGCCACGAAAGCTCCCGTGGTCCCCTGTGGATGGAAACCATTGAGAAACAGCGATGTGGTGGCGGCGTTGCCGACGCGCAGCCCCACCTCATAGCCGAGCGCCAACGCGGTCGTGAGGTCACAGCCGCTCAGCGACCGATCAGCCTCGGCGATCGCCAGCGCGACCGGCACGGCGAGCGAGTTCGGATGGACGATCGACTCCTTGTGGATGTCGTCCATTTCGAATGCGTGCCCGGCGGTGCCATTGACCAGGACAGCGTTGGTCAGCGACGTCCGGGCGCCCGCGCCCCATAGCGACGCGACGCCGTCGCGGCCCTCGTCCTCGACAAGGTCACGCACCATGCGGGTCCAGGCGAAGGTCGTGCCGCGCAGGCACACGCCGAGCCCGTCGAGGAAGCTCAGCTTGATGCGGTCAATGACCTTGCGCGGGATGTCGTGGGCGAGCGTCTCGGCGGCGAAGCGCGCGAGCGCGCGCGTCGCATGTGGCAGGAGGGAGGTTTGCGAACTGCTCACGGATTCGCATTACCCGTTGCATGCTGTCTCCACTCCTCTCGCCATTTAAGCTCATTTAAGGAGACGAGGGAGAGAGTGCCGGTGCCGCCGGCTCAGTCCACCTTGATATTGGCGGTGCGAATGACCTTGCCCCATTTCTCGGTCTCGGCGGCGACGAATTTGGCGAAATCGGCGGGCGAGCCCGTGAGGGCGGTCGCGCCCCATTCGTCGAAGCGGGCCTTCAGCTTGGGATCGGCGAGCGCGCCGTTGACCGCCTTATTCACCTTGTCCACGACATCGATCGGTGTGCCTTTCGGCCCTGAAATGCCGGTCCAGAAGCTCGCCTCGTAACCGGGCACGAACTGGTCGACCGTGGGTACGCCCGGCAACGCGGCCTGTGGCGTCTTGGTGGCGACGCCAATAGCGCGGATCTTGCCGCCTTTGACGTGTCCGAGGGATGCCGACATGGTGTTGAACATCATCTGCACCTGTCCGGACATCAGGTCGACCATGGCGGGGCCGGCGCCGCGATAGGGCACGTGCACGATGTCGATGCCGGCCATTGTCTTGAACATCTCGGCGGTGAGCTGGTTGCCGGAACCGACGCCGCCCGAGCCGAACAGCACCTTGCCGGGGTGCGCCTTGGCGTAGGCGATAAGCTCCGGGATCGTTTTCACCGGCAACGTCGGCGAGACCTGGAGCACGAAGGGATCGAGCGCAATCCCGGCGATCGGCGTCGTGTCGCGGATGAAGTTGAATTTGAGATCGTGATAAAGCGTGGCATTGCCCGCATTGGCGAGGGTCGCAGCCAGCAGCGTGTAGCCATCGGGCGCCGCATGAATGACGGCCTCGGTCGCGATATTGGTGCCGCCGCCCGGCCGGTTCTCGATGACGATGGCCTGGCCAAGCCGTTCGGACAGCCCGCCCTGGACCGCGCGCGCCATGACATCGGTGCCGCCGCCGGGTGCGAACCCGAGCACCCAGTGCACCGGCCGTGTGGGGTAGGTTTGCGCATGCGCCACGCGGGAGAGGGTGGGCAGTGCCGCAACGCCCGCCGCCAGCCGAAGAAATTCCCGCCGTCCAAAACCCGTCATCCTGACCTCCAAGAAACGCATACGCGCGTAAGTCACTTCAACGCCGACGCGGGTACGACCGATCGCAGATCCGGCCCCGGGCGCTCCGGCGGCTTCGCTGGGCCGAGAGCTTTAGCGCAAACGCATGCCGCGTTAAAGCTTTGATCGCGTGCCCGGCGATGCGTGGCGGCTAGCTTTCACGGGGAGAAACTGTGAACCGATATTTCCGCCGCCTGCCGTCCGTGGCGTCTTCAGCGCGCAATTGACTGCCCAGGTCTGCGCGCGTCACAAAAGCGCACCATGAGCTCGCGCAGGCGCATCGTGATCTGCGGCGGCGGCGCGGCGCCGCGATCGCTTATTTCGCGAGCCGGCGCGCCGCACAGCCGATCGTCATTGAGCGTCACGAGGTCGCGGGCTCGGCGTCAGGCAAGTCGGGCGGATTCCTGGCGCTCGACTGGTGCGCCGGCACGCCGCTCGATCCATTGGCGCGGCGCAGCTTCGCGCTGCATGGCGAGCTTGCCGCCGAGCTCGGCTCCGCGTGGGACCATCGACGCCTCACCACCTATGGCGGCTATGCGATCGAGGGCGAAGCCGTGCGGCGCGCCCACGGGCGGCCATGGCTCGCCAGGACGGTTGTGATCACGGGCAAGCTCGGGACGCCCGAGACAACCGCGCTGGTCGAGCCACGCGCATTCACGACGGGCTTGATGCGTGCCGCCAAAGCGCATGGCGCCGAGTTGCGGCGCGGCGCGGTCGTCGACCTGGTGCGCGCCCCAAACGGCGCCGTGTGCGGTGCCGTGCTCGCAAATGGTGAGGTGATCGAGGGTGACGCCGTCGTCATCGCATTGGGACCATGGTCGATCCTCGCGGCACGTTGGCTGCCGCTTCCTGCCGTGATGGGCTATAAGGGCCACAGCCTGGTGTTCGACACCGGCGATGTGATCCCGGCCGAGGCGCTCTTTCTCGAGTTTCGCGAGGCGGGCGGCGAGATGCTCGGCCCCGAGGTGTTTTCGCGCCTGGACGGCACGACCTGGGCCTGCGCGATCTCGACCGCCGCACCGGTGCCGGTCGATCCCGCCGATGTCGCGCCCGACGAGGGCGCCTATGCGCGGCTCGAGACGCTATGCCGTAACATCTCACCGGCGATCGCGGCGGCCCCGATCGCGCGACAAGCATGCTTCCGGCCGGTGACCCAGGACGGCCTGTTGCTGATCGGTGCCGTGCCCGGCATCGCGGATGCTTACGTGGCGACCGGCCACAACGTGGGGCATGCTAAACGCGCCGGCAACCGGCGAAGCGATGAGTGAATTGATCCTCGACGGCGGCACGCGGCATGTCGACCTCGCACCGTTCGCGCCGGCGCGGCTCCCGCCGTTCGACCCGGCGCGCCTGGGGCGCGTCGACTGATGTGTCGACAGGCTTGTCGATCCATGGGCCGGGTGATTGCGCCCTCTACTGCGGCTGGATCCCGGCGGCCTCGATCACCTTCGCCCACTTGGCGATGTCGGACCGGATGATCGCGCCGAATGCATCCGGCGGGTCGGCGGTGGTGTCGAAGCCGAGTTGCGCAAGTTTGTCGCACACGTCGGGCTGGGCGGCGATCTGCACCGCTTGGCGATAGATCTTGTCGATGATCGGCGCGGGCGTTCGCGCCGGCGCCATCAGCCCAAACCAGGAGATCGCCTCGAAGTCCGCAAAGCCGGATTCGGCGACGGTCGGCAGGTCGGGGAGGAACGGCGAGCGCTTGAGCGACGTCACGGCGAGCGCGCGCAGCTTCCCGTCGCGGACGATCGGCAGGATCGATCCCATGTTCTGCAAGGCGATCGGGACACGCCCGCCGACCACGTCGGTGATCACCGCGCCGCGGTACGGTACGTGCACGATGTCGACGTGCGCACGCTCCTTGAGCAGCTCGCCGGCGATGTGCTGCGGCGTCCCGACGCCCGGCGTCGCGTAGGAGAGTTTGCCGGGCTGCGCCTTGGCGAGCGCGATCAGCTCGACGAGATCCTTGGCCGGCAAGTCATTGTTGACGACGAGCAGGCTCGGCACCACGAGAATGCGAACGATCGGGGCAAGATCGCCCACCACGTCATAGGTTGGATGGCGCTGCAGCGTCGGATTGATGGTGAGCGCGCCGTTCGCGCCCCAATAGAGCGTGAGCCCATCCGGCCGTGCCTTCGCGACCCGGTCGCCGCCCAGGCTGCCGGCGCCGCCCGGGACGTTCTCGACCGTCACCGGCACGTTCCAGGCGTCGCTGAATTTCGCCGCGAACAATCGCGCCGTGATGTCGGTCGCGCTGCCGGGCGTGAAGCCGACGATCAGGTGAACGGCCCGGTCGGGATATCCGGTCTGCGCAATGGCCGGCGCGGCGAGAAGCCACGCGGCAAGGCCTGCGATCAACGCTCGGATGGCACGCATGCGATCACCTTTGCGTAGGACGGGTTTGAGCCCTCGGGTCTTGCCTTCGGCAAGCCCAAGGACAGGCTCAGGGAAACCCATCACCTATGACGTGCGCCGAAACGATGGGTTTCTGCGCTCAACCCATCCTACGGCTACGGCTTCTTCTCCGCCTGATGCTTGTCGATCGCGGCCTGTACGGCGGCACGCGACTGGGCGCCGGCGCTCGCATATTGCTCCTTGGCGTCGTCGTAGCTCGCGCGGCGCAGCGCGTTGGCGTCGCGCTGGAAACGCGGATGGACGTAGCGCGCCATCAGTTCGTAGCTTTTCTGCGTCGCCGGCCAGTCGGCCCAATTGTGCGCGAGCAGCAGGATGCCGCCGAGCCCTCCGTTCGAGCCTTTCCACAGGCGCTCGAAATGGCGGATGCAGTCGTCCGGC
>DASXCK010000533.1:0-14413 GCA_036491235.1 Xanthobacteraceae bacterium | reverse complement strand
GCCGCCACCATCGAGATCGGCACGCGGCAATGCAGGTCGGCGCCATCGCGCTGGAAGAAATCGTGGCCGCCGACCGACAGGAAAATGTAGAGATCGCCGGCCGGTCCGCCGCGCGCGCCTGCATCGCCCTCGCCGGCGAGCCGAATGCGCGTGCCGTCCTCGACGCCGGCCGGAATGTTAACCGACAAGGTGCGGTCACGCTGCATCCGGCCGGTGCCGGCGCAGGACGGACAAGGATCGTCGATCACCTGGCCGCGTCCGTGGCACGCCGGACAGGTCCGCTCGAGCGTGAAGAAGCCCTGCGTCTGGCGGATCTTGCCGTGGCCCGCGCAGGTCGGGCACGTCTTCGGCTTGGCGCCGCCCTTGGCGCCTGAGCCGGAGCAGACCTCGCAGATGACCGACGTCGGGATGCGTACCTGCGCGGTCTTGCCGGCGTAGGCCTCCTCGAGGCTGATCTCCATGGTGTAGCGCACGTCGTTGCCGCGCTCGCGACCGCCGGTGCGCCCGCGCCGGCCACCCATGCCGAAGAAGTCGTCGAAGATGTCCGCGAAGGTGGAGGCGAAATCGGCGCCGAAGCCGGGCGCGCCGCCGGTGCCCTGCTCGAACGCGGCGTGGCCGTAGCGATCGTAGGCCGCGCGCTTATCCGCGTCCTTGAGGATCTCGTAGGCCTCGTTGAGTTCCTTGAACTTGTGCTCGCAGTCCTTGTCGCCCGGATTGCGATCGGGGTGATGCTTCATCGCGAGCTTGCGGAAGGCGGTCTTGACCTCCGCGTCACTTGCCGTGCGCGCAACGCCGAGCGTTTCGTAAAAATCGCGCTTTGCCACTCTCAGCGCCCTCCCGGCCCGAACCCGGACATGCCGAGCCCGACGCCGCGCGGCGCCGGGCTCAGGTCACGTGTCATAGTTCGCGGCCCGCATCGATGGAAGGCCGTCGGCCTAAGCCGACCGCTTGTTCTTCTTGTCGTCGTCGACCTCGGTGAACTCCGCGTCGACCACGTCGTCCTTCTTCGCCTCGCCGGCACCGCCGGGCTCGCCGCCGGGCGCCGCGCCCGCGCCGCCCTCAGGCTGCTTGTACATCGCCTCGCCGAGCTTCATCGACGCCTGTGCGAGCGCATTGGTCTTCGCCGTGATGGCCTCGGAGTCGTCGCCCTTGAGGGCTTCCTTGAGGTCCGCCATGGCGTTCTCGATGGCGCGGCGCTCGTTCTCGCCGACCTTCGAGCCGTGCTCGGAGAGCGCCTTCTCGGTCGAGTGGACCAGCGCCTCGGCGTGGTTCTTGGCCTCGACCGCGGCCTTGCGCTTCTTGTCGTCCTCGGCGTGCTGCTCGGCGTCCTTCACCATCTTCTGGATGTCGGCCTCGGACAGACCACCGGACGCCTGGATGCGGATCTGCTGCTCCTTGCCGGTGCCCTTGTCGCGAGCATGCACGTTGACGATGCCATTCGCATCGATGTCGAACGCGACCTCGATCTGCGGCATGCCGCGTGGGGCCGGCGGAATGCCGACGAGATCGAACTGGCCGAGGAACTTGTTGTCGGCCGCCATCTCGCGCTCGCCCTGGAAGACGCGGATCGTCACCGCATTCTGATGATCCTCGGCGGTCGAGAAGGTCTGCGACTTCTTGGTCGGGATGGTGGTGTTGCGATCGATCAGGCGGGTGAACACGCCACCGAGCGTCTCGATGCCGAGCGACAGCGGAGTCACGTCGAGCAGAAGCACGTCCTTGACGTCGCCCTGGAGCACGCCGGCCTGGATCGCGGCGCCGATCGCGACGACCTCGTCCGGGTTGACGCCCTTGTGCGGCTCCTTGCCGAACAGCTGCTTTACGACCTCCTGCACCTTCGGCATGCGGGTCATGCCGCCGACCAGGACGACCTCGTTGATCTGACCCGCGGTGAGTTGCGCGTCTTTGAGTGCCTGACGGCACGGATCGATCGTCTTCTGCACCAGGTCGTCGACCAGCGCCTCGAACTTGGCGCGGGTGAGCTTCATGGTGAGGTGCTTCGGCCCGCTCGCGTCGGCAGTGATGAACGGCAGGTTGATCTCGGTCTGGGTGGTCGAGGAGAGCTCGATCTTCGCCTTCTCGGAAGCTTCCTTGAGGCGCTGCAGCGCGAGCTTGTCGCGGCGCAGGTCGATGCCCTGCTCCTTCTGGAATTCGTCGGCCAGGTAGTTCACCAGGCGCATATCGAAGTCTTCGCCGCCGAGGAACGTATCGCCGTTGGTCGACTTGACCTCGAAGACGCCGTCGCCGATCTCGAGGATCGAGATGTCGAAGGTGCCGCCGCCGAGGTCATAGACCGCGATGGTGCCGTTCTTCTGCTTGTCGAGGCCGTAGGCGAGCGCGGCTGCGGTCGGCTCGTTGATGATGCGCAGGACTTCGAGGCCCGCGATCTTGCCAGCGTCCTTGGTGGCTTGGCGCTGGGCGTCGTTGAAGTAGGCCGGGACCGTGATGACGGCCTGCTCGACCTTCTGGCCGAGATAGGATTCCGCGGTCTCCTTCATCTTCTGCAGCGTGAAGGCGGAAATCTGCGAAGGCGAATAGCTCTTGCCGTCCGCCTCGACCCAGGCGTCGCCGTTCGAGGCGCGGCTGATCGTGTAGGGGACGAGCTTCTTGTCCTTCTCGATGATCGGATCGTCGTAGCGCCGGCCGATCAGGCGCTTGACCGCGAAGAAGGTCTTTTCCGGATTGGTGACCGCCTGGCGCTTGGCCGGCTGGCCGACGAGACGTTCGCTGTCGTCCGTGAAGGCCACGATCGACGGCGTGGTCCGCATGCCTTCGGCGTTCTCGATGACTTTCGGCGCCTTGCCTTCCATTACGGCGACGCACGAATTGGTCGTGCCGAGGTCGATGCCGATGACCTTGCCCATTGTCTTCCCTCTCTATTTCAGCAGATCGGCCGGGCCCTTGCGGCACCCGTGCTGGGCTTCTGTCGGATTGATGAACCCGAACAGACCGCCCCACCGACCCCTTATTGGACAATACAATCCCGCCGCCCTCGGCGGGCTCACACGCTCATATAGGAGGGCCATATTGTGCCGCAAGTCAGGCAGGCAACGAATCCAGGCGCCAGTTCAGTGGGATCGCGGCTGGTTCAAGCTTCCTTAACGCCGGCCGGGTACGACCCAGATCAGGACCCGGGTCGGTCACGGGAGCCCGCCTGTGCGCCCGCCGTGGGGCGCAACCCGGCATCTGGATGCCAGCCGATGAACGCCCGACCGCACGCCGATCACCGCGTCCTCATCTATGGCGGCTTCGCGTTCTCGCTTGCGGTGGTGATCGCGATCTGCCGGCCGTGGGACCTCGCCGACCGCTTCATGATCGGCGCACCCTTCGGCCGCGACTTCGTCAATTACTGGATGGGCGGGCGGCTGGCGCTCGACGGGCATCTCGCCCTGCTAACCGATTTCCGCACCTACAACACACTGATCGCCGAGCGATTTAGTCATACGACCGACGACTTCTTCGTCTTCTCGTACCCGCCCAACCTGCTGCCTTTCCTCGTCCCGTTCGGCGCCCTGCCCTATCTCCCGGCGCTCATCATCTGGACCGCGATCAACCTCGCGCTGCTCGTGTGGTCGGCCCGCCTGCTCGGCGCCGACCGCCGGGTGCAGATCGCGACGGCCCTGTCGCCGGCGACATTGACCATGGTGGTCTATGGCCAATTCAGCGGCGCCATGGCGGCCTTGGCCATTCTGGCGATCACGCGCGGGGCACGGCGGCCGGCGCTGGCTGGCCTTTGCCTGGCGCTGGCGAGCGTCAAGCCGCAGCTTGCCGCGGCCATCGGCCTGCTCATGCTGCTGCTCGGCCAGTGGCGCGCGGTCGCCTGGTCGATCCCGGGCGCCGCCGCGGTGGCCGCCTTGTCGGCGCTGCTGTTCGGGTTGGCGCCGTGGAAGAACTTCATCGACGTCACGGTCCCGTTTCACGCCTGGCTGATCCACGATTTCCTCCCCAATCATTTGCGCACCATGCTGTCAATCTACGGTGCCGCACGTCTCGGCGGGCTCCCGTTCGCCGCCGCTCAAGCGATACAAATCGGCTTCGCTCTGTCGGTCATTGCCGGCGCAGTTCTGCTGATCCGGCGCGACGGGCTCACGCCACGCACGCTCACCCTGCTGCTGCTATCGGGCATCGGGGCGCTGGCCTATTTCGAGCTGTACGATCTGGCCGTGATCGCCCCGACATTGTCGGTCGCGCTGTTCGGGAGCGAGCAAAGCGACCGGCGGCCGTTCCTGCCCCTCGTCCCGGCCAGCCTGCTGTGGCTCGCGCCGCCCCTCGCCATTCCGTTCGGCGTCGCCCATTGGCCGATCATCAATCTGGTGGTGGCCGGCGTGCTGGCGGCAGGTCTGGTGATGCAATGGCGCTGCGGCCGCGGATCGAATCAGCGAGCCGGCAATCCCTCCGCCGAGGTCGGCGACGTTGGTGCAGGACGACTGGAGACCGCCCTACTCGAGCCGCGCTGATTGCAGGCGTCCGCCGTCCAGGCGGGAACGCTTCTGCAAGCTTTTGGCGCTAGGAAAACACTGACCAGTTTAGCGGAAAACGTCGCTCGACATGCGAACTTCCCGGGGGCATGCGCTCGCCCAGACGATCGCCGCAAATATCGGCGCGGAACCGGCGCTGCCTGGCGAGCATGCGCTGGCCTCACGCAACAAGCTGGCCGCAGCCATCGCGATCGTTGGAGGCGCCTCGTTCGGGTGCACGATGGCCGCATGGGTCGCCGTCCGAACTTCCGACATCATCAGCGCCTACTTCCTCACGGTTCAGGACATGCCGGTTCTGCTCGGGTCCGGCCTGTTCTTGCTTGCGTCAGTCGCCGCGTTTCACAAAAAATGGGCCTCGAATTGGGCCACGGCCGTCCTCCATGCGATCGACGCGCGGCGTGCGACGCTCCTTGCCGCGATCCTTGTGGTGATCGTCTGCGGTGCGATCTGGGCCGGCGCGCACCTCATCTATCAGGACTTCGGACTCGCAGTTGACGAGTTCATGGCTGAGTTCGACGCGCGGATCATCGCGCGCGGGCACCTGCTGGCCTCGGTCGCGCCCGAGTGGCGCGACCTCGTGCCGGCGCTCCAACCCATTTTCCGGCTCGAGCTTCCTGAGAACGCCGTCTGGTCATCCGCCTACCTGCCGATGAACGCCGCGATCCGAGCCATTTTCGTGCTGCTCGGCGCGCCGGCCCTCGCGGGCGTCGTGCTCGCCGGTCTCGCGATCATCGCCGTCTTCGCAGTCGCGCGCCGCCTATGGCCCGATCGTCCCGACGCGGCCGTGGTGGCGACCGCGCTGCTCGCCTGCTCGTCGCAGTTCGTGATTACCGCGATGACGCCCTACGCAATGACGGCGCACCTCGCGCTCAACATGATCTGGCTGTGGCTTTTCCTGCGCGATACCCGCGGCGCGCACGCACTTGCGGCCGTCGCGGCCTTCGCGGCCTGCGGCCTGCACCAGATGATCTTTCATCCCTTGTTCGCGGCACCGTTCATCGTCTCCCTCCTGCGGGCGCGCCGCTGGAAGCTCGCGGGCTACTACGTGGCCGTATATGGCGCCATCGGGCTGTTCTGGGTGCTGTACTGGACGATCGTGTTGCATTCAGTGCAGGCACCCATGGCGCAAACCGCCGACGTTGGCATTCACCATTTCCTCGAGCGCATCGCCGGCATGAGCCATCTCGGCCCGGGTGGCATCGTCTTCATGACGCTGAACCTGCTGCGATTCCTCGCTTGGCAAACGCCGCTCATCATTCCGCTGGCGTTTGTCGGCCTGATGGCCGAGCGCGACAGTAGTCGCACGATCATCGACCTCGCAATCGGCATGGCACTCACGCTCGTTGCCATGCTGGTGCTGATGCCGTTCCAGGGGCACGGCTGGGGCTATCGCTACCTGCACGGCTTCCTCGGCGGCCTCGCGCTGATGGCGGCGCAAGGCTGGATCCGGGTGTCGGATCGCGACGAGAAGGCGTCGCGGACACCCGCTTTGGTGCTCGCGGCAAGCGTGGTCGTCTCACTCGTCGTCGTCCTGCCGTGGCAAGCGTATCAGGTGCGTGCCCTCGTCACGCCCTACGCATCCGCGGTCGCCGCGATCGAGCGTGCGAAGGCTGACGTCGTCATCGTCGATCCCACCGACATCTGGTACGGCGACGACCTGGTCAGAAACGATCCGTTCCTGCGCACGTCGCCGAAAGTGCTGGCCCTGGCGAAGCTGGACGAGACACAGCTTGGCGAACTGTGCCGCCGCGACCGCGTCGCGATCTTCGATCGTGCGGACGCGCAGGTGCTGGGCATGCGGATCGTCGCCGATCAGTTGCCATCGACCGAGCACGTTCGCAAGCTTCGCGAGTTCGCGCGCTCTTTGCGTTGCGGCCGTCCGGTTCTCGCCGGCGGTTGACGCAGCGGCCCTTTTCGACAGATCGCGTCAGTAGGCCACCCACTTCGCGACGAAGAAGTTGAACGGCAGCTTCGTCGGCAGCCGCTCCCATGCCCTTTCGGCGGCCATCAGGGGCCTTGCGTACCACGGCTTCCAAGATTGCGGGATGCGAAGCGCCCAATTGTGCAGGAGAAGCAGGGCGCCGGGGCCTCCCTTGTAGACCACCGATTCGCACCGGAAGTGCTGCGAGAATTGCTTCAGCATCTCGTCGTGCGACAGCGCTCTTTCCGTGCACGCTTCGAAATTCTTTCGATCCAGGCGGTACCACAAGGCGCGAAGCGGTTGCAGGAAGTAATCCGCATTCGGCTCGGACATGATCAATGCGCCGCCCGGGCGCAACAGACGTCTGATATTCTCGAATGCGGCCTCCAGGTCGGCGACGAAATGGTGGATGCCGCCGCATGCGATCGCGGCGTCGAAGCGTTCGCCGATGTCGAACGGCTTGGTGAAGTCCGCGACGTAGCAACGGCTGCCCGTCGCGCGCTCGTAGTCCTGCGCCGCCTTTTCGGAAATGTCGGTGCCGACGACCTGAAGACCGGGCCGCCGCCGCTTCAGCCACCGGCCCGTGGACCCGTCACCGCAGGCGAGTTCGATGACGCTCTTTGCATTGGGATCGAGCAAACGATCGATGGGTTCCAGGATGTGATCGACCTTGTATTCGGTCGCGAAGCGATCGGTCGTCGCCTCGTAATACTTGTCGTGAATGGCGGTGAACAATTCGCGCTGTCCCGACATGATCAGTTCCCGCGTTTTTGGCGATTGTCGGCGCTCGGTGCGTCCAACGTCGCGTTGAAGTCGAATACGACAGACGCGCTCATGAGACGGAGCGCTCCCGGCGCCACGGCGGGCGAATACGGAAGCTGCGTCAGGATCGCTCCCACCGCACCGACCATCAGCACCGCAAACCCGACGAGGAGTCGATTGACCAAGGCGCACTGCGTGGCTGTCTCGAGATCGACGCCGAAGGCCACGAGCGCGGCGACGAAAGTCCATTCATTGACGCCAACGCCGCCCGGCGTGACGGCGAGCGCCATGGCAAGCACGACAAACGGCAACGCGGCCGCAATCTGCACGCTCGATATGTTCAGGCCCACAGCGTGAGTGGCCACGATGGTCATCAGCCAGAGCATGACGAAGCGAAGAGCGGAAAGCACGAACAGACGCCGGGCCAGCCGCGCTTCGAACAGTCCGTAGCGCGCGAGCGCGCGGCTGAGGTTTCCGATCCGGGCGCCCAAAACGGTCGGCAACTTGGCGAGTAATTCCGTTATGGCGGCCATCATGCCGAACACGCGCGGCACCAGCATGAAGCCGACCGCGAACGTCGCGACAGCGCCCGCGCCCCACCAGCCGGCATCGCCACGCCACAGGCAGCCGGCCGACAGGAGTCCGAGCAGGCAGACCACCACGATATCGAACATCTGCTCGAAAACGGTCGCGAGAGCGCCGCGGACCGCCCCCGATCCGGTAGCGAGGTGCGCGCCGAGCGAGCGGCTGAGCGCGGTCGCGACCTGCATCGGCACGATCTGGCCCACCGCCGCGCCGATCGCCGTCAAGCTGAAGCACAAGCGCCGCGGCAACTCGGAGCCGGGCACCACGCGCTGTTCGACCAGCCGCCATTTTTCGGCGGCCAGTAAGATGTGGAAAGCGGCCAGCAACACCAGCACCGCGGTCGCCAACGGCCGCGCGGCGGCGAGCAGGCCGAGAAGCCGCCGCACGTCGACGTGCGCGACCTTGATCAGCGCGATCACCAGCACGACCGCCAGCGCGCTCGACGCAACCGTGATGACCAAGGGGCGGTGCCGCATGATCATCCTCGCTTTGGCAGCGACGGCGCGGGGCCGGCCAAGGACGATGTCGCGACGACCGCGGCGCGGGATGACTGCAGACGCGCCAACAGGTCGCCGTAGCGCGCGGCAGCGCGCGGCCACGAGTAGCGGCTGGCGGCCAATGCGGCACGTGCCAATCGATCACGTCCGGACGCCGCAGCAAGGCATGCGCCCAGCGCCTGCTCGAACGCGGCAGCGGTCCGATCAAGATCGTCCAGATCGATCGGCGCCGCCGCGAGAAAGGAGGCGGCGCCCGGATCGGCGCTCACGGTCTCGCTCCCGCAGATGACCGATAGCCCGCAGGCGAGCGCTTCCTGGACGACCAGTGGGAATCCTTCGCCGGTGCTCGGCAGCACCAGGCTGTTGCTCGCGCGATAGAGCCGTGCGAGCGAGGCGCCCGCGAGCGTGTCGAACACCCGGACATTGGGCAGCTTCCATGCGCGAGGGTCGAGCGGACCCCAGCCCGCGAAAGCGAACATGACATCGGGACGCGCACGGGCTAGACGCTCGAGCACCGGCAGGCCCTTCTTCTCCACGAAGCGCCCGACGAAGAGCGCGACGAGAGAGCCGACCGGAAGACCGAAGTGGCGTCGCGCTGCGGCGACCTCGTCATCACCGGACGGCGGCGCGAAGATTTCGGTATCCACCCCGTTGAAGATCACTTCCGGCCGCGTCCGATAGGTCAGCCCTTCGAACTGCCGCGCCGTGGTCTCGCTGATGAACACCGTCTGATCCGACCGCGCCAGGACCGATCGCGTGACCAGCCGGTTGGCGATCGCCATGGTCCAGCGCAGGATCGGATTCTTGAATGGAACAGCGCCGATGTGCTGGACGACGGCGACCGGGCGGCCGATCCATCGGGCGGCCAGATAGGCCGCGATGCTCGTCAGATAGAGAGCGTCGTGAATCAGCACCACATCGGCCCTGCGAACCTCGCGCGCGATATCCGCGTAGGCGCGGGGCGCAAGGATCGGATAGGGAAGGCCGACATGACGCTCGGCAATGTTTGTCGCCACCAGCGCTTGCGCGCGCAGCCGCGGCTCGGCGGCGAAATCCGGCGCCGGCGTCGCGTCGGTCGCAAGCCAAACCACGTCGACCCCGGCGCGCGCGAACTCGCGCGCGAGCTTTCCCGCGACGATCTCGATGCCGCCGCGGTGGCTCTCGAAATATTGCGAGACCGTGAGGAGCTTCACGCGCGATGCCCCTCCACGAGCAGGCAGGAGGCCTCTTCGGGCGCGATCCAGAGGGAGGCGTTGGCGTCGACAGGCACGCCGACGCTGAGCAGGCCGGCCAGCGCGCGCGCCATCGGCACCGGCAGGCGTGTCTTGTTCTGCAGGTCGCGGGCGCCGAGACGGCGCTGGATCTCGATCGGCCGCCGCACCTCACCCAACAGCGAGTAGAGCAAACCGCCGGTCATGCGCGAGAGCGTCTCCCATCGTCGCGTTTCGCGTCCGTCGAGATAGCCGCGGCAGGCGTCGAGGACGAGCCCATTGCGCGCGCACATCGCCTGCCACTGCTCCGGCGACAAATAATGGCGGTGCGCAAGCCGGCGATCGATGACCCCGAGATAGGCCGCACGATTGACGAAAGGCAGAACACTGCCCCCCAGATTCTCATGGAAGCCCGGACCCGGCACCGTGAACACGAAGCGGCCGTCCGTGCGCAGCAGGCGCGAAACCTCCGCGATCGTCGCTTCAAGATCGGGAATATGTTCGAGGACGGAATTCGACAGAACGAAATCGAATGACGCATCGGGTTCGGGAATGCAATCGCCCGGACACGCATGGACGCGCCGATAGAATGGAAAGCGAGCGGCCGCCTCGGTCTCCAACGGGTCGATGTCGACCCCGATGAGGGTCCGCGGACCGGTCTCGCGCAGCAGGATGTCGGTCAGGATCCCGTCGCCGCAGCCGAGATCGAGGCCGAGCCCCTCGGGCAATCCGCACCTGGCCAGCACGCCGATCTCGATCGCCCGCCAGAACGCGGTCGCGGGCTGCGCCGGATAGGCGCCGACGAATGCGTTGAGAAGATCGCGATTTGTCACGATGGTGCCCCCTGACGGCGATCGACGATGGCGTGCTGCAACTTGAGAATGGACAGGGCGCTCGCCGGGCCGACCGGCTCGAGCTCGGCGACGTCGCCGCGGATCGCGCCGGCGAAGCGCGCAAACACCTGATCGTTGCCGTAGAACAGCCGGCCGAGCAGATGCGGAATTCCGCTGGTGACGTGCTGCAGCCAATGCTGGGCAGTCGCGATCATGCTGGTGCGCAGGACATTGCGCGTGTCATGCGCGCCGTCGTTCGGCAGGCTGATGTAGATGTCGCGAAAGACATCAATGATGCCGAGACGCTTTTCGCCAAAGACCATCAGGTACCACTCGCTCACCGGACTCTCGAAATTGCAGCTCAGTTGGATCGGATAATCCGCCGTCTCAGCCTTGAACCACGCCGTGACGCGCGCCGGTGTCGCGAGGCCGTGCCGGCTCGGAATGACCACAGTGTTGGTGAGTTCGAGCGGTCCCGCGATCGACCGCATGAGGTAGAGCAGGTGCGGGCTTTCGTCGTAGAATAGACCGAGCGGCAGCGTCTCGTACCAGTCGGGCAGGCGCCGCCCCGGGTTACCGAACTGGACCGCATCGATGCCGGTGATCGCGCCGAGTACACCGGCCGCGATGTCGGCCTTGAGGCGGAGGGTCGAGCGCGCGAACTGAAAATTGTGCACGACCGCGAGCTGGCGCCCGGCAGATATTGCGGCCGCGACCATGTCCTCGCCTTGCACGACCGTCATGGCGAAGGGCTTCTCGGTGAGCACGTGCTTGCCGCGCGCCAGCGCCTGACGCACGAGCGCGTGATGCGCCATCGGCGCGGTCGCGACCGTCACGGCATCGACCTCGTCGAGCCAGGGGACCTCGTCGAGCGCTGCGGCGCGGGCGCTGCGCCGATATCCGCGCTGTTGCGCGACCGCCTCGGCGCGCCCCGCATGACTGTCGATGACGCCGACGACCTCGAAGTCCGCGCCGCGACCCATCACCGGCAAGTGCCGATGCAGGGCGACCCAGCCAAGACCGACGGCAGCGATTTTAATGCGGGAGGCCATCGACGACCTGCCGCCCGGGCAGGACAGATTCCAGCTTCTCTGCCCGCACCCCGACGTCTTTCAAGAATTCCGCTTCGTTGCCACTCACGATCGCGAGCAGGAAGCCCCCCAGAATATTTTGCGCGCCGACCACGACGGCGCAGGTGCCGATGACCGCGGGCAACACGTTGGCGATCGGCTCGAGGCTGTGCGCAGACCAGTAGACGACGATCCCGATCAGCATCACGAGCCCGGCCACGATGGCGCCGGTCCCCACGGTCAGCATCGCCTCGAGCGTGAGCCATGCGGTCCAATACCTGAGAAAGCCGGGCGGGGCGCGATAGCGCTCGCGGATGCCATAGAGTTGGCCGGCGAGCGCCAGCACGATGCCCATGTGGCTCAACGCCAGCCCGGCGCCGGCAAGGATCGCCCAATAGTTTCCGAACCGCGTCGCCTCGGCGTCGAGCAGCCACGCGACCGACATGGTCATGAGAATGCAGAACGACGCAGTGCCGAGCAAAGCGGCCGGCATGGCGAACAGCCAATATGGGCTGAGCATCAAGAGGTAGCGCAGGTGTCGCCAGCCATCTCGCCAGGGCCGCAGATGCGGTGGCCGGCCACGCAGGTCGGGCGACAACGTGACGGGCACCTGGGCGATGCGCTGGCCCAGCAACGCGGCCTTGATGACCATCTCGCTGGCGAGCTCCATGCCGCGTCCCTCAAGCCGCAGCGTTTCGAAGCAGCCCTTGGTCAGCGCACGCAGGCCGCAATGGGCGTCGTCGACGCCGGAGCGGAAAAGCAGGTTGAGCATGCCGGTCAGCACCGGGTTGCCGATGTAGCGATTCTTCCACGGCATCGCGCCTGGCTTGATCGTCCCCTTGAAGCGCGAGCCCATGCAGAGGTCGGCGCCCTGCATCAGCGCCTCGACCATGGGCACCGCCTCGACGAAGTCGTAGGAGCCGTCGGCGTCGCCCATCACCAGATAACGCCCGTGCGCTGCCGCGAAGCCGCCGCACACCGCCGCGCCGTAGCCACGCCGGCGAATGGTCACGACGCGGGCGCCGAGCCGGCTTGCCAGATCCTGGCTGCCATCGGCGCTGCCGTTGTCCGCAATGACGATCTCGCCCGCGAGCCCGTGCCGCGCCTTGAGGATGTCGAGCGCGCGTTGCGCCACGGCGAGGCAGTGCGCCAGCGTGCGCCGCTCGTCCAGGCACGGCATCACGATGCTGACGTCGATCACGCAGTCGCTCCAAGTCCTTAGGCGATAAGCCTTTGGCGATGGCGCGATGATGCAGGGATATCACTAAGGTCGGATTAAGCCGGCGGCGCGAATACCCGCGCGGCTCGGCCCCGGAACGGCGGCGCTAGGGATTGCTTAACGATGTTTCGGCGCGTCAGCGACGATGCGATAGACCGCAAAGACATCGCCCGGCTCCGCCGGCACCGGCGTCAGCCACGCCGGCACGAGGCCGGTCGAGAGCTGGCCCGCGAGGCTCGCGTCGCGCTCCTGCGCGCTCATCCCGGGCGGCATGTGCCTGCCGCACGTGACCACATAAGCTGCGCCCCGGCGCCGCAGGATCGCGCGCGCAGCATCGGGCGGCGAGGCAAAGATGCGGTGCGCCGCCATGATGCCGTCGGCGAGCCGATGGTAAGGCGCGGCGACCACGGACTGCGGCGTGAGCGCAAGCACGAACGATCCGTAGTCGGTGTCGGTCGCGATGAGGCCGCGCGGCAGGCGGGCGAGCTGCGCGTAGCTGGCGGTCCTGAAGCAGCCCTCGATGGCGCGGGTGTCGGTTTCGCCGATGGCCGGATGGCCGGCCGCGTGCACGGTCGCAATCGCAAAACCGGAGAGTACCGTCGGGGTGAGCAGCATCGCGGTGAACGCGCGCGCCACGAGATTCTTGAGCCGCAGCAGCGCGAACAGGCGCAGCGCCAGCGTCGCCACCAGCGGCATGCCGAGCCACATGGCGTACATCGACATCTTGGCGATCGACACCGTCAGCACGCAGGCGATGATCAGCGCCGCGGCGGTGACCAGGAACGCGAAATCGCGCCGCACTGCCGGCACGCAGGCGAGCGCGAGCACGGCGATCACGGCGACCGCCGGGAAAGTCGCGAGCGCGGCCGCGACGTCGGGCTCGTGATGCGCGATCAGGGTCAGCGGCTGCATCTCGGCGATATGCGAGAGCCAGATGGCGCGCAACTGCGGATCGACCATCGCGTATGGGCCGCCCAGGCAGCGCGGCTCGATCAGCACGAAAGCGAGGCCGGCGGCCGCTGCGATCACGGCCACGGCGGCCATGCGGCGGCCGATGTGCTCGTTCGCGACGCGTGCGCCGACGATCGCCATCAGCACGCCCGCGATGACCACGGGGACCGCCCAATTGATCGCGATCGCGTCGCATTCGGTCCGGCCCCAACGGTCGGGCCCGACGATGACGACGAAGGCAACCGCGGTGCTTGCCGCCAGCGCCACGCCGTAGCGTGCGAGCGCCGGCGCGGCAGCGCGATCGATTGCGTAGCGCAGGACGACGGCGACGCCGCACAGCGCGACGAAGACGAGGTTCTCGAGGCCGATCGCCAGCGCAAGGCCGGTGAGCGCGCCGGCCGCCCAGGCGGCGGCGCGCGAGCGGTCCGACCAGGCGGTCGCGGCGACCGTCGCGACTGCGAGCGCGATCTGCACGTTGTGATGATCGATGCGCCCGGGCAAGAACTGCTGGAAGGCGGGCAGGCCGACGACCGACAGCAGCAGGGTCACCACCGCGGCGTCGCGGCCCGCCAGGCGCCAAGCGGCCACGGCGGCGCCGATCATCACCGGGATGAGCCACAGCAACGGCCAGACCACGCGCATCAGCCGCTCGGCCAGCGCGCCGTCGACGAACTGGCGAAACAGCAGGTAGAGGCCGGCGAGCCCGGCGTCGATCAACCGCGACCAATGGGAATCATAGCCGGCGGGCGGGTCGAGCCGCGCCTGGTGCAGGTCGAACCAGCCCTGGCCGTGCAGGAAATCGTGCACCTCGGCGAGCCGCATGGCGTCGTCGGTGTCCGACAGGGTTAACGCGGTGCCGGCCCAATGCCTGGCGACCAGGTCGATC
>DASXCK010000532.1:0-14661 GCA_036491235.1 Xanthobacteraceae bacterium | reverse complement strand
CCGCGCAGCGCGTGGAGCTGGGAGATCGAGGTGCGGCCGTGGGTGGAGCGCTTTTGAGAGCAGCATGGGCTTCCGACCTTGCCGCGCAGAAGCTCGGCCGCTATAAGCCCGCCGCACCGTAACAAGATTCTCATCCAAGGGCGATACGCGATGGCGATCGAGCGTACCTTTTCGATCATCAAACCCGATGCGACCGAGCGCAATCTCACCGGCGCGATCAATGCCATGATCGAGCAAGCGGGCCTGCGCGTCGTGGCGCAGAAGCGCGTGCGCATCACGCGCGAGCAGGCGCAGACCTTTTACGCGGTGCACCGCGAACGGCCGTTCTTCGGCGAACTCGTCGATTTCATGATTTCGGGGCCTGTGGTCGTGCAGGTGCTCGAGGGCGAGAACGCGATCGCCAAGCACCGTGAGGTGATGGGCGCGACCGATCCCGCCAAGGCCGCGGCCGGCACCATCCGCAAGGTGCACGCGAAGTCGATCGGCGAGAATTCGGTACACGGCTCGGATGCCGCCGACACGGCCGCCAAGGAGATCGCGCAGTTCTTCTCCGGCAACGAGATCGTCGGCTGAGCCGTTGGGGTCGCGTCGCGAACAGGCGCGGCGTGCGGCCGCGCCTGTGCGTAACCCGTCATCCTGTCGCGTAGTCCTATATAGTGCTCGGGGAGCGGACCGCGGACGCGCGGCCGGGCTCAGGAGAACGCGTTGGGCGCCATCAACCTCTCGGCGGATTTGTCCTCACCGGAGTTCTGGTGGGACGTCTTCTCCATTTTCGTGATCAACGGGCTCCTGTCGGGCGACAACGCGGTGCTGATCGCGCTCGCCTGCCGTGGGCTGCCGCGACGCGAACGCCTGTGGGGCATGGTGATCGGCGCCGGCGTCGCCTCGCTCCTGCTGATCGTGTTCACGGCGGCCGTGTCCTCGCTCATCCAGTGGCCGTACCTTCGCTTCGTGAGCGGCCTCGCCCTGTTCTGGATCGCGATCAAGCTCGCGGGCCCGGCCGCCCATGACGGCGAGGACACGTCGGAGGCCGCCAAGGACCTATGGCGCGCCGTGCGCCTCGTCGTCGCCGCCGACATCGTGATGAGCCTCGACAACGTCGTTGCGGTCGCCGCCATCGCCAACGGGCAGTACGTCCTGCTCGGGATCGGCCTCATTGTCAGCATCCCGATCGTGATCGGCGGCAGCGCCCTGGTGCTGGCCCTGATCGAGCGGTTTCCGATCGTGGTGTGGTTCGGCGCCGCCGTCCTGGGATGGGTCGCCGGCGGCCTGCTCGCGACGGATCCGATGGTGGAGAGCCATCTCCACGCGCTCGCCCACCTCGATGTCGCTCTCGATTCGCATGTCTTCGGCTGGACCGGAACCCACGAGGTCCACTTCGGATTCGATCTTTTCAAGATTGCGCTCGGCGTCATCGGCGCTATCGTGGTGGTGGTCGGAGCCCTCGTCTGGCGCGCCACGAGTCCAAGGGACGCCGAGAGGGGCGGATCGAGCAAGGAGCATCAGCCCGCGGAATGAACCAGACCGTTCGCTCCACGGCGCGCGCGACGCGGATCGGTGCATCCGCCTGCCCACACGATTGCCCGTCGACCTGTGCGCTCGAGGTCGAGATCCTCGACGCGCGCACCATCGGCCGCGTCCGCGGCGCGCCCGACAACAGCTACACGGCCGGCGTCGTCTGCGCCAAGGTCGCCCGCTACGCCGAGCGCGCGCATCATCCGGACCGGCTGCTGCAGCCGTTGCGGCGTGCAGGTCCGAAGGGTTCGGGCGAGTTCGCGCCGATCTCCTGGGACGACGCGCTCGACCTCGTCGCCGAGAAGCTGCTGCGTGCCGAGACGCGCGACGGCGCCCAGGCGGTCTGGCCCTATTACTATGCGGGCACCATGGGCCTCGTGATGCGCGACGGCATCAACCGTCTGCGCAACGTGAAGAGATACTCCGGCTTCCATTCGACCATTTGCGTCTCCGCGTCCTACGTCGGCTTTGCGGCCGGCACCGGCAAGATTGCCGGACCCGACCCGCGCGAGATGGCGAGATCGGACCTTGTGGTGATCTGGGGCACCAACGCGGTCAGCACCCAGGTCAACGTGATGACGCACGCGATCCGCGCCCGTAAGGATCGTGGCGCCAAGATTGCCGCGGTCGATGTCTACATGAACGAAACCATGCGCCAGGCCGATCTCGCGGTGCTGCTGCGGCCCGGCACCGACGGCGCCTTCGCGTGCGCCGTGATGCATTGCTTGTTTCGCGACGGCAGGGCGGACTGGCCGTTCCTCGAGCGCTTCAGCGACGCGCCGCGCGAGCTCGAGGCGCATGTGCGTTCGCGCTCGCCGCAGTGGGCGGCGGCGATCACGGGCTGCGACGTCGAAACCATCGAGGAATTCGCCCGCCTCGTCGGCACCACCAGGCGCGCCTATTTCCGGCTCGGCTACGGCTTTGCGCGCTCGCGCAACGGCACCGTCAATATGCATGCGGCGAGCTGCATTCCGACGGTGACGGGCGCCTGGCAATACGAGGGCGGCGGTGCGTTCCACAACAACGCCGACATCTATCACGTGAACAAGACGATGATCGAAGGGCTTGATGCGCGCGATCGCACCGTGCGCATGCTCGACCAGTCGCGCATCGGTCCGATCCTGTGCGGCGAGGCGGACGCGCTGGAGAACGGTCCGCCGGTCACGGCGCTGTTCATCCAGAACACCAATCCGGTGTCGGTCGCGCCGGACCAGAGCAAGGTCAAGCGCGGCTTTGCTCGCGAGGACCTGTTCGTGTGCGTGCACGAGCAGTTCATGACAGAGACCGCGCAGGTCGCCGACGTGGTGCTGCCCGCGACGATGTTCCTCGAGCACGACGATTTCTATCTTGCGGGCGGCAACCAGCACATCCTGCTCGGGCCGAAGCTGATCGAGCCGCCGGGCGAGTGCCGCTCGAACCATGAGGTGATCGCCGGGCTCGCCCGCCGCGTCGGCGCGCATCATCCGGGGTTCGCGATGAGCGCGCGCGAGTTGATCGACTGGAGCCTACAGAAATCCGGGTGGGGGACGCTCGCCGAACTCGAGACGAAGCGTTGGATCGACTGCCAACCCGATTTCGACACGGCGCATTATGTGCGCGGCTTCAATTGGCCGGACGGCAAATTCCGCTTCAAGCCCGATTGGCCGAATGTGCCGTTCCGCAGCCCATGTCGCGCCGGCCCCTATGACCGCATGCCGAGGCTGCCGGATTACTGGACCGAGATCGAGGAGGCGGATGCGGCGCATCCGTTCCGGCTCGCTACCTCGCCGTCGCGCAATTTCCTCAACTCGACCTTCACGGAGACCGCGACCTCGCAGGCGCGTGAGCGCGGCCGGCCCGAGGTGATGATCCATCCTGACGACGCGGTTGCCGCCGGCATCCATGACGGCGACGAGGTCATGCTCGGCAACACGCGCGGCGAGGTGCGGATTCATGCGCGGCTGTTCGACGGCGTGCGGCGCGGCGTGCTGATCGCCGAGTCGATCTGGCCGAACCGCTGCTATCCAGACGGCCGCGGCATCAACACGCTGACCGGTGCCGACGCGATCGCGCCCTACGGCGGCGCCGCATTCCATGACAACAAGGTCTGGATACGGCGCTACGCGGCGTAGGCTACCAGCGGAATTCCAGCCCGAGCGTGCCGCCGTGCGACGTGAAGCCGTCGCGGAATTTGCCGTCATAGACCGCGTAGAGACGCGTCGTCGCCGAAAGCCGCACCGACGCAGTCGCACCCGCATCGACGCCGTATTTCGACTCGGTCACCCCGAACACCGTCACGGGCGTCGCGGGGCCGCTGAGGGCGCTCACCGTCAGCGCCGGCACATGCTGCTCCAGGATATCGATCGCCTTGGCGTAGCCCGAGAGGTCGAACACTGTCGTATTGGTGACCCACGTATTGCCGACCTCGAGGCCCGCAAAGATGCGCCCGCGGTCGGCCTGCGCCGACGGCACCGCGACGGCATCGATGCCGCCGGTCTCCGCATAGGCGTCGGCGTGGGTCTGCGTCCAGTCGCCGCCGAATTTCGGGACGACGCGGGCCGACCCGAGCGGGATCAGATAGTCGATCTCGCCGACGAGGCCCCACAGGTTGGCGCGATAGGAAGCGTTTGCGGGGCCCGACGGCGTATCGCGCCCCGTATCGACGCCACCCAATCCCGCGACCGCCGCCCCCGCGAAGGTCCACGCGCCCCATTGGTAGGAGCCGTTGAGGCCCACTTGGGTGAGGTCCAGATTCGCGTGCTCCGGTATGCCGAGGATATCGATCCCGCTGTGGCTCTGGTCGACCGAGAGGCCGAGCACGGCCTCGGGCGTCACGTTCAGGGAGATGCCTGCGTTACCGCCATAGGTGCGCCGCGTGTCGCCCGGATAGGTGTTCTGCGCGCCCGTGCTGGTCGCGATGCCGTAGACCTGGGTCCACGCGGTCCAGCGCGGCTGATCGGTCGGTGCCGGTGCGCCACCACCGCCCGGATTGGCGCCGGTGCCGAACTGGCTGCGGTACGCGGACCAGTTGCCCTTGTCGACGAGGAATTGCAGATAGCGCGTGCCGAGCCCGAACAGCGCATAGTCTGCGCCCGAGCCGATCGCCGACGAGGTGATCGATACGGAGGGCGGTGGCGGAGGAGGAGGCGGCGGCGGCGGTGGCGGTCCTCTCCCGGGCCCGACCTGCGCGTATGCGGCGGGTGCGCCCGCGAGAATCATCAAGACTGCGATCGCCAGTGTACGTCGTACCAGGACGCGCATTTTTAATGGGCTCGATTTGGCAGGGATCATCGAATGTGGGCACGCTTTAACGGCTGCCCGTGAGGCGCAATTCATCGGCACGGTTAAAACCTCGTCATCCCCACCGGCGCGACTCGAAATATGCGAAGCCGCCATCCATCGACAAAGCACTGCGCCTAGTTCCGCGATTCTTGCGTTTTTCCCCGGTTGGTCAATGCTCGCGTGTCGACGAATTTCATACAATTTGAGGCATGTGTTGATTGCGCAACACGTTCGCGTGCCCGTCTGAACGTGTTTCGCCATGGCACTCGCGGCCGCACGAGCCTTGCTTCGGCCGTATTTTTCGTATTTCTTCCGCGCACAAATCGGATTTTGGCCACTCCGCTCCACCGTGCGTCCATGTCAATTGCAAAGCTGGCGCTCTCGTATCGGACTTCCTCCCAAAACCGGGTTGTCGCGCGGATCGCAGCGAACGCGTCCGCGTGTTCACAAGACGTTCTGACTGACTAGGAGACAGACGATGCAAAAGGGCACCGTCAAATGGTTCAATCCGACTAAGGGCTACGGCTTCATCCGTCCATCGACTGGCGACAAGGACGTGTTCGTCCACATCTCGGCTGTCGAGCGGGCGGGTCTCAGCTCCTTGAACGAGGGCCAGGAGGTCGAGTACGAGCTCGTCAGCAATCGCGGCAAGACCTCGGCTGAAAACCTCAAGGTCGCGTAAAAGCGGCTTCGGCCGATAGTTTCGGTCCACGGGTCATCCCGTAGCCCCCGGTACTCCCGGGGGTTTTTTATTTGCCGCGGAATTCGACGCGACGCGAAAGAACACAGGTTCCCTCAAACCACTTTGTGCCAAATGGATTTTGGCTTTGCCGACGCGCCCTGTATACGTCCGCAGGTCTTTCACGACGCCGTATCCTGATGCCGATTTCCAAACTGACGTTTGTCCACGCCACGGTGGCTGCCATCCTGGTAGGAATGGCGGCGCTCATGGCGATCGTCGCGGTGAACTACTGGCTCGTCGACCGAACCCGCAACAATTCCGAGACCCTCACCCGATCGCGCGCGATCCGGTCCTCCCTCGTTTATCTCCGTAACCTGATGGTCGACGCCGAGACCGGGCAGCGCGGATTCCTGTTGACCGATGACGCCAAATATCTCGCGCCTTATTTCGATGCCGAGCGTCTGATCCCTGAGACGATCGCGAATCTCAGGGTGGCTCTGCGCGACGATGCGCAGGAAACGCAGGAGATCGATCGCCTGACGGTGCTCCTGACCGCCAAGCTCGCCGAGCTGAAGCGGACGATCGACGAAATGCGCGCCGGCAACCGTGATCAGGCCATGGCGGAGGTGAAGACCGATAGGGGACGTCGCCTCATGGACGAGGCACGCACGATATTCGACACGATGCTCGACCATGCCGAGGACCATATCCGCGCCTCCGTCGCCGATCAGCGCGCCGGCATCACGGCTCTGCAATGGGTCACCATCGGCGGTGCCCTCGTCATCCTCATCGTGGTCGGCGGCTCGGCGTGGACGATTCTCGCCTACACCCGCCAACTGGTTGCGGTTCATCGCGAGGTGCAGCAGCTCAACCTCACGCTCGAGGCGCGCGTGCAAGAGCGCACCGCCGACCTCGGGCGAGCCAACGAGGAGATCCAGCGCTTCGCCTACATCGTCACGCACGACCTGCGCGCGCCGCTGGTCAACATCATGGGCTTCACCAGCGAGCTGGAGAGCTGCCTCGTGGCGATCGACGAATACGTCAAGCGCTCGGATGCCGACAGCGACGATCCGGTGGTCGCCGCCGCCCGGACGGCCTCGCTCGAGGATCTGCCCGAGGCGATCGGGTTCATCCGTTCCTCGACCCGCAAGATGGACGGGCTGATCAACGCCATCCTCAAGCTGTCGCGGGAAGGCCGTCGCGTGCTCAAGCCGGAGCCGATCCGGCTCGATGCGCTGCTCGAGACCGCTGCCGCGAGCGTCCAGCACCAGGTCGTCGAGGCCGGCGGCGAGGTCGTGATCGAGGCGCGCGTGCCGCAGGTGATTTCCGACCGGCTGGCGCTCGAGCAGATTTTCGGCAACCTGCTCGACAACGCCGTCAAGTACCGGGCGCCGGACCGGCCGCTGCAGGTGCACATCCGCGCCAAGGAGCTGCGCGACCGGCGCGTCCTGATCGAGGTCGCGGACAACGGCCGCGGCATCGCCAGGCAGGATCACGAGCGCGTCTTCGATCTGTTCCGCCGTTCGGGCGCGCAGGATCAGCCTGGCGAAGGCATCGGTCTCGCCCACGTGCGCACCATGGTGCGCAATCTCGGCGGTGCGATCACGCTCGAATCGGAGCCCGGACGCGGCACCACCATGCGGCTCGATCTGCCGCGTGAGCTGCGCCGGGTCGTCGATGAACACAAGGGAGCAGCGTAACGTGGAACAGCAAGGCACGCCCGTCAGCATCATCATGATCGAGGACGACGAGGGGCACGCGCGCCTCATCGAAAAGAACATTCGCCGCGCCGGCGTGAATAACGCGATCACGCCGTTCACCAACGGCACCGACGCGCTCAAGCACATCCTCGGCGAAGATGGCTCCGGCTTGGTAAGCGCGGGCCGCCAGATCCTGGTGCTGCTCGACCTCAATCTGCCCGACATGACCGGGATCGACATCCTCGAAAAGCTCAAGTCGAATCCGCACACGCGCCGTTCGCCCGTGGTGGTGCTGACGACGACCGACGACAGCCGCGAGATCCAGCGCTGCTACGATCTCGGCGCGAACGTCTACATCACCAAACCGGTGAACTACGAAGGTTTTGCCAACGCGATCCGCCAGCTCGGCCTGTTCTTCGCGGTCATGCAGGTGCCGGAAGCCGATTGATCACGTTCATGTCCGACCGTCCGATCCGCATTCTCTACGTCGACGACGACCCGGCCTTCGCCCGCCTGGTGCAACTCGCCCTGGCTCGGCGAGGCTATTCGGTCGAGAACGTCGCCACCGGCGAAGCGGGTATCGCTCGCGTCAGGCAGGAGGAGTTCGATCTGCTCGCCCTCGACCATCACATGCCCGGCGGCACGGGTCTCGATGTGCTGGCCGCGCTCGCGACCATCGCGACGCGGCCGCCCGTCATCTACGTGACCGCGTCGAACGATACCGCCGTCGCGGTCTCGGCGCTCAAGGCGGGCGCCGCCGACTACGTCGCCAAGACTGCGGACGAGGGCTTCTTCGAGCTTTTGGGCAGCGCGGTCGACCAGGCGCTCGAAAAGGCGGCCCTGCAGCGCGAACGCGATCGCGCCGAGCGCGAAGTCCGGGAAGCCAAGGAGCGCGCCGAGATGCTGCTGCACGAGGTCAACCATCGCGTCGCCAACAGCCTTGCGCTGGTCGCGGCGCTCGTCGGCATGCAGGCGAAGGCAACCGCCGAGCCCGCGATCCGCACCGCGCTGAGTGAGATCCAGGGGCGGATATCCGCGATCGCGGGCGTGCATCGCCGCCTCTACACGTCGCAGGATGTGCGCTCCGTCGAGATCTCGGATTATCTCGCGAGCTTGCTGCGCGATATCGAGGCGACGCTCAAGGAAGCCGGCCATGCTTCGAACGTGCGCCTCAGCGCGGAGCCCATCCAGGTGTCGACCGACAAGGCGGTGTCGATCGGCGTGATGGTGACCGAGCTCGTCACCAATGCGTTCAAGTACGCCTATCCGCCCGGCGCGGGTGGCGAAATCCGGGTTCTCTTTCGCAACAGCGGCGGCCGCAAGGTCGTCCTCGCGGTGGAAGACGATGGCATCGGCTGGACCGGTGAGGGAACGCCGCAGGGGACCGGTCTCGGCTCGCGGATCGTCAATGCGCTCGCCCGCGGGTTGAGCGGCTCGCTCAATTACGCGCCTGGCCCGGGCTGCCGCGTGACGCTCGAATTCGCGATCTGAGCGCCGTGCGATCAAGCCTCGATCGGCGGAGCGAGCAGCAGGTCGTCGCTCGTCGGCGCGCCGTCGATCCGGCATCGTCCGTCCTCGACGTGCACGCGTCCTTCGGCTACGAGGCGCAACGCCGCCGGATAGATCTTATGCTCGATCGCGAGCACGCGCGCCGCGAGCGTCTCGGCCGTATCGTCTTCGCGCACCGCGAGGGCGCCCTGGGCGACCACGGGTCCGGCATCCATCTCGGGAACCACGAAGTGCACGGTCGCGCCGTGGATCTTGACCCCGGCCGCCAGCGCGCGCGCATGGGTGTCGAGACCCTTGAACGCCGGCAGCACCGCCGGGTGGACGTTGAGCATGCGGCCTTGCCAGCGCCCGACGAAGCCCGGCGTGAAGAGGCGCAAAAAGCCGGCAAGGCAGATGAGATCGATATGGTGCGTGTCGAGCTCGCGTTGCACGGCACGTTCGAACGCCGCGCGGTCCTTGCCGAACGGCGCGTGATCGACGGTCGCGACCGCAAGGCCCGCCGCCTGCGCGGTGGCGAGCCCTTTGGCGTCCGGGCGGTTGGACAGCACGAGCGTGATCTCGGCCGGATAGTCCGGGATCTGGGCGGCCGCGACGAGCGCCGCCATATTCGACCCTCGGCCGGAAATCAGGATCGCGACGCGGCGGCGCGTCATGCGCGCACCCGGCCCCGGCCGCGATGCCGGATCGGGGATCGGCCAGCGCTCGGCCTCATGAAAACGACCCTCTGCTTGGCGCCGTCATTCGCGGTTCGTCGGGGTCCTACGGCGGATTCGCCCGGGGTGCAATGCCCGCCGCGTGGCCCTGGGCACCGCCGTCCTACCTTGGCAAGTCCGAACGGCAGGCTACATTGACAAGGGGGCCGTTGAGTTCGGTGCATGTCGTTTTCGGTGGACCTGAAGATCTCGGACCCGGCGTGGGACGGGCCTTCGCCGGAACACGTGCCGGGCGGCTCGACCGGGGCGCTGGCTTGAACCTTCCAAATCTCATTACGATTGCGCGCATCCTGCTGGTGCCGATCGTCGTCTGGGCCATCGCGCAGCGGCAGATGCAGATCGCCTTCCTGCTGTTCGTCGCGGCGGGCGCGAGCGATGCGGTCGACGGCTTCATCGCCAAACGCTTCCACATGGCGAGCGAGCTCGGCGCTCATCTCGATCCGCTCGCCGACAAGGCGCTGATCGTATCGATCTACGTGTCGCTCGGCATCACCAAGGACATCTCGCCCTGGCTCGTGATCCTCGTCGTCTCGCGCGATATCCTGATCATCGGCGGCGTCATGCTCGCCTGGTTCCTCGACCATCCGATGACGGTCAAGCCGCTGCTCGTGTCCAAGCTCAATACGGCGGCGCAGATCGTGTTCGCCTGCCTCGTGCTCGCCTCGCTCGGCTTCGCCTTCGACGCGGACGGGCTCCGCGACGCCCTCATGTGGACGGTTGCGGCATTGACCCTGATCTCGGTGGGCTTTTATGTGCGCGAATGGTGGCGCCACATGAATGCAGCCGGCGCATGACATGAACGAGGGCCCGCGCCAGCTTCCGCTTGCGCTCGGCTTTCGCGAACGGTTCGGCCGCGAGGATTTTTTGGCCGGCCCCTCGAATGCCGCCGCGCTCGCGCTGATCGAGCGTTGGCCGGACTGGCCCGCGCCGGCGGTCGCGCTGGTCGGTCCGGAGGGCGCAGGCAAGAGCCATCTGGCGGCGATCTGGGCGAAGAGCACGGGGGCGCGCGCGATCGCGAGCCACGCGATCGACGCGGCCGGCTTGCCGACCGCGCTCGCAACCGGCGCGCTGGTGATCGAGGATCTGCGCCAGGATGCCTGCGGGGACGCGGCGCTCTTTCACCTGCTCAATCTCGCGCGCGAGCAGGGGGATTTCCTGCTGATCACGGCGCGCACCCCGCCGAGCCGTTGGACGGTGCGGTTGCGCGACCTTGCTTCGCGCCTGCGCGCGCTGCCGGTCGTGACGCTCGCGCCGCCCGACGACGCGCTGTTGCGTGCCGTGCTGGTCAAGCTGTTCGCCGACCGCCAGCTGCGCGTCGACGAGGAGCTGATCGGCTATCTGCTGGCCCGGATCGAGCGCTCGTTCGCGGCGGCGCGGGCGATCGTCGCCGAACTGGACCGCGAGGCGCTGCGTCAGCGGCGCGAGGTCGGCCGCAAGCTTGCCGCCGAGTTGCTGCGCGATCGGTGAGGGCGCCGGTTGGTCCTTACCGGCGGAGCGCGGTATGTACGCCCTGCGTGACGGATTGGGCGCGCGCGGCATGTCCGCCGTTTATCCAACCCATTGAAATCGTGCCGTTTTCACAACCGTTTCAGGGCGCGTTCACGCCTTTTCGATCGCGCGCAAATCAACCATCGGCCAAGTGTCGCGACCAATGGATGGCAGTCCCGACGAGACGAAAAGGAGACATTTCGTGCGCTTCACTCCGACTTCCATCTCCGCCATCGCGTCCGCAATATTCTTGCTCGGCGCCGGTCCCGCGAGCTCGTTCGATCACCTCTGGGTGTTCGGCGACAGCACTGTCGATACCGGCTGGTACAATTTCCGGCCGAGCGGCGAACCGCAGTTCGATCAGTATCTGTCCACGTACAACTTCGCGTCTCCGCCCAACATTCCGCCGACCTACGGCATGGGACGGGGGACCTCAAATCCGGGCCCGGTCTCGGTGGAAGTCGTGGCGCGCCTGATCGGGACCGAAGTTCGGCCGGCCGACGAGGGCCTTCTCGTTTCGCTTCCGCTGCCGGCCGCCGAGGAGGCTTCTACGACGCCCGCCGTCGCTTCCGCGCCTCCCGGCGTGGCTCTCAGAGCTCCCAACCTGATCGGCCGGATCTCATCCATCATCGGGTCTTTGCTTGCCGGCACGAATTACGCCACCGGTGGCTCGCGCAACCACGACACCAACCCGCCGGGCGTCGGGCTCTTTCCCAATGCGGTGCCGACCGAGACGCAGATCGGCAACTACAAGAGCGTGCATCGTCCGGACCCCAATTCACTGTATCTCATCAGCTCCGGCGGCAATGACGTGTCCTTCGCGATCAATCAACTCAATGCCGATGATTGGCCGGCCTATGTGACGGGCGCCGCGGACTCGCTCGCCGCAGCGATCCTGACGCTGCAACAGGGGGGCGCGCGCTTCATCATGGTGACCAATCTTCCCGAGAGCTTCGGCACCGATGCCCAGATGACGCTCCGCCATCTCTACAATACCGAGCTGATGAGCAAGCTCACCGCGCTTGGCGTGAGCTTTGCGTGGGCCGATATGAACCATGTGCGCCAGACGATCGTCGGCAACCCCGCACGCTTCGGCATCACGCATACGACGAACAAGCTCGTCGATCGCGCCTGCACGACGCCGGCGGAGACCACGATGATCTCGTCGGCATGGGCCTATGTATGCTCGCCAAGCTCGCCGGTCTCGCAGCCCGTGAACACGACCTTCGCGGAACAGGCATTGTTCTCCGATGACGAGCACTGGGCGACCGGCGGCCACAACGTTCTCGGCAGCTATTATTACTGCCTGGCCGGCACCACTTGGCCGCAACAGTTCCCGCAGCCGGTCAATGGCTTCTTCTTCCCGCGCACCGGGCCGCAGCCGCCAATTGCTTGCACGATCTTTTTCCCGCCGGTGATCCTCCAGGCTCCCCTCCAATGATTGCCATGGCCTAAAACGGCCCGCATTCTCTCGGGCGGCCGAAGAGGTCGCCCGAGCACGTATCGGGGTTGCTAGGCCGTTTTCGCTGACACCAAAACGTGCATAGGTATTGCGATTAATCTTCCTATGTCACAATCGTCACAGCGAGGTCATTTTGGCCCGCCACAATGCCGGCAAAAGAGCGGTATTTCGCATGGCGGATCGCGCGCAAGCTATTGTTTTACCTGTTGAATCCTGTGCCGAGCCACGCCCGGAGGAGCCCCGCCTCAAGGTCGCGCCGCTGGCGCTGACGGACATTCCGGACCGGTTCATCAACCGCGAGCTCTCCTGGCTGCATTTCAACCGCCGGGTTCTCGAGGAAGCCGAGAACCCCAACCACCCGCTGCTCGAGCGCGTGCGGTTCCTGTCGATCTCGGCCAACAACCTCGACGAGTTCTTCATGGTGCGGGTCGCCGGCCTCATGGGCCAGGTGCGCGCCGGCATCGCGGACAAGAGCCCTGACGGCCTGAGCCCGTCCGAGCAGCTCGTGCGCATCGGCGAGGCGGTGTCGAGCCTCGCGAGTGATCAGCAGGCGCGCTGGCGCGAACTGCGCAAGGAGCTCGCCGACCAGCACATCGTGTTGGTCGACGGCGAGGCGCTCAAGAAGGCCGACCGCACCTGGCTCGAGGATTATTTCCTGCGTCACATCTTCCCGGTGCTCACGCCGCTCGCGATCGACCCGGCGCATCCGTTCCCGTTCATCCCCAATTTCGGCTTCTCGATTGCGCTGCATCTCGCCCGCCAGAGCGATGGCAAGGCGATGAACGCGCTGATCCGCGTGCCGCAGAAGGTCGAGCGCTTCATCCGCCTGCCGGCACCGCCGGAGGGCGGGATCGCGCGGCTGATCACGCTCGAGCACGTGACGGGCCTTTTCATTCCGCGGCTCTTTCCCGGCTACACGGTCAAAGGGCAGGGCGTATTCCGCATCCTGCGCGACTCCGAAATCGAAATCGAGGAAGAGGCCGAGGATCTCGTCCGCCAGTTCGAGCGCGTGCTCAAGCGCCGCCGGCGCGGGTCGGTCATCCGCCTCGAGATCGAGGCCGCCATGCCGGCCGCGCTGCGCCAGTCGGTGCAGCGTGCGCTCGCCGTCGGCGACGCGGAGGTCTTTCTGGTCGACGGCGTGTTGGCGCTGAGCGAGCTCTCTCAGCTCATGGCGGTCGACCGGCCCGACCTCGAGTTCGTGCCGTACAATCCGCGTTTCCCCGAGCGCATCCGCGACCACGCCGGCGACTGCTTCGCGGCGATCCGCCAGAAAGATCTGATCGTCCACCACCCCTACGAGTCCTTCGACGTGGTGGTGCAGTTCCTCCAGCAGGCGGCGCGCGATCCCGATGTGATCGCGATCAAGCAGACGCTCTACCGCACCTCGAACGACTCGACGATCGTGCGCGCGCTGGTCGAGGCCGCCGAGGCCGGCAAATCGGTCACGGCGGTGGTCGAGCTGAAAGCCCGCTTCGACGAGGAGGCGAACATCCGCTGGGCGCGCGACCTCGAGCGTGCCGGCGCCCAGGTCGTCTACGGCTTCATCGAATTGAAGACGCACGCCAAGCTGTCGCTGGTCGTGCGCCGCGAGGGCGGCTCGCCGCTCTGCTACGTGCATGTCGGCACCGGCAACTACCATCCGGTGACGGCGCGCATCTATACCGATCTCTCGTTCTTCACCGCCGACCCGGTGATCGCCCGCGACGTCGCGCGCGTGTTCAACTTCATCACCGGCTATGCGGAGCCCGACCAGCTCGACCGCCTGGCGGTGTCGCCGCTCAATCTTAAGGCGCGCATCCGCGCCCATATCGCCCAGGAGATCGAGCACGCGCAGGCCGGCCGCCCGGCCGCGATCTGGATGAAGATGAATGCCCTGGTCGACCCGGAGATCATCGACGCGCTCTACGAGGCGTCGCGCGCCGGCGTGAAGATCGACCTCATCGTGCGCGGCATCTGTTGCCTGCGGCCCGGCGTGGCGGGCCTCTCCGAGAACATCCGCGTCAAATCGATCGTCGGACGCTTCCTCGAGCATGGCCGCATCTACTGCTTCGGCACCGGCCACGGCCTTCCGCACCACAAGGCCGCGATCTACATCTCGTCCGCCGACATGATGCCGCGCAATCTCGACCGCCGCGTCGAGGCGCTGTGCCCGATTCTCAATCCGACCGTGCACGAGCAGGTGCTCGATCAGATCATGATCGCCAATCTCAAGGATAACGAGCAAAGCTGGACGCTCTTGCCCGACGGCGCGTCCACGCGTATCAAGGCCGCCGACGGCGAGGAGCCGTTCAACGCGCACAAGTACTTCATGACCAATCCAAGCCTGTCGGG
>DASXCK010000531.1:0-10626 GCA_036491235.1 Xanthobacteraceae bacterium | reverse complement strand
GTTCTACACGCGCTCAGATCTCGACCTGATCCTCTCGTCGCCGGTCGCGGCTCGCAAGCTCTTTGCGGTGCGCATCGCCACCATGGCGGGCGGGATCGCCACCATGGCGGTGCTGCTTGCGTCGCCGTTCATCAACATGCTGGCGCTGCAGGGCGGCGCGCATTGGCTCGGCGCCTATGCGGTTGCGGCGGCGCTCGGCATGAACGCGGCAGCGTTCGCGGTGGCGCTCACGGTCGCGCTGTTTCGCGCCATCGGGCCGAAACGCACGCGGCTGATCGCGCAGATCGTCGCGGCGGTGATCGGTGCCGGCTTCGTCATCGGGCTGCAGATCGCCGCGATTGTCTCCTACGGCACGCTGTCGCGCACCGCGTACTTGGGCTCCACGACACTGGTCGCGCATGCGCCCGAGCCGGCGAGCCCGTTGTGGTGGCTGGCGCGCGCCATGCTGGGCGATGTGCATGCGCTTGCTGCCGTCGTCGTCGCGAGCGTCGCGCTGCTCGGAGCCGCGATCGCGGTCTTCTCGGGATCGTTCGGCGAGCACGCAGTCGCGGCGCAGAGCGTAGGGCTGGGCACGACGCGCGAGCGGCGCACCGGCGGCTTCCGCGCCGGCTCGGCCAAGCGCACGCTGCGGCGCAAAGAATGGGTGCTGCTGGGGCGCGATCCGTGGCTCGTCTCACAGACGCTGATGCAGCTCCTCTACCTGCTGCCGCCGGCTTTCATGCTGTGGAAGAGCTTTGGCGCCGGCGCGAACGCGCTGGTGCTGCTGGTGCCGGTGCTCGTGATGGGCGCGGGCCAGCTCGCGGGCGGCCTCGCATGGCTCGCGATCTCGGGCGAGGACGCGCCAGACCTCGTCGCCACCGCGCCCGTCATCGCGCGCGACATCATGCGCGCCAAGATCGAGGCGGTGCTCGGCGCCGTGCTCTTGGTGTTCTCGCCGTTTTTGGTCGGGCTTTTGCTGGCGACGCCCTACGAGGGCGTCATTGCGGCGGTCGGCGTGCCGTTGTCGGCGGGCTCCGCGACGGCCGTCCAGCTCTGGTTCCGCGCGCAGGCGAAGCGCAGCCATTTCCGCCGCCGCCAGACGTCCTCGCGCATCGCGACGTTCGCCGAAGCCTTCGCGTCGATCAGCTGGGCCGCGACGGCGGCCCTCGCTGCCGCCGGCATGTGGCTCGCCGTGATGCCGGCGGTATTTGCGGTCGGTGTGCTCGCCGGCGCGCGATGGATGAGTCCGCGAAAAGCGTAGGGTGGGCAAAGCGAAGCGTGCCCACCGCTCGATCAGCTCGACGAAACGCCCGCGTGGGCACGGCGCTTCGCGCCTTTGCCTACCCTGCGAAGACTTTCATTTGTTCGGAATCACCGGCAACAGCACATACGGCATCTTGCCCTCGGCGAAATGCAGCGTGTTGGTGCCGCCAAAGATCTCCTTCGGGCGATCCTGCGGATTGGTGTGGGTGAACGGGCCGACGCCTTTCATCGGATAGGGGGCGAACGGCGGCGCGATGTCGGTCCCGTCGTATTCGTAATCCTTGCCGCGCACCGTCAACGCCAGGCGATAGCCGGGCGGCACCACGATGCAGGTCGGCCAGATCTCGACGTCGAGCTCGACCGGCACGCCGGGCTTGAGCGGCTGCAATTCGTCGTGGGTATGCCATGGCCGGTACGGCTTGCTCTGGGCCGGATCGAGCTTGCGGTGCGAGGCGCGCAGCCAGCCGAGGCCGACCGGCGTGCGCGGATCGTTCGAGCCGACGAAGACGACTTCTTTTCCGCCCGGATCAAACACGCGCAGCACCAGGAAGAGATCGGCGTCGGTCGTGTCGGAGGAGACGAAGAGCTTTGCGGCGACCGGGCCGGTGATCTCCAGCGGCTTCTCGAGCGGTGGTGTCGAGAACGTGACGCCGTCGCCGGTGGTCGGGTAGGCGAGCGTGGTCGCGGTCTTCGGCGCCTCGCGGCCGAATGTGTTGCCCGACGGATCGAGGTAGAATTTCGTCCACTCGGTTCGCGCGAGCGGCCATTCGTTCTCGGCGCGCGGCACGAACTTCTCGCCCGGATGACGGATGTTGAGCAGCACTTTCGGTTGCTTCTCCCAGCCATTGTCGAGGCCCTTGAGGAAGCGATCGTAGAAGCGCTTCTGCGTTTCCTGGCCGTAGCGCGCGTAGAATAGAGTGAAGTGCGTGTCGCCGTGCACCTCGAGCCATTTCTGCTTCGAGCCGGCGCGCAAATAGCCTTCGAAATTGCCGCGCGGGTGCAGGCCCATGCCGCCCCAATTGGCGGCCGAGAGCAGCGGCACCTCGATGGCGTCGAATTTCGGCAGGCGCGGCGCGTAGTGATCGTCGATGAGATGGTGGCGCATCGCGTCGCCGTCAGCGTCGGCGCGGTTCTTGGCGAGCTCGGCCTCGGACAGCGTCTCCGGCCCCGCGACCGGCTCGCCGGTGACGATGCTCTTCGGCCCGCGGTCGCCGACGCCATGCTGCATGGCGGTCACCTGGCGCGGATACCATGAGGAGAGAAAGTCGGAGAGGATGCCGCCGTGGCGGGCGAGCTCGCGGTAGTAGTCCGACGAGCCCTCCCAGGCGCACAGCGCCGCGAGATGCTTCGGCTTGAGCGGCGCCGCCTGCCACTGGTTCATCGAATAGTACGAGATGCCGTTGAGCCCGACCTTGCCGTTCGACCATGGCTGCGTGCCGGCCCAGTCGACGCAGAGGGCGATGTCCTTGGCCTCGCGTGCCGACCAGACGTCGAGGCGGCCGGGCGAGCGGCCGGCGCCGCGCGAGTCGACACGCACGATCACGTAGCCGTCCGGCACCCAGCGCTCGGGATCGAGCAGCTCCCAGTTCTGGTACTTGTTGGACGAGCCCTGCTCGATCTCGGGGCAGGATTTGACGATGCGCACCCAGGCGTGGCGATAGCCTTCCTGAAAGCTCAGGCCCTTGGCGTAGGGGCCGTAGCTCAGGACCACGGAATGCTTGCCATCCTTGAGCGGGCGAAACACGTCGCAGCGCAGCACCACGCCGTCGTCCATCGTGATCGGCACGTCCCAGTCGATGGTCATGCCGTCGCGGGTTTCGGTCTTGGGCTGGCTCATGGGGGACTCGCAGGTGAGGGAGGTCAGGTGGGTGGGGGCGCGATGTTACAGCGTATTCTGCGCACATTGAACACACACGTCATGCCCGGCCATAGCCGTTCGAGGAACGGCGTCGCTTCGCTCGCCCATGTGCCGGGCATCCACGTCTTCCTTGGGTCAAAGACGTGGATGCCCGGGGCAAGCCCGGCCATGGCGACAGGATACCCATGCCCGCAACGCACTGTTCGGCGCCCCCGCGGTGGCGTAGCCTTGCGAAAAAGCCGTTCTGAGTGGGAGGAGCGATGATGCGTCATCTGCGCATTGCGTCGGCGGTGGCCGCGGTATTTCTTGCGGGCGGCGCCTCCGCCCAACAACCCCAGCTCAATGAAACACAGACGCTCGGCCGCAGCCTGTTCGTGCAGTCGTGCGGCGTGTGTCACCTGCCGCCGCAGCTCGGCGCGCCGCGCTATGCGCCGGCGCTGTCGCGCGACTCGGCGGGCGGGCAGGAGAGCGCGATGCGTGAGGTGATCGCCAACGGCACGCCACGCATGCCGGGCTTCAAGGCCAACTTCACGCCGGAGCAGATCGCCGCCGTCGCGGCCTACCTCAAGACGGTGCCGCCGACGGCCGCTGCGGCGCCGAATCCGGGTGCGGCGCATGCCAATAGTCGCGAACAGGATTGAGCATTAACGCGCATCCCGGCGAAGTGGGTACCGGTTCGCCGATATGGATATGCGGAAGGAAAAAAATGTCAGGGAGACACGCCATGACACGGAAGGGTGTGCTGCTCGCGGGTTTCGCCGCCGCGCTCGTTTCGACGACCATGTTTGTCCCGGCCTACGCGGCGGACGCAATTCTGTCCGGCACGATTGCGGGTGGCGGCGGCGACAAGCTGGGCGGCGTGACGGTCTCGGCCAAGGCAGACGGCTCGACCATCACGACCACGGTGTACACCGACGCGGGCGGCGCCTACTACTTTCCGCCGCTGCCGGCCGGGCACTATCACGTGTGGGCGCAGGCGCTGTCGTTCGCGACCGCGAACGCGCAGGTCGATCTCAAGGCCAATACGGCGCAGAATCTCAGCCTGAGCGCGCTCAAGGATTATGAGCGGCAGCTGCCGGGCGATGCTGTCCTCGCGAGCCTGCCGGCCGCGACCGAGCACGACAAGAAGATGCAGCACCTGGTGCGCAACAACTGCACGAGCTGCCACACGCCGAGCTATCCGCTGCAGCACCGCTTCGATGCGGCGGGCTGGACCGCGATCATCGACCTCATGAAGATGGTCAACGTCTCCGGCGTCTATCAGGGCGAGAAGGCGAAGCCGAACGGGCTGCTCCAATTCAACGAGAAGGAGCTCGCCGAATATCTCGCGGGCGCCCGCGGGCCGGGCGAAAGCACCATGAAGATCGCGCTGCCGCCGCGCCCGAGCGGCGAGGCGGCGCGGGTGGTCGTCCGCGAATACGACGTCCCGGCCGCCGAGGATGCGCCGGTGCGCAGCAATGACGGCCATGACTGGTCGCTCGGCACGCCCTCGCGCATCGGCTCGCTGGTGCACGACGCATGGTCGGACCTCGACGGCAATCTGTGGTTCACGTCGAACTCGCCGAACAAGAAGCTCACTGTCGGCCGCATCGATACCAAGACCGGCGCGGTGAAGCTCTTCGCCGTGCCGAAGCCGGGCGGGCTCGCCGCCAACACGCACGGCATGACGCGCGACAAGGACGGAAACCTCTGGTTCAACATCAACACCACCAAGGGTGGGCTCGCCAAGGTCGATCCGAAGACGCAGAAGATCGAGGTTTTCCTGCCGCCGCCCGGGATGTCGCCGACCGGCGGCGCCGTGACGGTCGATATCGACCCCAAGGGCTTCATCTGGGCGTCGTCGCCGGTCGGCGCGCTGCGCTTCGACCCGAAGACAGAGACGTTCAAGGAGTTCAAGTCGCTCACCTACCAGACGCCGAACGGCACCGGCGTGACCTACGGCGCCGCGGTCGATCGCGACGGCAACGGCTGGTGGGCCGAGATGCAGCTCGACATCATCGGCCACGCCGATCCGGTGTCGGGCAAGATCACCGAGGTCAAGCTGCCGCCGGTCGCGGCGCAGGTCGCGAGTGCGACGCCGGAGGAGAAGAAGTTCTACGACGGCTTCAAGCAGCCGGACTTCAACACGCCGCTGCCGTGGTCGGAGGGCCCGCGCCGCATGGGCACAGACAAGAATGCGGATGTGCTGTGGGTCGGCGACTCGTGGGGCGGCACGCTCGCACGCATCGACACCAAGACGGGCGAGACCTCGTTCGTCCCGCTGCCCGACCACATGCAGCCCTACCACATCGCGGTCGACAGTCACCACGACGCCTGGCTCAACATCTGGATGACCGACTCGATCCTGCGCTACGACCCGGCGAGCAAGACCTGGACGCGCTTCGACCTGCCGACGCGCGGAACCGAGGCGCGCTACATCTCGCTCACCGAACACACCGGCGCGTTGCAGGTGGTCGTGCCCTATTCGCGCACCAGCAAGGTCGCCGTGATGAGCTTCCGCAGCGAAGCCGACATGGCGAAGCTGAAGGAAGAGGCGGCGAAGTAGGGCATCGGACATCGTCATGCCCGCGAATGCGGGCATCCACGTCTTCCTTGCAGCGGCACCGCGAAGCAAGACGTGGATGGCCGGGACAAGCCCGGCCATGACGATGAGCATGGGGCATTGCAATGATCAAATTACCCAGCGCGTTCTTCGCGACTTTCCTTGCCACCGCGGCCCTCGCCCAGACTTCCGATCCCTCCGTCGTCCGCCTCGACCCCGCGCTCGATGCGCTCATCGCGCCGGACGCCAAGCTCGAGCTGGTGCGCGGCGACTTTGGCTTCACGGAAGGGACGACCTGGGTGACGCAAGGGCGCTCGGGCTACCTCCTGTTCAGCGATATCCCCGCGAACGTGATCTACAAGATGTCGCCGGACGGCAAGAACCTCTCGGTCTACCTCGAGCGCGCATCCAGCGACACGGAGATGCATCCGTGGCGCTGGGGCTTCATCATGAACAACGGCAAGGACAAGAGCGATCCGAAGTACGAAGAGTTCCCGATGATCGGCGCGAATGGCCTTGCGCTCGACAAGCAGGGCCGGCTCGTGATCGCGGCCTGGGCCGGCCGCGCGCTCGTCCGTGTCGAGAAGAACGGCAAGCGCACCGTGCTGGCCGACCGCTGGGAGGGCAAGCGCTTCGGCGGCCCCAACGACGTGACGGTCAAGCGCGACGGCGCGATCTACTTCACCGATACGTACGGCGGGCTGCGCCAGCGCGCGAAGGATCCGCACAAGGAGCTCGACTTCAACGCCGTCTACATGTGGAAGGACGGAAAGCTCTCGCTGCTGATCAAGGATCTACCCAACACCAACGGGCTCGCGTTCTCGCCCGACGAGAAGATCCTCTACGTCAACGGCAGTGGCGATCGCTACATCAAGGCGTACGACGTCAAGCCCGACGATACGCTCGCCAACGGCCGCATGCTCATCGACATGCACGACGACCCGGCGAAAGGCATCACCGACGGCCTGCGCGTCGACGTGCATGGCAACCTGTGGGAGACCGGCCCGGGTGGCGTCTGGATCGTCACGCCGGACGGCAAGCACATCGGCACGATCAAGACGCCGGAGCTTTCCGCCAATGTCGAGTTCGGCGATCCCGACCACAAGACGCTCTACGTCGCGGCCCGCACCGGCATCTACAAGATCCGGCTGAAGACGGCGGGCATCCCGGCGGGTCGGTGAAGCGCGCCCGCATCGTCATGGCCGGGCTTGTCCCGGCCATCCACGTCTCCTTAAATGCAGCGAGAAAAAGACGTGGATGCGCCGGACAAGCCCGCGCATGACGAGGAACGCTGGGAGCGCTCATGCGTAGAGTTGTGGTCTCGATCGTGGTGCTGCTCGTTGCAGCCGTCGTATCGGGCTCGGGAGCCAGCGCCCAATCCTACCCCACGCGCCCGATCACCATCGTGGTGCCTTATCCTCCCGGCGGGCCGACCGACGTGGTGGCGCGCATCATCGCCGAGCGCATGCGCGGATCGCTGGGCCAACCCGTGATCGTCGAGAACGTGCCGGGCGGCGCCGGCAACATCGGGGTCGGGCGCGTCGCGCGCGCGGCGCCGGACGGTTACACGCTCAGCATCGGCAACAACGGCTCGCACCTGCTCAACCAGGAGCTCTATCGGCTGCCCTACGATCTGCTCGAGGATTTCGCGCCGGTCGCGCTGCTCACGAGCAATCCGGAGATCATCGTTACCCGCAAGACCATGCCGGCGCGCGATCTCAAGGAGCTGATCGCCTGGTTCAAGGCCAATCCCGGCAAGGGGTCGGTCGGCACGGCGGGCGCGATGGCACTGGTGAGCGTCACGCATTTCGCGGACCGCATCGGCACGAAATACGTGGTCGTGCCGTACCGCGGCGCGGCGCCCGCGATTCAGGACCTCATGGGCGGGCAGATCGACATGATGTTCGACCAACTCTCCAACGCGCTGCCGCAGGTGCGCGCCGGCTCCGTCAAGGCATTCGCGATCACGGCGAAGACGCGCGCGTCCAACGCGCCGGACATTCCGACCGTCGACGAGGCCGGGCTGCCCGGCTTCTATGCCTCGCTGTGGCAGGGCCTGTGGGCGCCGAAAGGCACGCCCAAGGAGGCGATCGACAAGCTGAACGCTGCTGTACGAGAGACGCTCGCCGATCCCAAGGTGCTGGCGCGGCTGCGCGCCATCGGACAGGAGCCGTTCCCGGAAGATCAGCGCAGCGCCGCCGCGATGGCGGCGTTCGAGCGGGCGGAAGCGGACGAATGGTGGCCGGTGATCAAGGCCGCGAATCTGAAGGGGGAGTGACTCACGACCCATTCCGCGTCATGCCCGCGAAAACGGGGCATGACGGCCGAGGGGTCGGAAACTCAGTGCTTCACGTCAGCTTTCGCGTCACTGCGCCGTGATGCCGAGCTCCTTGATGATGCGGCCCCATTTCTCGGCGTCGCGGACCGTCATCTGGCCGAGCTCCTCGGGCGTCGATTTGGCGACCTCGACCGCGATCTTGTCCATGCTGCCCTTCACCTCGGGCAGGAAGAGGACGCGGCTGATCTCGCTGTTGAGCCGTGTGACGATGTCGTGCGGCATGCCGGCGGGGCCGTAGGCGCCGTACCACACGGCCATCTCGTAGCCGGGCAGCGTCTCGGCGACGGTCGGCATGTCGGGCAAAAATGGGGAACGCTTGTCTTCGGTGACGGCGAGCAGGCGCAGCTTGCCGGCCTTCACGTACGGCAGGCTCTGGGTGCCGGCGGTGAAGAAGAGCTGGGCGCGGCCCGCGACCGTGTCGGCGACGGCGGGCGCGCCGCCGCGATAGGGCACGTGCACCATCTGCACGCCCGCCATCTTCTCGAACAGCGCGCCGCACAAATGGTTTGTCGAGCCCGGGCCGGCCGAGGCGTAGTTGACCTTGCCGGGGTTCTGCTTGGCGTAATCGATGAATTCCTTGACGGTCTTCGCCGGCACCGACGGATGCACCACCATCGTGTTGGTGACATAGGCGAGCAGCGTGATCGGGGAAAAATCTTTCACGCCGTCGAACGGCATCTTTGCGAAGAGCGCGTGGTTCATGGTGTGCACGCTCATCGTGTTGAACAGGAACGTGTAGCCGTCGGGCGGCGCGCGGGCGACGATCGCGGTGCCGATATTGCCCGAGGCGCCGGTGCGGTTCTCGACCACGACCGGCTGCCCGAGCGTCTCGCGCAGATGCCCGGCGACGATGCGTGCCAGGATGTCGGTCGAGCCGCCGGGCGCGAATGGGACGACGAGGCTGAGCGGATGGCTCGGCCAGGCCTGCGCGAGGGCGCGGGAGAAGGGCGCCGCCGCCGCAAGGCCGGCGAGGGCGGTCAGCACGGAACGGCGGTGCGGCGTCGTGGTCATCGTTGCCATCCTCAGCCATAAATTCACCCGAGACACTTGCCGCGAACATGCCAGAGTGGTCAATGCGACCGCTTTGACTTGAATGAGCCCCTCCATGCAGACCTTCACCACCCGTCCCGAAATCCGCGGCACCTTCGGGGCGGTCGCGACCACCCACTGGATCGCGAGCGCGGTCGCGATGTCGACGCTCGAGCGCGGCGGCAATGCTTTCGATGCCGCCGCCGCCGCCGGCTTCGTGCTGCAGATCATCGAGCCGCATCTGGTCGGGCCGGGCGGCGAGGTGCCGATCATCCTGAAGGCGCATGACGCGGCGGCGCCCGTCGTGATCTGCGGGCAAGGGCCTTATCCGGCGGCGGCGAGCACCGCGCGCTTCGCGCAGCTCGGGCTCAAGCAGGTGCCGGGCACCGGGCTTTTGCCGGCGGTGGTGCCGGGCGCGTTCGACGCCTGGATGCTGCTGCTGCGCGACTACGGCACGCTCACGCTCGCCGACGTGCTCGCGCCGGCGATCGGGTATGCGGAGAACGGCTTTCCGGTGCTGCCGCGCGTCGCGGCCTCGATCCTGGCCGCGAAGGAATTCTTCACGACTGAGTGGCCGACCTCCGCCGAAGTGTGGCTGCCGCGCGGCGAGGTGCCGCGGCCGGGCGCGCTCATGCGCACGCCGCAGACCGCGGCGACCTATCGGCGCATTCTGGCGGAAGCGACATGCGCGGGCGCCGATCGGGTCGCGCAGATCGAGAAAGCACGCGACGCCTACTATCGCGGCTTCGTCGCCGAGGCGATCGATCGGTTCTATCGGTCCGCGGAGCTGATCGACTCGACCGGACGCCGCAACCGCGGGCTGCTCACCGGCGACGATCTCGCGCGCTTTCGCGCGCGCATCGAGCCGACCGTGTCGCGCCGCTATCGCGGGCTCGACGTGCACAAGACGCGCGCGTGGGCGCAGGGGCCGGTCTTTCTCGAGGCGCTGGCGATGCTCGAGGGTTTCGACCTCGACGCGATGGAGCCGGCAGGCGAGCGCTTCGCCCACACGCTGGTCGAATGCCTCAAGCTCGCCTACGCGGACCGCGAGGTCTTCTACGGCGATCCGGACGTGGTCGACGTGCCGCTCGCCACGCTGCTGTCGGACGACTACGCGGCGGTGCGGCGCAAGCTCGTCGGCGAGGAAGCCTCGCGCGCGCTGCGGCCCGGCGGTCTGCCGGGCGCGGCCGGGCGCATGGCGCGCGTGATGGCGATGGCGGGCGCCGAGGTGCCGTATGGCATCGGCCAGGGTGAGCCGACGTTTGCGCCGCTGCCGGTGGAGTGGGGCGACACCGTGCATATCGACGTGGTGGACCGCTTCGGCAACATGCTCTCGGCGACGCCGTCGGGCGGCTGGTTGCAGAGCTCGCCGGTGGTGCCTGAACTCGGCTTCGCGATCACGACGCGCGGCCAGATGGGCTGGGTGGAGGAGGGCCATCCCTCGACCGTGCGCCCGGGCGCACGGCCGCGCACGACCTTGACGCCGACGCTGATCACGCGCGACGGCGAGGCGTTCCTCGCCATGGGCACGCCGGGCGGCGACCAGCAGGATCAGTGGACGCTCGCGGTGCTCCTGCGCCACATCCACCACGGCGTGGATCTGCAGGAGGCGATCGA
>DASXCK010000530.1:0-7503 GCA_036491235.1 Xanthobacteraceae bacterium | reverse complement strand
CCGCCCGCCCCAGGCGAGCGCGATCATCAGCACCAGCGCGGCCGCGACCATCAGGGCGGCGCCGAGGAAATCGAGCCGGTGCGGCCGCTCATGGCGCGGCAGCTTGCGCAGCGCGCGATCGGTCATCACCAGCGCGATGGCACCCATCGGCACGTTGATCCAGAAGATCAGCGACCAGTGCACGTAATCGGTGAGAAAGGCGCCGAGCACCGGGCCGAGAATGCTCGATGCCGTGAACATCACGGCCGAATAGCTCTGGTAGATCGGCCGTTCGCGCGGCGACAGCAGGTCGGCGATGATGGTCTGTGCGATGGGCAGGATGCCGCCGCCGCCGAGGCCTTGCAGGGCACGGCCGGCGATCAGCGCGCCCATCGAGGGCGCCAGCGCGCAGGCGATCGACCCGACGATGAAGACCGCAACCGCGATGAGGAGCGCGAGCCGGCGGCCGTGGATATCGGCGAACTTGCCGAACAGCGGCGTCACCGCGGTCGCCGCCAGAAGATACGCGGTCACCACGAAGGGCAGGTTCTCGACATCGCCGAGCACGCGGCCGAGCGTCGGCAACGCCGGCGCGACGATCGTCTGTTCCAGCGCCGAGAGGAACATCGCCAGCATGATGCCGCCGATGATCTGGCGCACCAGCGCGTGATCGAGCGGCGCCGCATAGATGGACGCCGTCGGTTCCGCAGGGTCAGCTCGAGGGGTGCGCGGCAATGCCCGCGCATCGGAGGGTGTCATTACGGTCTCGGGTGGAAGGGATTGCCCCTTCGGATCGGCGCCACCGTATCGCCCCGCCCGGACAGCCTGGCAATGGGCGCGATTGCGTGGCTGGTATGAGGGTCTCCGCCCTTTTCGGGCGTCACAATCCCGCGAGGGCTCGTATCCGCGGCCCCGCGCGCACCCCACCTTGCGCCACGGCGCAAACTTTCTCAATTCGAGAGCAAGGAGCGAAGTGTCGGCGGGGTCGTCTGGCCCCACATTCACGGACGGAAGACGGGCATTTCCCGTTGCGATCCGAAGGAGCATGATCATGGGCGCTCTGGCCATGAGAAACGACGAGCCGATGACCGCATTGCGAACGGGCGGCGGCGACATGACGGACGAGGCGCGCTGGGAGGCCGTGAAGCAGCGCGACCGCGCGGCCGACGGGACATTCTACTATTCGGTGCGCACGACCGGCGTCTATTGCCGGCCGTCCTGCGCGTCGCGCCGCGCACGGCGCGAGAACGTCTCCTTCCATGCGAGCCCGGCCGCCGCCGAGAAGGCCGGGTTCCGGCCGTGCAAGCGCTGCCGGCCGAACGAGGCGGGGCTCGCCGAACGCCAGGCCGAGGCAGTCGAGAATGCGTGCCGGCTGATCGAGCGTGCCGAGGAGATGCCGAGCCTCGCGACGCTCGCCAAGGCCGCCGGCATGAGTCGCTTCCATTTCCACCGCGTCTTCCGCGCCGTGACCGGCGTCACGCCCAAGGCCTATGCGGATGCCTACCGCGCGCAGCGCGTGCGCGACGCGCTCGCGACCAGTGGCTCGGTCACCGAGGCGATCTACGGCGCCGGCTTCAACTCCAGCGGCCGGTTCTATGCGGCCTCCTCCGACATGCTCGGCATGACGCCGCGCGACTTCCGCGCCGGCGGCACCGGCGCGGAGATTCGTTTCGCGGTCGGCCAGTGCTCGCTCGGCGCGATCCTGGTCGGGGCGACGCAGAAAGGCATCTGCGCCATCTCGTTCGGCAACGACCCGGACGCGCTCGTGCGCGGGCTGCAGGACCGCTTCCCGAAGGCGCGGCTGATCGGCGGCGATGCCGCGTTCGAACGGCTCGTCGCCAAGGTGGTCGGCTTCGTCGAGGCGCCGGATCAAAAGTTCGATCTGCCGCTCGACGTGCGCGGCACCGCCTTCCAGCAGCGGGTGTGGCAGGCGCTGCGCAAGATCCCGGTGGGCGCGACCGCGACCTACACGGACATCGCCAAGCGCATCGGCCGGCCCAAGGCGGTGCGCGCGGTCGCGGCGGCCTGCGCCGGCAACCCGGTCGCAGTCGCGATCCCGTGCCATCGCGTGGTGCGCCTCGACGGCGACCTCGCGGGCTATCGCTGGGGCATCGCGCGCAAGCGCGCACTGCTCGCCAAGGAGCAGGCGGCGTGAGCCAAATTCGCGCTGCGCGCTTCGGCGGCCAGGGCCTGCCGGAGAAAGCGTCGTCGATCGTCGAGGGCGTCGCGGACCTCGATTGGGCCGCGATCGCCGCGACGCTCGATACGCAGGGCTGCGCCGTGATCGGCCGCGTGCTCGACGCCGACGCATGTGCCGCGCTCGCGGCGCGCTACGACGACGATGCCCTTTTCCGCAGCCGCATCGTGATGGCGCGGCACGGCTTCGGGCGCGGCGAATACAAGTACTTCGCGTATCCGCTGCCCGACGCCGTGGCGGCGCTGCGCGCCGCGCTCTATCCACGGCTCGCCGCCGTGGCCAACCGCTGGAACGACGCGATGGGCGTCGCGGTGCGCTATCCCGATTCGCACGACGACTTCCTCGCCCGCTGCCATGCGGCCGGGCAAAGCAAGCCGACGCCGCTTCTGCTGCGCTACCGCGAGGGCGATTACAATTGCCTGCACCAGGACCTTTATGGCGAGCACGTGTTTCCGCTGCAGGCCACGCTGCTCCTGTCACGGCCGGGCGCCGATTTCTCCGGCGGCGAGTTCGTGCTGACCGAGCAGCGGCCGCGCATGCAGTCGCGGGCCGAGGTGGTGCCATTGTCCCAAGGCGAGATGGTCATCTTTCCGGTGCATCACCGGCCCGTGCAGGGCATGCGCGGAACCTACCGGGTGAACATGCGGCATGGCGTCAGCCGGCTGCGGAGCGGACACCGGCACACGCTGGGCATCATTTTTCATGATGCGCGATGAGCAGCTTGCAGCGCGGGGGTCCGGTAAATGAACACCAAAATTGAGTGAATTTTGATGTGCCGCCGGAACGTTCGGGCCCGTCAAAAGTTTTCCGACGGAATCGGGGTCGGGCATGTCTCGTGCGCAGTATTATTGGCGTCAGGCTGACATTTGCATGAGGTTGTCGCTGCTCAGCGATGACAACGAGGTTGCCGAGCTGCTCATCAACAAGGCGATGGAGCTGATGTCTCAGGCTGAGACAGCGGCGGCTGAAGGGGCTGCGGGCGAGCGCGATCACGACGAATCGTCCGGCGACTCCAAAAACAGCCATCACTAAATGGCCGCCACGGACGAGCCCCCGGCCTCGCCGCGTGATCCCGGTGCACTGACATACCTTCCGGCATCGCGCGTGGAACTGCACGGCGTGCTGCCGCGTAATGCATGCACAGCGCCTGATCGTTCCTGTGCCGCCCATCGGCAGCTGGGAAACGTAACACGCGCGGGATTCGCATAAACGCAGCGCGGGCCGCCGAAACGGCGGCGAACCCGCGCCAATGGTGGGAGGACAACGTTGGAGGGCCAGCCATGGCTATGGCAGCCACCTATGGAGTGTTGTCGCCCGACGAACATAGCGCACAGCTGCGCAAAGCCGTCATCGCATCGACGATCGGCACCACGATCGAGTGGTACGACTTCTTCATCTACGGCACCGCCGCCGCGCTGGTGTTCGGAAAGCTCTACTTCCCCAACTCCGATCCGCTGACGGGCACCCTCGAGGCGTTCGGCACCTATTTCATCGGCTTCCTCGGCCGCCCGATCGGCGCTGCGATCTTCGGCCGCTACGGCGATCGCATCGGGCGCAAGGGGACGCTGATCGCGACACTCCTGTGCATGGGCATCGCGACCATCCTGGTCGGTCTCGTGCCGACCTACAACAGCATCGGCATCTGGGGCGCGGTGCTCTTGACGATCCTGCGCATGATCCAGGGCATCGGCGTCGGCGGCGAATGGGGCGGCTCGGTCCTGCTCGCGATGGAATGGTCGCGCACGCATGGCCAGCGCGGCCTTGTCGCCTCGTGGCCGCAGTTCGGCGTGCCGGCAGGGCTTTTCCTGTCGAACATCGTGATCCTCGTCGTCAGCAGCATTTTGGGTGACCAGTTCCCGATCTGGGGATGGCGCATTCCGTTTTTGCTCTCGATCATCCTTGTCGGCATCGGCCTGTGGATTCGCCTCGGCATCCTGGAGACGCCGGTGTTCCGGAAACTCGTCGAGAATCAGCGAATCGAAAAGGCGCCGGTGACCGAGGTCATCAAAAAGCAGCCGCGCGAAATCATCCTATCGGCGTTGGTGCGCATGGCCGAGCAGGCGCCGTTCTACATCTTCACGGCCTTCGTCTATACCTATGCGACCCGCACGTTGCACATGTCGCGAGACTTGATCCTCGCAGCCGTCATGGTGGCGGCCATCGTGTCATTCGTCTCGATTCCGCTGTCGGGCCATATCTCGGACCAAATCGGGCGCAGGAAGATGTACATGCTGGGCGCCGCCGCGACCGGCGTCTTCGGCTTCATCTACTTCGCGATGATCGACACCGCGAGCCCGGTGCTGGTGTTCCTCGCAATCGTGCTCTCGCTCATCCCGCACGACATGCAGTACGGCCCGCAGGCCGCGCTGATCGCCGAGGCGTTCACGCCGCGCCTGCGCTACAGCGGCTCCTCGCTCGGCTACCAGCTCGCCTCGATCATCGCCGGCGGACCGGCGCCGATCATCGCGGGCCTGCTGTTCGGCGCCTTCCACTCGGGTTATGCGGTCTCGGCCTACATCGCGGCATGCGCCGTCGTGAGCCTGATCGCGGCCGCGATGATGCCCGACTACACGGGCCGCGACATATCGGCGGAGTACGACGACTGACGTGCACTCGTCGGATCCGGGCCCGGCAACTGACCAGGCCCGGTCATCAACGACGCGATCGAGCGGTGCACCCGTGAAGATTGACGGCTGTCTTATTGCTGCGACGGTGGTGGTGGCGGTGGTGGTGGTGCGTGCTGGAACTGGATGCCGCATTGCTTACGGATAGACACTTGCTCGATTGCGTCCATTTCGCCCTTCAACCGCGCAAGCTCGGCTGCGTTCTGCTTATCACCCTGCACGAAGAAGGCCGCTGGCCAAAAAATGACGATCGCCGCTGTCGTCGCAATGGTATCCTTGGTCGCTTGGTTGTCCTGCGCACCCGCCGCTTGCGCGGCATGGGCGGATACGCGCTGGGCCTCGTCCGCAAGCTGCCGACAGTTGTAGTTGTCGTATTGCATGGGCGAGACATAGCTCGCGGCAATTTTGTCGGACGATGACGCGCAACTCGCCAAGAGGCACGCGATAAGCGCAACAGCAACGATACGCATAGTCCCCGATCCCCCAACCCCTGGCCCCCACAAGCATCATTCTTCAACCCACGCGCGATGGCAACTGGGTACGTTAGGTCACCTTCCGCGCGACGTTCCCGAAATCCCCGATTACTTTCGTCAGAGAACCACACCTACGGTTGGGTCCACGCCGAACGCGAATAGGTCCCTAAATACCACAACATTATTACTCGCGCAGTCGTGCCTGCGCGCCGCCCTGCACGGGCAGCCTGAAATTGCCCCCAATCTCCATTCACCCTGCGCCACGGCGGACATTGGCCATGAGCCGTAGTTCGGCTAAGACGAACCGGCCCTCGGGGTGGACGGGCACGTCGTGAAGTTCGGTCGCAGAGGGTTTGAAGGTTGAGCCATCTCTACCCTGGCGGCGAAGGGCCGCGTCGAAGCTGGCTGGTGCGCATTAAGCACTTCCTGCTGGACCTCGACTCGCGCCTGGACTTCGGGCTGTTCCAGAGCGGCATCTGGGGCCGCGAGCTGTTCGAGCGCTTCGTCGAGTTCATGGACCGCTTCCATGTGGCGGGCTGGCGGCGCTGGATGCTGGTCGAGCCGCTGTCGGAGCTCGCCACGCTCGGCGTCTTGGGCCTTGTGCTCATGCTCGGGCTGGCGATCCCGGCCTTCCGTGAGACCGCGGACGACGACTGGCTCAAGAAGGCCGACCTCGCGGTGGTTTTCCTCGACCGCTACGGCAACGAAGTCGGCAGCCGCGGCATCAAGCACAACGATTCGATCCCGCTCGACCAGCTGCCGGATCACCTGATCAAGGCGGTGCTCGCGACCGAAGACCGCCGCTTCTACGACCACTTCGGCATCGACATCGGCGGCACCCTGCGCGCGCTCGTCACCAACGCGCGCGCCGGCGGCGTCGTGCAGGGCGGCTCGTCGATCACCCAGCAGCTCGCCAAGAACCTCTTTCTCTCGAACGAGCGCACGATCGAGCGCAAGATCAACGAGGCGTTCCTCGCGCTTTGGCTCGAGTCGCGGCTCACCAAGAACGAGATCCTCAAGCTCTATCTCGATCGCGCCTACATGGGCGGCGGCACGTTCGGCGTCGATGCGGCCGCGCAGTTCTATTTCGGCAAGTCCGCACGCGACGTGAACCTTGCCGAGGCCGCGATGCTCGCCGGCCTGTTCAAGGCGCCGACCCGCTTTTCGCCGTCCGTCAACCTGCCGGCCGCCCGCGCGCGCGCCAACGTGGTCCTCGACAACCTGGTCGACGCCGGCTTCATGACCGAGGGCCAGGTGTTCGGCGCCCGCCGCAACCCGGCAACGCCGATCGACCGCCGCGACGAAGGCGCGCCCAACTACTATCTCGACTACGCGTTCGACGAGATGCGCAAGCTCGTCGACAAGCTGCCTCCCTCGGTCACGGAACGCGCCTTCGTGGTGCGCACCGCCCTCGATCCGGGCCTGCAGCACGAGGCGGAAACCGCGGTGGAGAACTCGCTGCGCGAATACGGGCGCGACTATCACGCCAAGCAGGCGGCCGTGGTGGTCGCCGACCTCGACGGCGGCGTGCGCGCCATGGTGGGCGGACGCGATTACGGCGCGAGCCAATTCAACCGCGCGACCGACGCGATGCGCCAGCCCGGCTCGTCGTTCAAGCCGTACGTCTACTCCACCGCCCTGATGAACGGCTTCAAGGTGAACACCACGGTGGTCGACGGGCCGGTATGCATCGGCAACTGGTGCCCGCACAATTACGGCGGCGGCTATTCGGGCTCGCAGCCGCTGTGGATGGCGCTGAAGAACTCGATCAACACCGTCGCCGTCAAGCTCTCGATCGCGATCGGCCACGGCAACGCCAAGCTCGGCCGCGCCCGCATCATCGAGACGGCGCGCAAGCTCGGCATCGTGACGCCGCTCCCCGACACGCCGTCGCTGCCGATCGGCGCCGACGCCGTCAACGTCCTCGAGCACACCGTCGCGTTCGCGACCTTCCCCAATCAAGGCAAGACCGTCGCGCCGCACGCAATCCTCGAGGTGCGCACCGGCTCGGGCGAGACCATCTGGCGCTGGGACCGTGACGGCACCAAGCCCAAGCAGACGCTGCCGCCGCAGGTCGCGACCGACATGGTCTTCATGATGAACAAGGTGGTGGAGGAAGGCACTGCGCGGCGCGCCATCCTCACCGGCATCAAGGCGGCCGGCAAGACCGGCACCACCAACGCGTACCGCGACGCCTGGTTCGTCGGCTACACGGGCAATTTCGTGTGCG
>DASXCK010000529.1:0-19381 GCA_036491235.1 Xanthobacteraceae bacterium | reverse complement strand
CAAGACAAACGCCAAAGCAATTCCGAGCTGCGCCATTTCTTGGTCGCCAAGACGGCCAATCTTGTGGCCGATCCGTCCGCGTCTTATCGTCACCGGCTTGTCGGTCATCACCTGAGATTTGAACCGCAATCCATTCTCGGGAGTTGGCACGATCGTGACCCGAAAATCCACTCCGAAGCCATGTTCACGCCCCGACTTACGGCCGGTTCATATTCGCTTTATTCCTTGCACGTATATCGTGCACCGCACTATGCCGCGATCAAATCTTTGATCACAATCCCATTCTTCGCCTTGTCGAACACCTCATCCGGGATCGGCCCCTGCCGGTCCAGCGACAACATGTCCTGATTCATCCGCACGAACGGCCGCATCCGCTCCTCGCAGCGTGCGAAGGCGCTTCCAGGATCGTCGGGATTGTGCGCAAGCTCTTTTGCCAGCACGAATGCCCCAATCATGGCGAGGCTGGTGCCTTGTCCGGTGAATGGCGTCGGGCAATAAGCGGCGTCGCCGACGAGAGTGACGCGGCCCTTCGACCAACTCTCCATCCGCACCTGGGCTAGGCTGCCGAAGTAGAAGTCGGGCGCGGCGTGCATGGCCTCGATCACCCGCGGGATGTCGCCGCCCAACCGGGCGCAGCGTGAGGCGACCAGCGCTTTCTGGGCCACCACGTCGCCGCGCACCGGGTCGCCCGGCTTGAGGCCGAAGCCGAGGTTGATCCGCAGCTCGGTATTGTCGCGCGCCGGATAGATGACGTAGCCGGCGCCGAGCTGGGGATCGCGGAAGGAGACCTGCCAGTCCGTCAGGTTCAGCAGGTTAGGGGTGGTGAAGATCGCGAGCGCGACGCCGAGCTGGCGGGTGAGTGGGCCTTCGTCACCGAAGACGAGACGGCGGGTGTGCGAGTGCACGCCATCGGCGCCGATGACGATGTCGAAGCGGCGCGGAGCGCCGCGCTCGAAGATGACGTCGACGCCGGCTTCGTCCTGCGCGACGGCCGCGATGCTGTCGTCGTAGACGTAGGTCGCGAGCGGCGTGCTCGCCTCCAGCAGGAGGCCGGCGAGCAGATCGCGCAGGATCTCGATGTCGCCCGAGTCGAAGCGACCGCCGCTGAAAGTGCGCTCCTCGGTTCGGTCGATCTCCTTGCCGTCGTTGTCGAGGGTCGACATGCCCTTGAAGCGGGTGCGCTGCGCGCTCGCGCTGCCGAGCAAGCCCATCTCGCGGATCACAGTGAGCGCGGGTCCGCGGATGTCGATCGCCTGGCCACCGGGACGCGGCGCCGGCGCGCGCTCGACCACGGTGACGTCGAAGCCTGCCTTGCCGAGCCAATAGGCGACGGTCGGGCCCGCGATGCTGGCGCCGGACACAAGGACGCTCGGCATCGGACATTCTCCGGAGTTGGTGGTAATGCCTTAGCTAATAGCAACCAGCGCGAGGGCGAGCAATCGTCGAGAGCGCAGCGTCGGGGCGAGACGTTCAAGTCTACGACGTCTGGCGGGATGGCCGACGTACTGCGATCTCAACAGCCGTAACACTTTCTAAGGTGCTTCCCGGGAGGACGCGACGCCGACAGCGCAAGGCGTATCGATCGCTTCTCATTTGCGGGATGCGCGAGCACGGCATCAAGGGATGCCTTTTCGACCAAATCGAATTCCATGAAGCTCGTCCAGATCTTTCTTCCTCTTCGTGACAAGCGTGGCCCCCGTTCAAGGCGAAGGTTTATGCGACATAGCCGTCGACGCACCGGTTGGCGAGCACGCCGCCGAATGTCCTGATCAGTATCAGGACCATCCCGACGCTCGAACCGCCGATCATACCGATCGTGGTCAAGGTGAGACTGAGGAGGCCGTCCAGCAGCGACGCGGCATCGTGGACGATGAACGAATGGCGCTGCTAGCAGCGGCCATTCCAGCCAAATCGACACATGTCGTGATCGCACCGACGCCCGCGGATGTTTTCGAACGAGCGCATGGAACCAGTGCATCGCTCCAAAGGCTCCCGCCGGCACGCTGGTGACTGTCATTTAGGACCGCTGACGAATGGACCTTCAAAGGACGGCAAATCGCTTGGCGGAAGGCTGCAAGCGATGATTCGGTTGGCCGACTTATCGCGTAGACCTTGCGCCATGTGAGTCGCAAGCATTCCACAGCAGTCCGTCGCATGGTGGTCAGCCGCCGGCAGGAGCACGGCATCGCCGAGCTTCGCACCCGATGAATTGATCTAGATCAATAGCGGCCGCAACCCAATAAGCACCATGGACCGATCCTGCACAGCTCTCGCCCGCTAATCTTTCATGAGCGCGAGCGGTCCGAGGTCGCCATGAAACTTCGAATTGCAGCGATCTGCCTCATATGTGCCTGCGCTTTCGCGGCGGTTACGGCCCATGCGAGCCGATTGCCGCATACCACCGGACTGCGCCAGCGGCATGCTCCTCCGGGCCAGTGGCATCACGGCGCGCGGGCGATCCCGATCTTCCCGTTTTACGGCGGCTGCACCGACCGCGGCTCGCCGTATTGGCCATGCCACACCATACCCTATTGAACCGCGCATCTTTCACGACCGCGCAATTGATTTGGATCAATAACGGTCACCGCCAAAGACATCAGCATGAGTTGATCTTGCAGAGCGCTCGCCGCAAGAATTTCATGACCGCGAGCGGTCCGAGGACGTCATGAAACTTAGAATTACCGCGATCTGCCTCACATGCGCCGCCTGCGCCTTCGCGGTCGTCGCGGCCCACGCGGGCCCGTGCACCGCCGATATCGCGCAATTCGAGGACGCCGTGCGCAAGTCCGCGAACAATCCCCAGGCCGGCGCGATGGCACCGCAAACGCCCGGCGCGCAACTCGATCGGCAGCCGACGCCCGCCTCGATGGCGCGAGCGCAGAAGCTTGCGCAAGCCGCATTCGCGAGGACCATGGCGCTGGCGAAGCGGCTCGACGCGGCGGGCGATCGTGCCAGATGCACGCGCGCGCTCACCGCCGCCAAGGGTATGTATGACCTGAAGTGAGAGCCGCGAGCCGAGCTGCTCGTCCAGCGGTCATCCGACCCCAAACCAAGGGCACCGACGATAGGCCGCAACCGTGCGGCGCGCAGTCGCGCGTCCGGCCGACGTTTGCCCGGGCGTGCGGCGAACCCGAACCTATTTGGTGATCAAGTGGCTCGGCGTGCTCGTGCTCGGAGGCTCGTCCGAGATCGCGAACGTGAGCCACACGTTCCAGCCGTCGGGACGCGCGTTGTTGTCGAATTCCTTGTAGGCCTTGAGGTTGAGGTAGCCGCGATGACCGTCGCCCAGCGGGAAGATGTAACCTACCTGCGGACCGACACCGAGCACGCGCGATTCGAAGCAGCCGACGCGATCGCCGGCGCCGCTGTCGCATGACAGTTGATCGTAGGCGTAGCCGACGAGGCCGACGAGCAACTGTTTCGACAGGAATTGCGATGCGCCCCAATCGAAGTGCATGTCGACGCCGCTCTGATATTGCGTGTCCGGGTTGACGAAATTGTAGGTGAAGCCGAGCACCGCCGAGAATTCACGGCCGGTCGTCTGATCGAGATAGGTATAGCCGCCGCCGGCGTCGATCGCGCCATGGCCGATGCCGAGGTTGGCGAGACTCGTCGCGTCGTAGCGTCCGACCGGAACGTCACCCGTGACGTAGGTCATCCAGTTGTGCACGCCGTCGTGCCAGCGCAGCGACGCCTGCGGGACGAGGTCGCCGAACCCGGTCACGTCGTCGGTACGGCTGCCCGCGACCGTGAAGCCGATCGGCCCGGCCGCGCCCGTGAGCGCCGCATCGACCGAGGTGCGCGCGTTGCCGATCGGAACGATCATGCCGATGGCCGCCTGTCCACCGAGGACCGGCGTCGCGAATACGTATTGCGGAATCCCCATCCCGAGGTCGGCGCTCGCGTTCAGATTTCCGGTGATTTGGCCCGTAAACGGAACGGTGAGATGGCCGGCCGGCACCTGCCGCGCGAATGCGACGTCCGCGCCCGCACTGACCGACGTGTGATAGTAGATCGTCGCGAGCGACCAGCCGGGCACCTGGGGCGTTGCGGCAAGGCTGCCGTAGAAACCCGGTATCCAGAAACTGACGCCAGCTTCGTCGCCGCGCGCCGACCCGATCGAAGCCGCGAACGCCGCGAATGCCGCGACGATTGATGCGGCGCGAAGTCTTGCGGAGCCGTGCCGCAAACTCACCGGGACACCAGCACAAGCCATGATTGCCCCCATCGCTGCCCACCCGACCAGCAAACGCTACGCTCGCAACCTCTGCACGTAAATCCAATTCACACCCGACCAAGCGACGAAACGACTAATTCCCGCATGTGATGCGTCAGGGTCACAGATGCGGTATCCCCTGGCGGCTCCACAAAGGCCGGCCGGTGGAAAACTTATTCCGTCATAGCTTTCGAGCTTTTGACCTGGATCAATAAACCTTCCGGCGCAGCGGTCAGGATAGCAACAGGCTTTAACCTCACCGGGCACGCAAGCCTTTGGCGGCGCGGTGATCGCTTTGTAATCCGTCCGATGAGGCGTGACCCGCGATGAGCGTCGAAGCCGCGAGCCCAACGCGCCTAAACGTGAGCGCGACCACGGCGACGCCAGGTCGTGACGAATCGCACATCGCGGCCGACATGGTGTTCGTGCCCGGCGGCACCTACCGCATGGGGTCCGACCGGCACTATCCCGAGGAGGCCCCGGCGCATCGGGTCACCGTCGATGGTTTCTTCATCGACCGCACGCCGGTGACCAACCGCGCGTTCCGCCGATTCGTCAACGCGACCGGCTACGTCACGCTCGCGGAGATCCAGCCGGACGCCAAGGACTACCCTGGTGCGCTGCCGCATATGCTCAAGGCGGGGTCCCTCGTCTTCACGCCGCCGAGGCATGCCGTCGACACGCGCGACTGGAGCCAGTGGTGGAAATTCAAGTTCGGCGCCGATTGGCGCCGACCCTATGGTCCGCGCAGTTCGATCAGCGGGCTTGACGACCACCCGGTCGTGCACGTCGCACACCGCGACGCTGCAGCCTATGCGCAGTGGGCCGGCAAAGAGCTCGCGACCGAGGCGGAGTGGGAGTTCGCGGCGCGTGGCGGGCTCGACAGCGCCGAGTTCGCCTGGGGCGACGAGTTCATGCCCGGCGGCAGGCACATGGCCAACACTTGGCAGGGCGTCTTTCCCCACGAAAGCCGCCGCGATGACGGCTTCGCGCGCACCTCGCCGGTGACCGCTTTTCCGCCGAACGGCTACGGCCTCTACGACATGATCGGCAACACGTGGGAATGGACCAGCGACTGGTACACGCCAAGGCACGAAGCCGATGCCGCGAAGCCGTGCTGCATTCCGCAAAATCCGCGCGGCGGCGCGCCGGAGAATAGCTACGACGCCTGCCAGCCGACCATCAAGATTCCGCGCAAGGTGATCAAGGGCGGCTCGCATCTGTGCGCGCCCAATTACTGTCGGCGCTACCGGCCGGCCGCGCGGCATGCGGAAGCGGTCGACACCTCGGCCAGTCATCTCGGTTTTCGCTGCGTTCTGCGGGAGGGGAAATCCTGACGCACTGAAGCCCACCACAAACCAGGGAACAGACTCATGCCTCATTCGCCCATCGACACGCCACGCCCGCCCGAGACAGACGCGGACGAACGCGGCTTCAATCGCCGCAACCTGCTGCTCGCCGGCAGCACGCTCGCCGCCGCATCCGCGCTCGGCGCGGGCGCCTCGACGCAAGTCGCGCAGGCGCAGCAGCCGTCGTCGTCAACGGCATCGGCCGGGAGCCGGCCGAACATCCTCGTGATCATGGGCGACGACGTCGGCTGGTTCAATATCGGCGCCTATCATCGCGGCATGATGTCGGGCCAGACGCCGAACCTCGACCGGCTCGCCGCCGGCGGCGTGATCTTCACCGACTACTACGCCGAGGCGAGCTGCACGGCCGGCCGCGCCAACTTCATCACCGGCCAGATCCCGCTGCGCACCGGTTTGACCACGGTAGGCCAGGCGGGCGCCGACGTCGGCATGCCCGAGCAGTCGGTGACGACGGCCCTCATATTGAAGTCGATGGGCTATTCGACCGCGCAATTCGGCAAGAACCACCTCGGCGACAAGAACAAGTACCTGCCGACGCTGCATGGATTCGATGAATACTTCGGATATCTCTATCACCTCGACGCGATGTCAGATCCGTACTGGCACAGCTATCCGCAGAGCTGGCTCGCCAAATACGGCCCGCGCAACCTGGTGCATTCCTGGGCGACCGACACGGACGACCCGACCGAGATGCCGCGCTGGGGCCGGGTCGGCCGGCAGCGAATCGTCGACGAAGGTCCGCTCGCACCATTCAAAGACATGGCCAATCACCAGGGATGGCAGCAGGGACAGCCGGCCAAGTACGACATGGAGACCTTCGACGAGGTCCTCGTCGATCACAGCAAGCGCTTCATGGACAAGGCCAAGCAGAACGGCAAACCGTTCTTCATCTGGCACAACACGACGCGCATGCACGTGTTCACGTATCTGGCCGAGAAGTATCAGAAGCAGATGAACCCCGAGAACAACTACGGCCTCGAGGAATCCGGCATGGCGCAGCTCGATGATTCCGTCGGCGGCCTGCTCAAGCACATCGACGACATCGGCATCGCCGACAACACCATCGTGATCTTCACCACCGACAACGGCGCCGAGGTGTTCACATGGCCGGACGGCGGCATGACGCCGTTCAAGGCGACCAAGGGCACGACCTACGAAGGCGGCTTCCGCGCCCCGTGCATCGCGCGCTGGCCGGGCAAGATCAAGCCCGGAACGGTCGAGAACGGCATGTTCTCCGGCATGGACTGGCTGCCGACGCTGGTCGCGGCGGCGGGCAATCCGAACATCAAGGATCAGCTCCTCGACGGCGTGAAGATCGGGCAGCGCACCTACAAGAACCATCTGGACGGCTATAACCAGGTGGATCTCCTCACCGGGAAAGGCCCGTCGGGCCGGCACGAGGTCTTCTACTTCGCGGAGGCGAACCTCGGGGCGATCCGCATCGACGACTTCAAATACCAATTCCTACAGCAGCCCTATGGCTGGCCCGGCGAGAAAGTGTCGACCGACATGCCGACGGTCGTCAACCTGCGCCAGGATCCGTTCGAGCGTACGCCGTCGCTCCGCGGCGAGTCGACGAACGACATGGCGGGCGGCTACATGAACGACTTCTATGCCCGCGAATTCTGGCGCTTCGTGAAGGTCCAGGAGGTGGTGGCGGACCTCGCACAGACCGCGATCGAGTACCCGCCCATGCAGTCGCCGGCGTCGTTCAACCTCGCCGCCGTGAAAGCGAAGATCGACGCCGCAATGCGGAGCCACGAAGGCCAGTGAGAAACCGCGGCCCGGCGGGCGCGCGTCGCGCCCGCCGATCTGCCTTTCAGTCTCGCGGCACTCTCCACTTCGAGGCGCCCGTCCGGCGCCTCGAACGCATGGCGACCTAGTTTCGCAACGCCTGGACCGGCACCGACAGTACGTTCGGCATTCCCCAGGCGGTCGATACGCGCACCTCGCCGCCCAGCATCAGGGTCTGCGTCAACACGCCTGCGACGACCGCGGCGACGCGGCCGTTGCAGTCGAACACGGGCGCGCCGGACGCGCCATAATCGACCGCAAGCCGATCCTTGCCGTCGTACATTTCGAGCATCGCGCCATCCGCCGCCCCGTGCTCGTCCCCATAGTGAACGAAGCGTCCGGATACGAAGCGTGCGCGCCCGGCCGTATAGGCGAGCGTCACCACGCGCTCGTCCGGGGCGAGCGGTGCGGCCCGCACCGACAGGCTGCGCGCGGCCGGGATCGCAGTCTGCAATTCCAGCACTGCGACCTTGTCCGTGCCGGATCCGACGAGGCGCTTGATGCGTGCGCGTGTGGACCAAATCCTGTCGCCGTCACGGATCTCGATCGGCTTCCAGTCTTCGCCCGTGAGGTTCATCGCGGTGACGACGTGCGCGATCGTGACGATTGCGGTCGGCGTCAGAAACCAGCCGCTGCCCTGGATGCCGACGGTCCCGTCGTCCTGTGCGGCCCGTTCGGCGTCGTCGAAGTAGCGTGCGATACGCACGCCCGCATGGGCCAGCTGCGCAGGCTCGAGGCAGGCCGTTTCGGCGCGTGCCTCGAGCGAAGGCGAGATGAAGAAACCGCAGACAGCCAGCCCGGCCAGCGTCCGTATCCAAGTCCGTCGATGCATTGCCCCGAGGCCCCTTCCCGGGCTCGATCAAAAAGCGGCTGCAAGAATTGCGCAAGGGAAACGGGGGCCGATCCTCTGGATTTTTCAATCACCGGAGAGTTTGGCGGCGAGTGTGGCGATTTCGTCATACTCGACGGAACGAAACTCGTCGAAAAGCGTCCAAGGACAGGTTAAATTGCCCCGAAGGCAGAGGTCAGGAGTCCGAACCTCTTCGGGTGCGCCCTCTCAGGCTGATTTTCTTCCCCTTCGCCGGCCCGCATTTGGCCCGCAGCTCCGGGTAGACTGACGGCGGAGCGAAGACACGCCGGTCGCAGCGAGCGCCGCGCGCCTTGCAGCGGTTTCAGCACAAAGGATCGCCATGAGCAGTTGTCCGAAATGCCAAGGCAGCATGGAGTCGGGCTTCATCCCTGATTTCAATTACGGATCTGTCCTTGAACTCAAGTGGGTCGAGGGACCGCCGGAAAAAGGCCTCCTGCGAAATCTCAAGACCAAAGGGAAACGACAGTTCGCCATCTCGACCGACCGCTGTACGCGCTGCGGGTACCTCGATCTCTATGCGCGGGAGACCAATCCACCTCGTTAGGCGGCCCGCATGAGGCGGCGGGCCGACCTCGGCGACCCGCAACGCTTGGACAGCCTGATCTCCGGAAGATGCCGGCGCGCAGTCGTCTGCTGATCGAATCGCAAGCCGGGCCAAGACCAGGCGTCGAGAGTCGACCGTCCGCGCCGGGCACTGGGCGCATCTTCATGCGCCCAGCGACTTACGGCCCGCGCGACTGATCACACCTTGATCGTCTGCGTTTCGCCCGGCTTCATCACCGTCACCTTCACCTTCGGTGCGGTCTTGGCCATGGCCTTGCGGAACTGCTCGCCGGCCTCGATGCCGAGCACCTGCGGGTTATGCGCATAGTGCACCGGGATCGCGTGCGACACGCCGAGCCACTTGCACGCCGTCGCGGCATCCTCCGGGCCCATCGTGTATGGGCCGCCGCCGACGCAAATGGTCGCGACGTCCGGCTTGTAGCGCTCGCCCAGCATCTTCATGTCGCCGTAGAGGTCGGTGTCGCCGCTGTGGTAGACGCGCACCCCGCCGATATCGAGCATGAAGCCCGCCGGCGGATAGCCCAACAGGGTCGAGTGGATGGCCGGCACCAGATGCGCCGTCATCTTGCCGAACTTCGACACGCCGCCAAAGTTCATGGCAGCACCGCCGTTCGCGACGACCTTCTTCGGGTCGAGGTTGGCCTTCTGGAAATCCGGGATGAGCCCCTTGCGGAACATGTCGCTCTGGCCGGTGGCCATGACCGGCACGCCGGCGCCGGAGAGCGCGCTCAGCATCTCGAAGAAGTCGCCCATGTGGTCGCCGTGGTCGTGGCTCAAGAGCACGAACACCGCATCCGGATGCTTGCCGGAGACGTATTTCACGAAGCCTTCCTTGGTGGCGTACTCCGGCGGCTTCTCCACCGAAAAGCGGCTCCAGCCGGCGTTATTCCAGATCCAGGCGTCGCCGTAGGCGATCTGCTTGTAGTCGGGCGTGGCCATCTCGACCACACCGCCGCCCAGCCAGCGCACCGAGATCTGGCCGCCGCCGCCACCGCTTCGCGCCGCCGTGGCGTAGCCGCCGAGTGCCAGCGTCCCGCCGAGCGCCATTGCGCCGCGCATAATCCCGCGCCGGCTGATGTCCATGCCAATCGTGTGCTTCATCGTGATTACCCCTCATTAACCTCGAGCGCCTCGCGCCCAAGTCCTTTTTTCGCGCCCCACCGGACGGATACTGCCCAGGGCAAAGCCCGCTCGGCGCTAACATAAATAGAGCGGCCCGGATAGGGACGGCGGCGGGTGGGCGACGAGTTGGCGCAGCCGGCGCCGGGCAGCCGGATGCATCGAATGCAGCCGGACCCACGGTGCGGGGGCCACACTCGGGCTTGGCGGACGCCAGCTTGTCCGCGGCGCCATTCTTGGCGATCATGCGCGCATGGGAAAACATCTGCGCGGCATCGTCCTCGCCCTGATCGTGCTGGCGGCCGCCGCGCCTCGGCCCCGCGCCGACGCGGCGGACGCGATCACGCTCGGCATCACCAGCGCCACCGCGTTCAGCATTCCGCACTACATCGCGCAGGAGAAGAACTATTACGCGGCGGAGGGGCTGCGCGTCGACACGATCATCACGGGCTCGGCCAACGGCGTCCTGCAGCAGCTCGCCGCGGGCTCGATCAACATCGGGCAGGCCGCGACCGACCAGACGCTGCGCGCCATCAAGCGCGGCGCGCCGATCCGCATCATCGCGGGCGCGGCGTCGAACGCACCGTTCCGCATGGTCGCCGCCAAGGGCACCAAGAGCTGGAGCGAGCTCAAGGGCAAGACCATCAGCGTCGGCGGGCTGACCGACGTGACGCTCTTTTTCGTGCGCACGATGGCGCGCAAGAACGGGCTCGGCGACCACGACTACGACCTCCTGTACGCCGGCGGCTCGCCCAATCGCCTCAGCCAGCTGCTCGCGGGGGCAGTCGCGGGCGCGATCCTGACCAACCCGCACGACTTCATGGCGCTCGAGCAGGGCTTCGTCGATCTCGGCAGCGTGCCGCAGTACCTGCCGCACTGGGCGCAGAACAACATCGAGGTCGACACCCGCTGGGCGGCGCAGCACCGCGCCGACGTGCTGGCCTTCCTGCGCGCCCACATCCGCGCGACGCGCTATTTCTACGACCCCGCCAATCGCGACGACGTGATCGCGATCCTGGCGAAGCACACCAAGACGACGGGCGACGTCGCCGCCAAGACCTACGACCTTTATGTTCGTCAGAAAGTGATCGCGCCGGACGCGGCCCTGTTCGAAGACGGCATCAAGGCCAACCTCGACGCTCTCGCCGCGATGGGAGAGCTCGCCGCGCCGCCGCCGCCGTCGACTTTCATCGATCCGAGCTTCCTCGCCGAGGTCGCCACGAAATGAGCAGCATCCCGAGCGACCTCGCCGACCGCATTCGTAGCCGCAGGATCACCTGCGGAGAGATGCCGGCGTTCCTCGCCGTGCCCGAAGCGGCAAAACAGGCGCCGGCCGTCATCGTCATCCACGAGCGCTACGGCCTGACCCGGCACATCTGCGAGCTGGCCGAGCGCTTCGCCGCCGACGGTTTTGTCGCGATCGCGCCCGACCTCTACTTCCGCCATCCCGACCAGGCGGCGCTCCAGCGCGGCGACGCCGGCTGCGACGTCAGCGATCCCGAGGCGCTCGACGCGCTCACGGCGGTGAGCGCGGCGCTCGCGCGGGAGACGTCCGCCGATCCGACGCGGCTTGCCGCGATGGGGATCTGCCAGACCGCGCGGCTGCCGCTGGTGCTTGCGGCGGCGCGCCCGCTCGCCGCCGCGCTCGTCTGGTACGGCGCCGCGCAGCCGCGCGAGTGGCAGATCAACCAAAAATATCCGCGTGCACTCGACGAGATCATCGCGGCGATCGACTGCCCGGTGCTCGGCATGTTCGGCGAGACAGACCATCTGATCGCGCTCGACGACGTGCGCAAGCTGCGCGACTGCCTGGAGCGCCACCGCAAATCATACGAGCTCCATGTTTACCGCGACGCGCCGCACGGCTGGCTCAACGACACCATGCCGGGACGCTACCGGCGCGCCCAGGCGGAGGCGGCGTGGGCCGACCAGCGCGCTTTTTTGCGCACGGCGCTCGCGGCCGACCGCGACCGGACGCAACTCATCCAGCGCTTTGCCGCCGAGGTCGCGGCGGATTACGATTTTGGCCGCAACGTGCGGTACGAATAACCAAACTGGAGATCCGCCATGCCACGCGATTTCGAGGACCATTGCTGGAAGGACCTGGTCGACGACGAGATCCTCGAGATCTACGAACCCTACCGGCGCGACGTGAAGGTCGGGCGCAATCCCGCAGTGCTGGCGATCGACCTCTACAACAAGGCCTACCAGGGCGGCGCGCGGCCGGTGCGCGAGGTCAATCGGCTCCATTCCGGGGCGTGCGGCATCTATGCCTGGGACGCGCTCGAGCCGACGCGCCAACTTCTGGCCGCGGCGCGCCGCGCCGGCATCCCGGTGCTCTACACCACGCGACATGCCGACACCGGCGGCGTCGACTCGACCCACCGGCGCAAAGGGCGCGAGTCGGAGGAACTCTACCACATCAAGGCCGAGCTCGCGCCGATGCCGGGCGACATCGTGATCTACAAGGAGCGCGCCTCCGGCTTCTTCGGTACGCCGCTCATCGCCCACCTGCGCAAGCTCGGGGCCGAGAGCCTGATCATCTGCGGCGAAAGCACATCGGGCTGCGTGCGCGCCTCGACGGTCGATGCCTACTCGTACGCGTTCCACAACGTCGTGGTGGAGGAATGCACCTACGACCGCTCGCTGCTGAGCCACAAGGTCAACCTGTTCGACCTGCATCACAAGTACGCCGACGTGATGCATCTCGACGAGGTGATCGCGCATCTCGACGGGCTGGCGCGCGGGCGCGACGCGGCGTGAGAGGGCTTTCGCTTAGCGCGCCCCCTCCTCCAGCGTCGGCTTGCTCAAGCCCAGCTTCGGCGCCGCCATCGCGAGCAAGGCGACGAGCTCCTCGCTGTCGGCGCGCAGCTCCTCGGCGTCGAGCTGGCGCAGATCGGTGATCCCGACGCCCGCCTGCAGCCGCGCGGCCTGCAGCCGCGCGATCACGGCGCTCACCCGCGCAGCGAGCTTCGGATCGTCGGCCGCAAGCGCCTCGGCGAAGATCACTTGCCAGGCGCTCGCGATACTGTCGGCATTGTTCTGCATGTCGAAGAGCGAGGTGCCGCTCAGCCGCGACTCGCCGCCGTCCGCCTTGTTGCCGCCGACCTCGAACGCCAGCCACGCGATGCCGTTGAGCAGGCGCTGGGGCGCAAGGTCGATCTTGGCGACCTGCCCCTGCACGTCGGAGAGATTGGCGATCAGCATGTCGATCTCCGGGTCGGCATCGGCAGCGGCGCCGCTCGCGCCGAACAGCGTCGCCTCGATCCCGTGGAAGCCATGGCTGGCATTCGGCCAAGCGTCGATCGCCTGGTCGAGCGCGGGGACGAACCCGCTGGTGAAGACCTCGGAGCGCTCCCATCCGACGCGGGCATCGATCCAGGCGCGCCGCGCGCCGATGAGATCCTTGGCGATGAGGCGCTCGCGCAAGGTCAGCGCGCCGGTGAGCGCCTGCCCCATGTCCTCGGTCAATTGGTGCCGATAGGTTTCGGCCGCCGCATCGAACGGCGCCGCGCCCGCGACCGCGGCCGCGTCGGCGAGCGCGACCGCGATGATCGCGCCCAGGAACGACGCCTTCATCGCGACGCCTCCGCGGCCTTGGGTGCGTCCTTGGGCGCCGCGTTGGACGCCCGCACCTGGGCGCGCAGCATCCGCCGCCGCTCCGCGTTGTGCGCGTCATGCAAGGCCGCATTGAACAGCGACCACGGCTCGGTGCCGCGCGCGAGCGGCATCGCCCGCGAGAAGGTCAGAGCGTAATAGGTGCGATATTCGGCTGCCGCGGCGGCGAAATCACCGGCATCGGTCGCCATGGCGACGCGGCGCAGGCTGATCACCGCATCCTTGAATGCCGCGCGCGCCATGCGGCGTTCGATGAGCGCGTCCTTGACGGTGGTGTCGCGCTGGTCGGGGAAATGTTCGGCGAGTTCGCGCATCTCGTTGCCGAGCGTGTCGACCGCGAGATCGATCGCATCGCGGTCCTGCGCCACGATGGCCTGCGACAGGAGCAACGAGAACGTGGTGATGTCCTGGAAGCGAAAGACGACGCCGTCGGTGTCGTACGGCTGGTGGGCGCCGCCGACGGCGTGGAGATAGGCGACGAGGTCGCCGTGGTCCTGGGCGGAAAGTCCGAGTCCGTAGACGACGTTGAAATGATCAACCACCTGATCGAACGTGTCGTAACGCCCATCGTGGAAATAAGGCGCGTTGAAATCCGCATTCAGCAGCGTCGGGGTCTTGAAGAGCCCGCCGGAGCCGATGTCGTGCTGCTGGTGGTCGACGAAGGCGCCCGACGGCACGTGGCAGGCCGCGCAGCTCAGCTTCGGGTCGTGCGGGAACGGTTTCGCGAACAGCGCCTCGCCGCGGTGCTCGGCCTCGCTCGCCAGATTGTTGAGCCGGCCGGCAGCGCCGAGCTTGGGGTTCGGCAGGAAGTCGATCTCGCGGACGTAGGCGACGATCGCGTCGAGGATTTCGGGCTTGGGCTCCGGCCCGGCGAATTCGCCGACGATGACGTTGCGCACGAATTCGCGCAGCGACGCGATACGGCCGTCATGTCCGTAGGGGGCGAGAAAGCGTGCGCCGCGCAGGCTCGGCACCCGTACCGGATCGAGCACGTGATTGTCGGCCCTGGGATTGAACAGCGGCCCGGTGGTGTCGAAATTGCCGGGGCGGGTCGACATGCCGGGGACGAACAGCTTGGCGTTGCCCGCCCCGTTGACGTGACAGGTGCCGCAGCTGATGCCCGCGCGGCGCGCGACATCGCCGAGAACGGCGGGCGAGTTGAAGGCGATGTCGCCCAGCGCAACCAGATAGGAGACGCGGTCGCCGCGGTATTCGGACTTCAGAATCTCGTGCGGGAGCAGGAGCGCGTCCTCGTTGAGCTCGCTGCCCGCCGGCAGCGCCGCCTGATCGCCGTCGACCGGAAATGCCCGCACATCCCGTGGGAGCCAAAGCATCAGGACGAATACGGCCGCCGCAGCCAGGCTTCGCCAGCGCATCATTCGCGTCATACGCATCACATGCCGATCCTTGCGCAAATACTTGCCATATGACTCGGGCCTTCAAGCCTTGCTTGAACGCAGCTGCACGGGCCGGGGTTGGCGCCCCGGCCCGTGCACGTCGTCTCAGACGATCCGATCAATGACCGTCCTTGCCATGACCGTCAGTGATGGCCCTGACCGTTGCCGCTGCCGTTGCCGTTGCCATCACCATGACCGTCGTCGTCATCATGGTGGTTGGTGGAAACCACGACGCCGGTCTGCGCGTCGAGGATGACCTTGCGCGCCTCGCCACCCTGGCCGAAGTCGAACATGTTCTCGATCGACCCCGCGATGGTGTCGAACGAGCCATTCGGCTGGATGCGCTCGCCGGAGAGCCAGTTGTCCTCGATGAAGCGCAGCACCGAGGTCTGGTCGGTCAGGGTGTGGTCGATGAAGTTGTGCTTGGCGAACGGCGAGATCACCACCATCGGCTGGCGGGTGCCATAACCGCAGCGGCCCCAGGCAGGCTCGCCGAAGTTGCCGTTGAGCGGCGTCGACCGCGTCGGGCGTCCCTGCTGCAGGCCGAGGCTGCAGTTCGCGGCGCCATTGAGCACGTCGACGGTCTGGCCGACGACGCCCGGGCTGAACGACGAGTTCACGATCGGCGGCATCTGGTGGTCGTACCAGCCGTCCGAGTCGTCATAGAGGACGACGATGGCGGTGTCCTGCCAGAACCTGCTCTGCTGCAGCGCGTTCGACACCTTGATGATGAAGTGCTGCTCGTCGATCGGGTTCGAGTAGCCGGCATGGCCGTCCTGGAAAGCGGGAGCCTTGAGGAATGTCACCGATGGCAGGTTGCCGGCATTGAGCGCCGCGAAGAAGTCGTCGGTGTCGTACTGGTGGTTCGCCGGATCGGGCGTATGGGTGCCCGGGATGTCGCTGTGCCCGATCGCCGCGATCGAGCTCGGCCGCAGGTGCTGCGGGTTGCTCGTCGACGCATAGTACTGGAACGGCTGGTGATGCGGGATGTAGTCGGTCGACGTCTCCGGGAAGTTCGGCTGGGTCGGCGGCGTGAACCGCGCGCAACCGGTGCTGCCGTTGGCGTTGACGGTCGCAAGATTGAAGCCGCCCTCGAACCAGCCCCAGGTGATGTTGCGCTGGTTGAGAAGGTCGCCGACGTTGCGGCCCGCCATCTGGACCTGCTCGGAGCCCGAGCATTTGTCGCCGAACGGATCGGCGTCGCCGATCATCGTCAGGTTGCTGGTGGTTTTGGCGGCATCGCCGAACATCTCGTGGGTCGGATGCAGCAGGTTGCCCGAGCCGTCCTGAACGTTGACCGTCTTGGAGAAGCCGTTGCTCTGTCCGGAGATCAGGTTGATGGCGCCCGGCGACGATGGACCGAACTGGGTATCCCAGCTGTTGTCGCTCATCGCGAAGTGCTGCGCATAGTTCCACAGCCCCGCGACGGTGTTGCCGTCGAAGTAGCCCATCACCAGGCCTTTGGTGGTGACGGCCTGCGGGGGCGGCAACGGGCTGCTCACGGGATTCGCACCTTGGAGGCCGGCGGTGCCGGTCCAGGCCGGGAAGCCGTCCACGTGGAAATTGTTGTAGGCCGCCTGCTCCGGCATGTCGTTGTGGCCCTGGTCCTGCGTCTCCGCCTGCGACGGCGAAAGCCGGAACGGATTGGCCGCGTCGCTGCCGTTTGTCCGCTGGTTGTTCGGCGAGACGGGCGCCTGCGGATTGTTGTTCGGATTGTTGTGGATGAGGTCCACCCCGGCGAGCCGGCGGAAGCCGTGGTCGACGTCGAGCGGCGTCAGCAGGTTGTTGTTGATCGGGGTATTCCGCAACGCCCTGAACGGCGTCTCGTGCGCAAGGTTCTGCGCGTTCGGATACGTCCCGAAATAATGGTCGTAGGAAATGTTCTCGTTGAAGATGACGACCAGGTGCTTGATCGGGGTCCTGGTATTGACGTTGCCGTCACCATTACCGGGGCCCCGATTCTGGTCGTCGGCAAGCGCGGTCGCCGTCACGAGGGCAAACGCCGCCGCGAGACAACCAGATATGACTGGATGCTTCATACTTATCGCTCCCGATGATCGAGCTTGATTGGTGGAGAGACCCACCAGGATCTGACGTCGGGAGCCTTAGGACGCTAATGTAACAGTTCCACAACACGGCGCGCCGGTCGTGTGGATTGCCATGATTTTTTCGCCGCGCGCCGACGCGCCATATTCGCCGCCTCGAATGTAAGGCGACGCAGGTATTGTTTCGACGAAATCCGATTTGGCCCGCGGGCGAATTCAGCGCTGATCGTCGCGCGCGAACTGCGGTGCGAGGAGGCGGATCAGGCCCGGCAGCCGCTCTTCGCCATCGTCCGCCATATGGCGCCAGCGGCCGGCGGCGCGCTCGAAAATCTTCCGGGCCGCAGGATCGCGCACACGGCGGGCGAACTCTTCGCACTCGGCCGCCTTGCGCTGACATCTTTCGAGATTGGACAGCACGTGAAGCGCTCCACACCGCCGGGACGGCGGACGCAAACCCAACGTGCGGCAGGTGCGCCGGTTCCTTGACGTGGATGCGACCGCTTTGCGGGCCGCCTTCGGCTCAGGCAAGCGGGCTGCCCGATGCGAGCCCGAATTGAATTTTGCGCCGGATCCACGTATTCGAGTGATCGCATGGGGGCGCCGCGCATGGGCAAGCGACACTGGGCCTGCTTGGCGGCCGCGCTTCTTGTTTTCTTCGCCGATACCCGTCCCGGCCACGCGGAGGTCCGGATTTCCGGGAGCCCCGATCACCTCGTGCTGCAGGTGAAGGGGGCGAGCCTGACCGACATCCTGTCGGCGATGCAGCATTCCTTCGGCCTCGAGACGCAGATGAGAGGCGTTCCGACGCAGCATTACACCGGCACCTACCGGGGGTCGCTGCGCGGCGTATTGGGTCGCCTCCTCAACGGGAACGACTACGTGCTCGACATGTCGGCGGGCACGGTCAAGGTCGTCCTCGTGGGCGCGAACGCGACGACGACTTTCGCGCGCGGCGCTCCCGCGGAGGACGCGGCGCTCAGGGCGCTTGCGGCCGCCGCCGCGGGTCCAGGCAGCGGCGGCCGGATGACGCGAATACGCCAGCAGCGCGCGAAAATGAGGCTGGAGCAAGAGAGCGCACGCCATCAGGGCGCGAGCCGAGAGTAGGTTGCTCGTCCTCTTCCGCGGCCCGCGTTACGACGTTGCGGTATCGACCGCGGGCTCGCGCCGGCGATGGACATCGACCAGCAGCAGCCCGCAGGCAAACCAGAACGTGCGCTGGAAGAAGATGTCGTGCACGAACCCCATGAGCACGAAGGCCGCCACAGCAACAAGCAGGCCATGGGCATGGACGTCGTCGCGCCACCATCCCGCGATGCCGGCAGCCGCGAGGCTCGCGACGAAGATCGTATAGGCGGCGAGGCCCACGAGACCCATCTCGGCGAGAAACCAGACCGGCACGTTGTGGATGACGACGAGCGGCAGGCCCGCGGTCTCGCGCTCCAGCAGAAAGGTGCCAAGGCCGCCACCGAGAACCGGGTGGCGCAGCCAGGCCTCCAGGCCGAGCACGACCGATTGCCAGCGCACCGAATCCGAGTCCGCGGCATGCGGACGGATCGCGTGGGTAAGCGGCTCGATCAGGCTGCGGTCGAGTGGGCCCCAGAACGCCATACCGATGACCGCCAGCACGGCGCCTGCCGCCAACGCCACCGCGAGCGTGCGGGGCGCGACGAGGCGGCGCGCCGGAACGAAGCGCAGCAGCGGGACAAGCGCGACGACGGCAAGCGCGCACAGGATGCCGGCGCGCGAGCGCGCCAGCGCGAGCGTCAGGAGAAGGATGCCGGCACCGATGAGCCGGGGCGACGCGACGCCCTGTACGGGCTTCGCGGGCGTGCCGACCAGCACCGCAAGCGCCATCAAGAGCTGGAACGCGAAAGCGTTGGAATTCTGCGCATAGCCTTCGAGCTGCCTGCTCTTGGCGTAGAGCGTGCCGAAGAAATCGGGCGGCAGCGGCACCACGAGGCGATCGATCGCAAAGGCGAGCACCTGGACGACGCAGACCGCAAGCGCCGCCATCACGAAGGTCCGGGCGAGGATCGCGCGCCCGCGTTCGCCGGCGATCAGCACGACGAGGCCGGGCACGGCCGCATAGCCGAGCAGAAAGAGGAAGCCGAGCATGCGATTGACCAGGGCCCAGGCGGACAACCCCGGGCCGAACCAGGCGACGACGAGGCCGAAACCGAGCGCCACCACGAGCACGCCCGCGCCGCGCAGGACGAACCGCGGGTAAAGCAACAGGAAGCGGTCAGTCCAGGCGAACACGGCGGCGAAGAACAGCGCCGTGATGGCGATCGGATCGGCGGCATTGACGGTGAGCTCGGCCGGTCCGCTCGGGACGCGGAGCTGAAGAAAGATGAAACAAGCGGTAAGGATCCCGATCGTCCACATGA
>DASXCK010000528.1:0-2767 GCA_036491235.1 Xanthobacteraceae bacterium | reverse complement strand
CACTGGCGAGCGCCACAAGCGCAGCCAAGCGGAGCAGCCGACGGTCACCGAAACGGGTCAACAACCACCCTCCCCCGGGTTCGCCCCATTCATAGCAGATCGCGCGGCTTAGGCGAGCGCGATCTCAGGCCCCTACCCGGCCAAGGCTAGACCGGATTTGTAAACGATTTCAGCTTGTTGGATTTATGGCAGGAACCGCACACCGGCGACGGTGCTGTCTCAACGACGCTTGGTGTCCCGCCCCGGCTTGAGTCGTGCGAGCCAGCGCCGCGCCTGGACGGCGACGTTCTTTGGCGCGGTGCCGCCAAGGCTCGTCCGGCTGGCGACCGAGCGCTCGACCGAGAGCACCTTGAGCGCCGCCTTGGTAATCTTCGGCTCTATCGCCTGCATCTCGGCGAGCGGCAGTTTTTCGAGCGAGACACCGCGGGCTTCCGCGGCCGCGACGATCCGCCCCGTGACATGGTGGGCGTCGCGGAACGGCATGTTCAGCTCCCGCACCAGCCAGTCCGCGAGGTCGGTCGCCGTCGCATAGCCGGCGCCGGCGGCGGCCTTCATGCGCGCGGCATGCGGGACCATGTCGCGGACCATGCCGGTCATCGCCGCAAGGCACAGCGCGAGATCGGCGAGCGCGTCGATCACGCCGGCTTTGTCTTCCTGCATGTCCTTCTGGTAGGCGAGCGGCAGGCCTTTCATCACGATGAGGAGCGCATCGAGCGCGCCGATCAGCTTGCCGGCCTTGGCGCGCACCAGCTCGGCCGCGTCCGGGTTGCGCTTCTGCGGCATGATCGACGAGCCGGTGGTGAACTTGTCGGAAAGCGCGAGGATGCCGACCAGCGGCGAGGTCCAGATCACGATCTCCTCGGCGAAGCGCGACAGATGCACGGCCGCTATGGCGGCAGCGGACAACGTCTCGATCGCGAAGTCGCGATCGGACACGGCATCGAGCGAGTTCGCCGCCGGCCGGTCGAAGCCGAGCTTCTTCGCCGTGAGCGCCCGGTCGAGCCGGAAAGACGTGCCGGCAAGCGCGGCGGCGCCCAGCGGCGATTCGTTGAGGCGTTTCCGCGCATCGGCGAAACGGCCGCGGTCGCGCGCCGCCATCTCGACATAGGCGAGCAGATGATGACCGAAGGTCACGGGCTGCGCGGTCTGCAGGTGGGTGAAGCCCGGCATCACGGTCGCGGCGTGATCGAGCGCCTGCGTGGCCAGCGCGCGCTGGTAGTCGGCGAGCATGGCATCGAGCGCGTCGATCTCGTCGCGGACCCACAGCTTGAAGTCGGTCGCGACCTGGTCGTTGCGCGAGCGCGCGGTGTGCAGGCGGCCGGCCGCCGGACCGATCAGGTCCGCGAGGCGCGCCTCCACGTTCATGTGGATGTCCTCGAGCGCGCGCTTGAACCTGAATTTACCGCCCATGATCTCTGACAGGATCGTGTCTAGACCGTGAACGATCTTTTTCGCATCCTGGGTCGAAATGATGCCTTGTTTCGCCAGCATTTCGGCATGCGCCTGCGAGGCCGCGATGTCCTGGCGAAACAGCTTGCGATCCACGTCGATCGAGGCGTTAATCTCGGCCATCACGGCGTCCGGTTGCGCCGAGAACCTGCCGCCCCACATCTTGTTGCTCATGCGTGATCCGATGGTCGCAGGGTCTGGGTTGGCAAGGTCTCGGTTGACGCGTTCCGGGTCGACAAGGTCCCGGAGCGGCCGGGTTGCAAGGACAAAAATGGAAGACTCAGGGTTCGTACGATCATGACGCCTGGCAGCGAAAAGCCCGCAGCGCCGACGTGGCGCAAATATGGACTGATGGCAGCGGCTTTGATCGCGGTGCTCGGCGCTGCCGCGGTATACGGGATTGCAGGCTACGGGCGCAATGGCGCGGACCCGACCTGCAGTCAGGCGGCGGCCACCGCCAAGCGCCTTGCGCCGCTTGCGCATGGCGAAGTGGCGGCCGTCACCGTCCAGGACGACCCGCAGGTCCTGCCCGCGCTCACGTTCCACGACGCGAGCGGCGCCGAGCGGCACCTCTCCGACTGGAAGGGCCGTGTGGTGCTCCTCAATCTGTGGGCGACCTGGTGCGTGCCGTGCCGCAAGGAGATGCCGGCGCTCGCCGCGCTCGAAAGCAAGCTCGGCGGGCAGAACTTCGAGGTGGTCGCCGTCAATATCGACACGCGCAACCTCGACAGGCCCAAGACTTGGCTCAAGGACACCGGCGTGACAGGGCTCGCCTATTACGCGGATGCGAGCGCTCGCATCTTCCAGGACCTCAAGGCCATCGGCCAGGCGATCGGCATGCCGACGTCGATTCTGGTCGACCGCTCGGGCTGCGAGATCGCGGCGCTCGCCGGCCCCGCCAAATGGGCAAGCCCCGATGCGCTCGCACTGGTGCAGGCGGCGCTGCAGAAATAAGGGCGAGAAGATCTATCGATACGCCTCACACGAGGCGGTCGACATGGGTCGCCGAGGTGTCATCGCTCGCGGAGCTGGGCTGCACCTGGTTGATCGTCGGCAGCGGCTTCGCGCCCGCATCCTCCAGCCCGCTCTCGATCGTGTCGCTCAGCGTGCGATCGGTGCGCGACGGCTTCGCCTGCGGGACCTCCCGAGTGAACTGCTGATACGCAGCCGACCTCGTGCGGAAAACCGCATCGAGCCAGGCGGTGGTGAGCGCTGTCGTATTCATCGCAGAAACCTTCTCGGCTATCATGACATAACGTCATGCCGCGGGTCTCGCCCCTCGGCGCGGAGATGATGAACGTGGTCAATAAAGCACTAA
>DASXCK010000527.1:0-14507 GCA_036491235.1 Xanthobacteraceae bacterium | reverse complement strand
GCGATCGCCTCGGTGCGCGCGACGTCGTCCGTGAAGGTGTCGTCGTCGAAGAAGAACTCCTGCACCTGCGGGAACGCCGCCTTGGCGTAGCGGATTTCGTCGATCACGTTGCCGACGCTGCGGGTGCGGTAGCGATGTCCGCCGACGGTCTGCGGCCACAGGCAGAAGGTGCAGCGCGATTTGCAGCCGCGGCCGGTGTAGAACGAGATATACGGGTGCTTGAGATAGCCGATAAAGTATTTCTCGATCTCGAGGTCGCGCTTGTAGACCTCGGTCACGAACGGCAGCGCATCCATGTTCTCGAGGATGGCGCGTTCCTTGTTGTGGACGATCGCGCCCTGGGCGTTACGGAACGACAAGCCGTCGATCGCGCTCCAGTCGCGGCCCTCGGCCAGCTCCTTGATGGTGAAATCGAACTCGTTGCGCCCGACGAAATCGACGACTTCCGAATATTTGAGGCTTTCGTCCGGCTGCACCGCGACCTTGGCGCCGACGAAGCCGGCCTTGAGGCGCGGGTTGGCCGACTTGAGCGCTTCGACCACCTTCACGTCGTCCGCGAACGAAGGCGACGACGTATGCAGCACCGCGAGATCGTAGTCGCCGATCTCCTTGAGCACGTCCGGCATGCGGATGCCGTGCGGAATCGAGTCGATCAGCTTGGAGCCCGGCACCATCGCGGCCGCCTGGGCGAGCCAGGTCGGATACCAGAACGACTTGATCTCGCGGCGCGCCTGATAGCGCGAGCCGGCGCCGCCGTCGAAGCCATCATAAGATGGTGCCTGCAGAAAGAGCGTACGCATCAACCCCTCGGTTTCAATTGAATGCTCAATTCGAGCCTGGTTCGACGCTTAGTTCGATTCTTGCACGACCGAGCCGTCCGACAATACGCGATAGCGGCTCCCTCTCCAACTGACGGTCGTACCGAAAAAACCGGACGCGAACGTGGTGAAAGCGATGAGGTCGCGGAACGGAACAAGCCAATATTGCTGGCGGGGCAATCCGAAGGCGCGCTCGACCGCGATGGTGAGCCCGGTGCGGCAGACGACGGCGGCAGCGGCGGCGAGCAGACCGAACGTGCTGCCGAGCAACGCGCCGATGAGCGCGAGCGCGAACGGGTGAGTGATGAGGGCGCCGGTGTATCCGATCGGATCGATGCTGCGGATGGTGCGCGACTGGCGCATCTGGTGGCGCAGCAATTCGCCCGCGGTCTGCTCGAAGCACACGTGGCCCACCGAGAACGGCGGGATCGTCACGTCATAGCCCGCCGCGCGCACCGCCTGGCCGACCGCATAGTCGTCGGCGAGGCAATCCGCGAACGCGTGAAACCCGCCGATCTCGTCGAGCGTCTCGCGCCGCAGCGCGATTGTGGCGCCGAAGCACGGCTGCGCCAGCCCCATGCTGCGCGCCACCACGACATTCGGCAAAAAGTAGGAGTTGATCGACATCGCCGACACGCGCGACCAGAAGCCCGCTCCCGCAATGCCATGGTAGAGGCACGTGACCGCGCCGACGCCGGGTCGCGCGAGCTCGGCGACGACGTCGCGCAGATAGGTCGGCTCGACCTCGATGTCGCTGTCGGAGAGCGCCACGACCTCATGGCGCGTCCGCGGCGCCATGTTGATCAGGTTCGAGACCTTGCGATTGGTGCCGTGGCCGAGCGGATCGACCACGAGATCGACCTCGGCGCCGTGACGCGCGGCGTTGAGGTGCCCGACCACGTCGATGGCCGGATCGGAGCGGTTCTGCGTGCCGAACACGATCTGAACCGGCGCGTCGTAGTCCTGGCGGCCGAAGGCGAGCAAACGGGCGAGCAGGCCCGGCTCACGGCCGCAGAGCGGCTTCAGGATTGTTACCGAAGGTTGCGGCCCGGCCTCGACCTGCCGCGACCGCTCACCGAAACGGAGCGTCAGCATCGCGGCGACCATGGCGTAAATGCAGCCGATGGTCGCCGTTGCGACGCAAAAATTCCCTATCCAGTGCAGAGCACTTGAGACCATTCCGAACGCCCCCAGACCGCAACCTCCCACCGCGGTACTCGACAAAGGCTAGCACGAACCTCGTCCCGCACCACCCCGTGCGGCAAAAATACTCGCGCTGTCACGCTAAAGCCGCATGCCCCCGCAAGTTCCTGCCTGCGGCTATTTTGGCGCCGTCTCGCCCGTCGTGCCGTCACTGGCGGTCGGCGATGGTGCGGGCGACGCCTGGGGTGCCGTCGGTAGACCCTTGTCGAAGCGATCGTCGCTCCGCCCCCGCGCGAAGCCGAAATCATAAAGGGCATTCATATATTTGGGGTCGAACAGTCCGCGACCCACCTGGGTGAACGAATCGCCCACATAGGTGAGATTGAACCCGATACCGGCCTTTTGGGCAGCCACGCCGGCCAATGCAATCTGCAGGCGACCACCCGCCTTGAGCGCAAGGCCGATCGCGCGACCCAAGATGCCGGCGGTGGTGCGCGACGGCATGTAGAACTCGGTCGAGAGCTTGCCGTTGACGATGACATAGAGGTCGGTGGCCGGCAGCTTCAGCGGGGAGCCCGGCGCCAAGTAGGCTTCGGGACCGAAGAACAACGGGCCTTGCACGCCGCCGTCGGCATGCATTTCCTGGAACTGTCGGCCGTTCGCCTCGACCGTGATGTAGACCGGGGGGAACATGCCCTCGACGCTCGCGGAGGCGAGCAGCACCTGGCGAAACAGCTTGAGCGCCGCATCGCCGCCATGGGTCGCAATCGCGCCCATGTTCCACACGACCGGACGGCCGGCGTCGAGATCGGTCGTAACGATGAAGAGGCGCCGTCCCTTTTTGTACTCGCCCGCGACCGCGGTGAGCATGTCGGGCGTGACGCGCTGGTCGATCATCTTGGCGAGCGGCCATGTGTCGACGAGACTTTCGGGCGTCGGAGCCACCTCGAAGATGTCGGTTGCCGAGACGGCTGTGTAGACCTGATGAAGCTCCTCGGCGAATTGCTGGCCCGCAAACGTATAGGTCGCCATCAAGGCGCCGGTGCTCACGCCGGTGATCGCCGCGAACTCCGGGCGATTGCCCGATTGCAGCCAGCCATTGAGGAAGCCCGCGCCATAGGCCCCCTCTTCGCCGCCGGTCGAGAGGACCAGCCAAGGGCCCGCCTGGCTCGGCAACGCGTGCTGGAAGTCCGCCACCGAGTCGGCGAAGAAGCGCGCATCCGGCATCCCGGGAATCTGCGCGACCGCTTCGTCGGCGGCGGTGAACTCCGGACGCTCCGGCGGTTGCGCAGGTGCCGTCTTGGTCTCGCCCTTCTTGGTCTCGGCTTTTTTGTCGCCAGGCTTCTGCCGCGGCAGTGGAACGCTCGACGCGTTGCCGGCGCGCGCGCGATGCCGCCGGTGCACGGCCCGATGCGCAGCCGGGGGCTGCTCGCCCGCCGTCCCAGCGCTGTCGTCCGCCGCCTGGCCGAAGGAAAGGCCCGGAACAGCAACGATGGCGAGCCCCGCAATCGTTGCGCCGGCAAGAAGAATGCCCGCAAATCGTGTCCGCACGGTCGAATCGTCCTTTTGTCAGGTCACGTACAGATATGGCGTCGGGGCCGCGGGTGGTAGTCAGAATTCGGTCGCGGCGGGAGGTCGCGTGGTTCAGTCGTTTTGCATGCCGTTGGTCACATTGTGACGCAGCTACGCACTAAGGCGCTCAAATTTGCCCCGCGAAGGCGTCGGCGATGAAGGCATGCACAAGCGCATAAGTCTGACGCGAGGCATTCGCGTCGTAAATCGCAACGCCCGGAACGTTCGAGTCCTCGTCCGTATAGGCGTGCAGCGTGCCGCTGAACAGCAGCATTTGCCACTTTGCCCCGGCCGCGTCCATTTCGGCCTCGAAGGCATCCCGATCCGCCTTTGGCACGACCGGGTCGGGTGCACCGTGGATGACGAGGAGCGCGGCCTTGATGTCGCCGAGCTTGGCGGGGGCCGTCGTCTTGAGATCGCTGTGGATCGCGACCGCCGCGTGCACCTCGGCGCCGTCGCGCGCCAGCTCGAGGACATTGCCGCCGCCGAAGCAGAACCCGACGGCGGCGCGCCGGTGGTCGATCAGGCCGCGCTTTTTGGCGAGACCAATGAAGGTGTCATAGGCCGCACGCACGCGGCGCCTCGCCTCCGCGGGATCGTCGCGCAACGGGTTGGCGAGCGCCGCCGCCTCGCCGAAATCCTTCGGCCTCATCCCCTCGCCGTACATGTCGGCTGCGAAGACCACGTAGCGGTCCTGCGCGAGGAGCGCCGCGCGCTCGATCGCTTGTTGACGCATGCCCATCCAGTTGGGGCACATCAGCAGCGCCGGCCGTGGCCGCGTGACCTTGTCCTCATGCACGAGCGCGCCGACGTACTTCTTGCCCGCGATCTCGTAAGCGACCTGCTCGACATGCATGGGCGTGCCCTCCCTGTGTGAATCAGTCCATGGTCAAGTGATATGGGCCAAGCGAAACGGCCAAGCGTTATTGGCCACGCGATATATCGCCGCGGCATGCCGACTTCCAGCATGGGTGCGATGCCGTGCTGCCTCGGCCCGGGGCTGGTCCGTCTCGGTCGATCTTGGTAGCCTCTCCGTCATGTCGATGACGTACGAAGCCGCCCTTCAGGATCGCGTCGCCGAGATGGTCGACGCGTGCACACGCTGCGGAAAATGCGTGGAAGCCTGTCCGATCACGGATCCCGCCGGCGTGACCGCCTCCCCGCGCGAGGTCATCGACGGGGTTCTCGACATCGTGCGCCGGCAGGGCGACGGCAACGAGGCCGCGCGCCGATGGGCGAGCTCCTGCGTGCTCAGCGGCGAATGCATCAAGGCGTGCGACGAGGGCGTCAATCCGCGCTTCCTGCTCGCCATGGCGCGCGTCGCGATCGCGCGCGACAAGGAAGAGCTGCCCGCGCGCCGGCGCCAGGGCGTCACGGATTTCCGCAAGCTCAGCCAGGACGTGACCGTGATCTCGCGCATGCAGCTCACGAGCGAAATGCTCGAGCGGCTCGGCCAGCGGACCGATACCAGCCCCCGCCTCGGCAGCAGCGCGGGGCCGCAGCGCCCGGACTTCGTGTTCTACACCGGCTGCAACGTGCTCAAGACGCCGCATATCGCGCTGCTCGCGCTCGACATCATGGACGCGCTCGGCGTCACCTACCGCGTGATGGGCGGGCCGTCGCATTGCTGCAGCGTTGTGCATTTCCGCACCGGCGATCTCGAAGCGTCCGGCAGCTTTGCGGAAAATACCCTGAAGAAGCTTGCCAGCGCCGAGAACGGACAGGTGCTCTCGTGGTGCGCGAGCTGCCATGTGCAGTTCACCGAGATCAACGTTCCGGCGCATGAGCGCATGACCGGCAGCCGGCCGTTCGAGATGACGCCGTTCATGCGCTATCTGCGCTCGCGGCTCGACGACCTTAAGCCCATGCTGCGCCGGCGCATCGACATGCGCGTCGCGCTGCATCGCCATCCCGGCGTGCCGGGCATCATGGAGGCGGGCGAGGACATCCTGCGCGCCATTCCGGGCATCGAGATCGTCGACCTGAAGCAGCCGGCCGTCGGCCTGATGAGCAACTACCTGCGCACGCTTCCCGACTACAAGCGCAAGCTCCAGTTCGACGAGCTCAACGCGGCGCGCGACGCCGAGGTCGATGCGCTCGTCGCCGTGTACCATCCGGACCACCGCGAGCTGTGCGCGCACGAGCGCGACTTCCCGTTCCGCATCGTCAACCTGCTCGAGCTCGTCGGCGAGAGCATGGGGCTGTCGCAGGAAGACCGCTTCAAGCGGCTCAAGAAGCTGCAGGACGTGGAGCAGATCCTCGACGAGACCCGCGACCTCCTCGCGCATCACCACGTCAAGGACGAGGCGGCCCGCCAGTCGATCCAGGCGATGATCAACGAGCAGCCGTTGCCGCTGACCCGTGCGGGCGGCGGCGCGGCGGCGCCGACGCGCTGAGCCGACCTTCTTTTGCTGGGATGCGGCGCTCTCAGGCGGCGCTATGCGCGAACGGTACGGCGGCCCCGCGGATACGGCCGGCTGGCTGGTCCGCGGTCGCGACCTCGACCCGGTTGCGGCCGCGCTCCTTGGCCTCGTAGAGGGCCTTGTCGGCCTGGACCAGCAGCTCCGACACGTCGAATTCCGGGTGGTCGCTCAGCACCATGCCGACGCTGGCGGTCGCGCCGATCGCGCATTCGTCGACCGTCGCGGTCGCCTCCGCGAAGGCGGCGCGCATCCGTTCGGCAATCACCAGGGCGCGCTCGCGCCCCACATCGTGGAGCACGGTGGCGAACTCCTCGCCGCCCAGGCGTCCGACGACATCGGAAGGGCGCACCGCCTGGGTCGCGGTGTCGGCGAAGATCTGCAGCACCTTGTCGCCGATCGCATGGCCGAAGCGGTCGTTGATCGATTTGAAATTGTCGAGATCGATGAGCAGGACGGCGGCGAGCTGCGGATTTTCCGCCTGACGGCGCGCGATGCGCGCGCTTTCCACGAAGAAGCCGCGACGGTTGATGAGGCCGGTGAGCGGATCGATCATCGCGGCCGTCTTGTGCGACAGCTCGGCGCGTTCCTTCGCCATGGCGAGCATGATGAAGGCGATCGATATGGTGAACAGGAGCGCTTCGGACGACAGCACGGTAAGCCACACGCTGCCGAACACCTGGTTGGAGGGCGACCACGGCAGCAGGGCGGACAGCGGCGTGCGCAGCAGGAACAAGGAGCCGTGCGCGAACAGCATGAAGGTCGCCGGCATGCGCGACACCAGTTGCTCGGCTCGCCCGCGCCAGAATTCGGCGACCGTGAGCCACGTGTAGGCCGCGATGATGCCGGCGCTGATCAAGGCGCGGAAATTGAGCGAGTGCTCGATCAGCGGCACGCGGCTCAGAAACAGCCAAAGCGCCGCGCCCGCGAGGATCCCGGCCGGCGCCGGCCTGCCGCCATCGAAGATGCGCGCGCCCGTCCACGTCACCGCGAACGAGGTGAGCAGGATCGCGTTGGAGAGATCGATGCTGAGGACGTCGGGAATCTGTCCGTACATCCCGAACAGCGTGATCGAGCCGGCGCGCAGCAGATGCGACGAGCCCCACCACGCAACCGCATTGACTTCCGGATTCTGCACCCAGGCGAACAGCAGGAGCAGGCCGAGGATCGACTCGACGTAGATGGTCACGAGAAAAAGCGTATTGACGTCGAGGTTCATCAATTACACCGCGCATGCCGAATACGGACTGACTTCGGTCGGCCCCCTCGAAGCCCGCAACAGATAGCGGCCGGCAAGGTAAGAATGAGTGAATCTTGGATTTCGGCACCAACCATTAGGGTCGTTATGGTTGATGGCCCTGTGCGCCGGTCGAGCGCCTTTGACGCAAATGCCGGGGCGGGTGCGCTATGCGTCAGCCGCCGATCACGAGGTTGAGCACGCGGCTGAGCCGCCCGGCCGGCTTAATGCTTGATTTGGCGGGCATTTCGGTAACGATGAAGCACACGCAATCGACATCGCCCTCGACTGTCGGGCCGTCCTGCGCACCCGGCGTTGCAAAGACGACATCGCCGCGCTGGTAATAGCCCGTCGGGCTGCTCGCGGCGCCCGCCAGCACCAAGGCTGCAACCGCCTCCTCGTATTCGCCCACAACCGGCAAACGCACCCCCGGCGCGACGCTGACGAACCGAGCCTTTGCGCCGTCCTCCCGCAGCAGCACATCCTTGATGCCGGAACTGCGCTTGCGCCACGACAGATCCGCAAGATCGCAGCCGGCGAGGCGCTGCAAAGCGATTGGCAGCGCCGCCCCGGGCTCGCCCACCGGCGGCGCCGGCGTGACCGGCAGGGTCTCGATGGTCGGGCTCGCGAAAATGTTTACCAAGCGGCGATCACGCCCGGCGAGCGGAACCGGCTTGAGCTCCTCAAGGAAGACGCCGTGCACGGCCTCGAGTGCCGCCACATAGGCGCGGTTCTCGGGCTTGAGCTCCAGGTGCGCTGCGACCAGCGCGGCTTCCGGCGGCGCCAAGGTCTTGGCCGCGTAAGCCGCTAGGAGCGCATCGATCGGTCGGCCTTCCGGGATTTGGCGGACAGTTCGGTTGTAGTTCAAGCGCGGCGTTCCTCGATCTCTGCGCCCCGCCCCATCCCGCGCGGCGGGTTGATTTCTGACTATTATGCCAGATTTCGTGAACAATTACGCAACGGATTGTGTCTCGGATCACACGGGCGGCGATTCTTCCGCAAGATGATACCGGATAGCCACACCTGTGTTTCGCCGGCCACCCCGCCTTGTGACGGCCGTGGCGCCTCGATAGGGTCGGATCCGTGAGCTCCCTTTGATATTGGGCAATTCATGCAGATCCGCGACGGCATTGTGAACGCGATCGGGCACACACCGCTCATCCGGCTCAGGCACGCGTCCGAGATGACGGGCTGCATGATCCTCGGCAAAGCGGAATTCATGAACCCCGGACAGTCCGTGAAGGACCGGGCCGCACTGTTCATCATCAACGACGCGGTGCGCAAGGGCGAGTTGCGTCCCGGCGGCGTGATCGTGGAGGGTACGGCCGGCAATACCGGTATCGGCCTCGCGCTCGTCGGAAACGCCATGGGCTTCCGCTCCATCATCGTCATCCCGGAGACGCAGAGCCAGGAGAAGAAGGACACGCTGCGGCTCGCCGGCGCCGAGCTGGTCGAGGTCCCGGCAGTCCCCTACTCCAACCCCAACAACTACGTGAAGCTCTCGGGCCGTCTCGCGGCCAATCTCGCCAAAAGCGAGCCTAACGGCGCGATCTGGGCCAACCAGTTCGACAATGTCGCCAACCGCGACGGCCACATCGCGACCACCGGCCCGGAAATCTGGGATCAGACCGACGGCAAGGTCGACGGCTTCAGCTGCGCGGTCGGCACCGGCGGCACGCTCGCGGGCATCGCGATCGCGCTCAAGGCGCGCAACAAGAACGTGAAGATCGCGCTTGCCGATCCGATGGGCGCGGCGCTGTACAGCTACTACACGTCCGGCGTGCTCAAGGCGGAAGGCTCTTCGATCACCGAGGGCATCGGCCAGGGCCGGATCACCCGCAATCTCGAGGACGCGCCGATCGACATCGCGTACCGGATCCCGGATGAAGAAGCCGTCCCGATCATCTTCGATCTGTTGGAGCACGAAGGCCTGTGCCTCGGCGGCTCGTCCGGCATCAACATCGCGGGCGCCATCCATCTCGCCAAGGAATTGGGGCCCGGACACACCATCGTGACGGTGCTGGCGGACTACGGCACGCGCTATCAGTCGAAGTTGTTCAATCCGGAATTTCTGCGCGAGAAGGGACTGCCGGTCCCGCCCTGGATGGAGCGGCGCGACAGCATCAAGGCGCCGTTCGAGAAGGTCTAGCGCGCCAACGGAGACGCCAAGGGAAACGTGATGGCGACCGACTGCCTGTTTCGCGCCGACTCGTACCTGCGCAGCTGTGACGCCACCGTGCTGGATCTGACCGAGCAGGGTCTCGTGCTCGATCGCACCGTCTTCTACGCCAATTCGGGTGGTCAGCCCGGCGATCGCGGGGCGCTCAGGACCGCCGCCGGCGCCGCGATCGCAGTCGAAACCGCCGTCTTCACTGATCCGGGCAAGACTCAGATCGCACACGTGATTTCGGCCGGCGCCGCACGGCCGGGCCCGGGCGATCGCCTCGTCGCCGCGATCGACTGGGACACCCGCTATCGGCGCATGCGCATGCATACGGCACTGCACCTCCTCTCCGCCGTGCTCCCGTTTCCGGTGACGGGCGGCTCGGTCGGCGACGCCGAGGGTCGGCTCGACTTCGATATCCCGGAGGCCGGCCTCGACAAGGACGAGATCACGCAAAAGCTCGCCGACATGATCGCGGCGGACGCCGCCGTGACGACGCGCTGGATCACCGACGAGGAGCTTGCCGCCGATCCGTCGCTGGTGAAGACCATGTCGGTGAAGCCGCCGATGGGCACCGGACGGGTCCGACTCGTCGACATCGCGGGGCTCGACCTGCAGCCGTGCGGCGGCACGCATGTGCGGCGCACGGGTGAGATCGGCACCGTGCGGGTGACCCAGATCGAGAAAAAGGGCAAGCAGAACCGCCGCGTGCGCATCGCATTTGCGTAGCGCATCTTTTGGCGATAGTTCGCCAACGATGAACATGCATCGGCTCGCCGGTTGCACTTTGGCAACCGTTGCATGAAAGTCTCGCCCGCGATCCGACTCGAAAGACCTCGACTATGGCCAAGCCTCCTGCCAAATCCGCCAGTCCCTGGCTCGTCTCGACCGATTGGCTCGCCTCGCGCCTGAAATCTCCCGACCTCATCCCGGTCGACGGCTCGTTCTACCTGCCGACGCAAAAGCGGGACGCCGCCGCCGAGTACAAGGCCGGACATATTCCGGGCGCCGTCCGTTTCGACATCGATGACATCGCCGATCACGCCTCCAAGCTGCCGCACATGCTGCCGTCGGCGTTCGACTTCGCGATGGCGGTCGGCGAGCTCGGCATCTCCGAGCGCGAGACGGTCGTGATCTACGACGGCATCGGCCTGCTTTCGGCGCCGCGCGTGTGGTGGACGTTCCGCCTGTTCGGCGCCGAGCATGTGTTCATCCTCGACGGCGGACTGCCGAAATGGAAGGCGGAAGGCCGCCCGCTCGAGCAAGGCGTGTTCACGCGCCCGCGCCGCCACTTCGTCACCCGCACGCCCGCCGATATCGTCGCGACGCTCGCCAACGTTCAGCAGGCGCTGAACGCGAAGTCCGCACAGGTGGTCGACGCGCGCCCGGCCGAGCGCTTTCGCGGCGAAGCGGCCGAGCCGCGTCACGGCGTGCGCTCGGGCCACATGCCGGGATCGCTCAATGTGCCCTACGCATCGCTGGTGGAGAACGGCCAGCTGCTGCCGGCCGACCGGCTGCGCCAGGTCTTTGCCGCCGGCGGCGTCGACATCGACAAGCCGGTGATCACGAGCTGCGGCTCGGGCGTGTCGGCCGCGGTGCTGTGGCTTGCGCTCGATGCGCTCGGCAAGCCGCCGGTGCGCCTCTATGATGGCTCGTGGTCGGAATGGGGCGCGCGCGCCGACCTGCCGGTCGCGACCGGGGCGAAATAGCCCGCCCATAATGCCTTGATCCGTCAAGCCCGGCCTTGTGCCGGGCATCCACGTCTTTGCCAGAACAAAAGACGTGGATGGCCGGGACAAGCCCGCCATGACCTGGTCTTCTTGCCTACTTCAGGATCTGGCTGAGAAAAAGCTTCGTCCGCTCGTGCTGCGGGTGATTGAAGAATTCTTCGGGCGTGTTGATCTCGACGATCTGACCCGCGTCCATGAACACGACGCGGTCGGCGACCTGGCGCGCAAATCCCATCTCGTGCGTCACCACGATCATGGTCATGCCGTCCACGGCGAGCTGCACCATGGTGTCGAGCACCTCCTTGACCATCTCGGGGTCGAGCGCCGAGGTCGGCTCGTCGAACAGCATCAGCTTCGGGTTCATGCACAGCGCCCGCGCGATCGCGACGCGCTGCTGCTGGCCGCCGGAGAGCTGACCCGGATACTTGTCCGCCTGCTCGGGGATGCGCACGCGCTTCAAGAAGCGCAGCGCCACTTCCTCGGCCTGCTTCTGCGGCATCCTGCGCACGTTGATCGGCGCGAGCGTGCAGTTCTCCAGCACGGTCAGGTGCGGGAAGAGGTTGAACTGCTGAAACACCATGCCGACCTCGCGCCGCACCTGCGCGAGCGCCTTGACGTCGTTGCCGAGCGAGATCCCGTCGACCACCAGCTCGCCCTGCTGAAACTGCTCCAACCCGTTGATACAGCGTATCAATGTGGACTTTCCCGAACCCGACGGACCACACACCACGATGCGTTCGCCGCGCCGCAGCGTGAGATCGACGTCGCGCAGCACCTGGAACTCGCCGAACCACTTGTGCAGTCCGCGGATCGCGACCGCGGTCTCGCCACTCGCCGAACGGGTCGCAATCTTGACGTCACCGGCTTCCACGGTCGCCATCGCTTGTGTCTCCCGTGACTCGTGCTCGTTCAGCGCCGCTCGCTGCGCCCGAGCCTACGCTCGATGCTGGTCGCATAGCGAGCCATCGAATAGCAGCAGACGAAGTAGACCAGCGCCGCGAACGCATAGCCGCTCGCGCTCGTCACCGGCGTCGCCCACATCGGATCGTCGCGCCGCGTCTCGATCGTCCGCACGAAGTCGAAGAGGCCGACGAAGAACACCAGCGTGGTGTCCTTGAACAGCGCCACATAGCTGTTGAGGATGTTCGGGATCGTGATGCGCAGCGCCTGCGGCAGGATGATGAAGCGCAGCGCCTGCCAGTAGCCGAGGCCGAGCGCGCTCGATGCCTCCCACTGCCCTTTCGGGATCGCCTGCAGGCCCGCGCGCACGACCTCGGCCATGTAGGCCGACGAAAACAGCGCGACGCCGACCAGCGCGCGGACGAGCTTGTCGGGCGGCCATCCGGGCGGAAGAAACAGCGGCAGCATCACGCTCGCCATGAACAGCACCGTGATCAGCGGCACGCCGCGCACGACCTCGATGAAGAACACCGAGACGATCTTCACGGCCGGCATGTGCGAACGCCGGCCGAGCGCGAGCAGGATGCCGAGCGGCAGCGACACCACGATGCCGACGACGGCGACCACGACCGTGACGAGCATGCCGCCCCAGAGCGAGGTATCGACGATCTCTAGTCCGAGCGGCGGCAGCCCGTACAGCAGGAAGAACGAGACGATCGGGAAGATGCCGAAGAAATAAAGCGCGCCGAGCCCGCGGCGCGGCGCGTCGAGCCACAGGAGCCAGCCCGTCCCGAACGCGAGCATCGCGAAGAACACGTCGACCCGCCAGCGCCCCCCGATCGGGTAGGATCCGTAGGTGAAATAGGCCAGATTCTCTCGCACGAACGCCCAACAGGCGCCGACCTCGGGGCGCGCCGCGGTCTCGAGGCACGCCTGGCGATCGGTCCCGCTCCACACCGCGTCGATCAGCAGGAAACGCACGAGCGGCGGCACCGCCCATACGAACAGGAGGATCGCCAGCACGGTCAAAACCGCGTTGAACGGCGTCCCGAACAGGTTGGCGCGCGCCCACCCGATCCAGCCCGTCGATGCGAACGGCGGCGGCGCGCTCGGCGTCGGCGTCGTGCGCACGAAGGCTGGCGAATGTTCGGTTCCGACGACCGCCACGTCAGCCATGGCTCAGCGCTCCCGCAGCGCCATGCGCGCATTGTAGACGTTCATCAGGGACGAGGTCGCGAGACTGATGACCAGGTAGACCACCATCGTGATCGCGACGATCTCGACCGCCTGGCCGGTCTGGTTGAGCACGGTGCCGGTAAAGATCTGCACGAGGTCCGGATAGCCGATCGCCACCGCGAGCGAGGAGTTCTTGGTCAGGTTGAGATACTGGCTGGTGAGCGGCGGGATGATCACGCGCATCGCCTGCGGCACGACCACGTGGCGCAGGGTGAGCAGCCGCGAGAGGCCCAGCGCCTGCGCGGCCTCGAGCTGGCCGCGCGGCACAGCCATCAGTCCGGCGCGTACCGTCTCGGCGATGAACGCGCCCGTGTAGACGACGAGGCCCGTCACCAGCGCGACGAGCTCGGGGATCACCTCGGTGCCGCCGCGCACGTTGAATCGGCTCTTCTCGGGGAACGCAAAGGTCACGTGCGTCCCGCTCGCCAGCGCCGCGACCACCGGAAGACCGACGAGGAGTACGACCGCGATCCCCGTCGCGACGCCGGCCGCGACCCGCTGCCGGCGCGCCAGGACGACCATCGCGATCGCACCGACGATACCCAGCCCGAACGCCGCCAGGATGATCTCGCCGCCGCCGCCGAAGTCGGCGGACGGCAGATAGAGCCCGCGATTGTTGAGATAGCCGCCGCCCGGCAGATGAACACTCTGGCTGAAATCCGGCAGCGCCTTGAGCACCGCGTTGTACCAGAACAGGAGCTGGAGCAGCAGCGGTATGTTGCGGATGAGCTGGATATAGCCGGCCGCGAGGTGCGCCACCAGCCAATTGGTCGAGAGCCGCGCAATGCCGATCACGAAGCCGACGATGGTGGCAAGCACGATGCCGATCGCGGCGACGACCAGCGTGTTGACGAGGCCGACCCAGAACGCCCGCCCGTAGGTCGAGGCGCTCGACGAGTAGTCGATCAGCGTCTGGCTGATGTCGAAGCCGGCCGGCTGGTTCCAGAAGCCGAATCCCGAGGCGACGTGCGCGCGCTGGAGGTTGATCCCCGCCTCATAGGCGAGCAGCGCCACCAGGCCGGCGATCAGCAGACACAGAAGCACCTGCCAGAGGATGTTGCGGACGCGTGGATCGCGCAGGAGCGGGACCTTCGGCGGCCCGCTCGCCGACACGCTCGCCATGGTCCGCTCCCGCGTTGTCGGCGATTACCGGATCGGCGGCGCGTACTGGATGCCGCCCTTGGTCCACAGCGCGTTCAGGCCGCGGGCGATCTTCAGCGGCGAGCCCTGCCCGACGTTGCGCTCGAACACCTCGCCATAATTGCCCACGTGCTTGACGATCCGGTA
>DASXCK010000526.1:0-6284 GCA_036491235.1 Xanthobacteraceae bacterium | reverse complement strand
TCGATCGCCTCCTCCTTGAAGGCGCGCATGGTCCAGTCGCCGCGGCAGCCCGCGATGCGGCGCACGAAGTTGCGCAAGAGTGCCGCGCCGTGCGGCGTGTGCATCACCTCGAGGTGGAACTGGGTCGCGTAGAACTTGCGCTTCTCGTCCGCGATCATGGCGATCGGCGCATTCGGCGAGGTGCCGATCACGTCGAATCCTTTCGGCAGCCGGGTGACGCGGTCGCCGTGGCTCATCCACACCGGATAGCGCTCGCCGACGTGCCAGATGCCTTCGAACAGCGCCGAGGGCTTCTTGATCTCGATCTCGGCGCGGCCGAACTCGCGGTGATGGCCGCCCTCGACCTCGCCGCCGAGCTGCTGCGCCATCGCCTGCTCGCCGTAGCAGATGCCGAGCACCGGCAGGCCGGCGTCATAGATCGCGGCGGGCGCAAGCGGCGCGTTTTGGTCCAGCACCGAGGCCGGGCCGCCCGACAGGATCACGGCCTTCGGGCGCATCTCCTTGAAGGCGCGCTCGGCGTGCTGGAACGGCACGATCTCGCAATAGACCTTCTCCTCGCGCACCCGGCGGGCAATGAGCTGGGTGACCTGCGAGCCGAAATCGACGATGAGGACTTTGTCGTGATTCGCGGTGGGGTCCGTCATGGACAGCAAGTAGCGATTCGAGGAGGATGCTGCAACCGAAACGGGGGTGGGCTGTGTATGGCCCCTTCACCCTCCCCTGCAGGGGAGGGTGAAGAGCGCAGGCGCAGTGCTTAGCGCTTCACCATCACGCTCACGAAAAACCCGTCCGTATCGGTCCGCCGCGGCGTCATCTGCAGGCCCTCCGCCGACACCAGCACGGCCTGGCGAAAAATCAGCGCGCGCTCGCCGAGCGGCGCCAGCAGTTCGGCCACCGGCACCACCGCAAACGCCGGGTGACGGCCCAGGAAGGCGCGCACCTGGTCGGCGTTCTCCTCGGCGAGCAGCGAGCACGTGATGTAGGCGATGCGGCCGCCGGGCTTGACCAGGGGCGCGGCGCGGTCGAGCACGGCCGCCTGCTCCCTGGTGCGAATCTCGAGCGCGCCCGGCCGCACGCGCCACTTGGCGTCCGGGTTGCGCCGCCAGGTGCCGATCCCGGTGCAAGGCGCGTCGATCAGCACCAGGTCCGCCTGCCCGTGCCGGTCGGCGAGGAGGTCCTCTTTGCCGTGCGGGGTGTGGACCTGCACGTTGCGCACGCCGGCACGTTCCAGACGCTTGTGGATCGGCGCCAGGCGCCGCTTGTCGAGATCGGTCGCATAGATCTGACCGCGGTTCTCCATCAGCGCCGCGAGCGCCAGCGTCTTGCCGCCGGCGCCGGCGCAGAGGTCGACCACCTGCTGGCCGGGCTCGGCGCCGGCGAGCAGGGCCGCAAGCTGCGACCCCTCGTCCTGTACCTCGATCAGGCCGGTGAGGAAGGCCGGCTCGGAATGGATCGCGAGATTCTTCGAATCCGGCGCGAGCACGATGCGCACGCCCCAGGGCGACCAGCGCGCCGGCGCGGCGTTGAGAGCTTTCAGACCCGCCGCGGTCTTGTCGCGATCGGCCTTGAGCGTATTGACGCGCAGGTCGAGCGGCGCACGACGGGCGAGCGCGGCGCCTTCCGCGGCCCGCGCATCGCCGAAGACGCGCGCGAGATGCGGATCGAGCCACGCCGGATAGTCGCCCGCCACATGCGGCGGCGCATTGTCGAGCGTGCCGGCGCCGAGCACCTCGGCCTCGCCCTCGCTGAGCGGCGCCGGCGCAAAGCGGCCGCCGTCGGCGAGGCCGGCGATCGCCGCGAGATCGAGCCCGCGCTCGAGCCGCAGCATGCCGAGCGCCTGCGCGCGCGGCGTGTCGTCGCCCATGAGGTACGCGGCCGAAGCGCGGCGCCGCAGCGTGTCGTAGACGAGGCCCGCGATCGCGGCGCGGTCGCCCGAGCCGGCGAAACGATGCGAAAGGCCCCAGTCCTTGATCGCATCCGCCGCCGGACGGCGGCGGGCGTCGAGGTCGGCGATCACCTCGATGGCGGCGGAGAGACGGGCGGATGGCGTCATTTGCGATCAGATACTCAGCAGGATGCGCAGCGCGAAAATGACCCACATGACGAACAGCACGATCGCGCCGAGGATGAACAGCGGGCCGCGATGCGAGACGTAGTTGCTGGTGACATGCACATAGGCGTGCGCGAGGCGCAGGACAACGAAGACCCAGGCCAGCACGACGAACAGGAGGTCGGCGGTCTTGGTGAACAGCACCAGGATGGTGAGGACGTAGAACAGGACCGGCAGCTCGAACTGATTGAGGTACGCGTTCTGCAGCTGCATGAGGCGCGGCGGCCAGTTCGGCTCGCGCAACGCGATGTCGCGCATGCGCACGGCGCGCGAGCGGATCGCCATCACGCGGCCGCCCGCCATCCAGAACCCGATCGCGAACGTCAGCGCGACCTGGACGAACAGCGGCAGCAACACGGCTTGGATCGTCATTGGGTTCCCTGCGGCGAGACCGCCGTAAAGTGGGTGGATGGCCGCCATTTGCAACGGCGGGCGTGTCGAGTTGTCCGCCCGTAGCTCGAAGCGCGAAGGCGGAAGGATGCGACCGGCAACTACTTCCCGGCGCCGATCACCTTGATGCGCGTGATCGTCGCGGTCTTTCCGTCGATGTCGAATTCGATCTTGTCGCCGCGCGCAACCCCGTCGAGCAGACCGGCAGGCTCGACCGGGAAGCTCATCTGCATCGCCGCCATGTAGCCTGGAATTGCCTCGGAGTCGACGATGAGCCGATGCACCCGCAGCAGCACGGCCCGCACCAGGCCGGTACCGTGATAAGTCTGCGCGGCGCCGGTACCGTGATCGGTCTGCGCCGCCGCGCCCGATGCCGCGATGACTGCGAGCACGATCGCGGCTCGCGCGAGGGCCGATGATGTCCGCACCATGAGCTTGCGCTCCCCAAATGACTCGTACGGTCCCGATCATACGGGGTGGCGCGGAAGGCGCCAGCTTCCTGAGAGCCCGAGGCAGGCCAAGCGCTACGACTGAGTTGATCGCACGCGCGAATTGCTCCGCATCGTCATGGCCGGGCTTGTCCCGGCCATCCAGGTCTTTCTTGCCATATCGCCAAGACGTGGATGCCCGGTACAAGAGCCTACACTCGGGCCGGCCGGACCCGGGTGCCGGGCATGACGAGCTGGATAGGTCTGCGGCCTTGAGCGCACGCGTTCGCGCGACCATATCGTGAGGCATGATCGATCCCGACCTCGTTGCCAAGGCGATCCTGTCCGCGCCGTCCGATGCGATCGTCGCGGCCGACCGCGACGGGATCATCCGCCTGTGGAATCCGGGCGCCACGCGCATTTTCGGGTTCACGGAAAGCCAGGCGCTCGGCCAATCGCTCGACCTGATCATCCCCGAACGGTTGCGCCAGCGCCACTGGAACGGCTACCGCCGGACGATGGAGACGGGCGAGAGCCGCTATGGCGCCGGCGAGCTCCTTTCGGTCCCGGCGACGCGCCGGGACGGCGCCACGGTGTCGATCGAGTTCACCATCGTGATGCTGCGCGACGGCGCCGGCCGCATGACCGGGATCGTCGCCGTCATGCGCGACGCCAGCGCACGCTTCGAGGAGATGCGCAGTCTGCGGCGCAAGCTCACCGAATCGGCGCGGCCGGCGGATTGAGGGCGGCTCCGTCACATGCCCCTGCCCTTCCACACCATCGGCCACTCGACGCACCCGCTCGAGGAATTCGTCGCCCTGCTGCGCGCGGCAGACGCGACGCTGATCGTCGACGTGCGCACCGTGCCGCGCTCGCGCACCAATCCGCAATTCAACCGCGAGACGCTGCCCGCAAGCTTGGCGCCGTCCGGGATCGGCTACGAGCACGTCGCGGCGCTCGGCGGCCTGCGCGGCAAGAAGCGCGAGGTGCCGCGCGACATAAATGCGTTCTGGGAGAACGACAGCTTCCACAACTATGCCGACTACGCCATGAGCGAGGATTTTCGCGCCGGCCTCGCGCATCTGCGCGAGATCGGCCACGCCCAGCGCTGCGCCATCATGTGCGCCGAAACCGTGTGGTGGCGCTGCCACCGCCGAATCATCTCGGATTATCTGCTGGCCGCGGGCGAGACCGTGCTGCACATCTTAGGCGCGGGAAAGATCGAGCCGGCGCGGATGACCGAATCGGCGCAACCGGACGGCGCGGGCCGCATCATCTATCCGCCCGAGCAGCGCGAGCTTGGTTTGTGAGAGGCGCCCGTTTGTCGTTGTAGTCGTCGTAGGATGGGTTGAGCGCAGCGAAACCCATCAGGTTCACGCCCGACGCATAGATGATGGGTTTCGCTTCCCTCAACCTACCAAAACGAAAGAAGCCCCGGCGCGAGCCGGGGCTTCCTCGGATTTGGATGCGATAAGCTTAGAAGTGATAGTTGACACCCACGCGGCCGATCTCGTCGGTCACGTGCAAGTTGATCGGCAAGACTCCCAGCACGTTGCTGCCGAAGCTGCCGGTGTCGAGGTGCAGGTATTCGACCTTCCACGACCAATTGCGGTTGAGCATGCCTTCGATGCCGGCGCCGGCCGTCCAGCCGAGACGGGTGTCTTCCGAGCTAATGCTGGCACCACCCGCCGCAGCCGTGAACTTGTGGTCGACAATCGCGGCGCCGCCCGTGCCGTAGAGCATGATCATCGGCGTGACCAAGTAGCCAATGCGACCGCGCGCGGTCATAAACCACGGGAGCGAGTCGGTCAGCGTGACGCCACCAAAAGTCCCGCTGTCATCCTCACTGGAGCCCTGACCGTCAACCTCGACGCCGAACACCCATGGGCCGCCCGGGATTTGCCAGTTGTAGCCGATCTGGCCGCCGCCGATGACGCCGGTGAGGTCCGCCGATCCGATACCGCTGAAATGGGTGCGGCCCGAGCTGTAGCCGATGTTGGCGCCGATGTAGAAGCCGGTCCAGTTGAACATTTCAACCGCCGGGGCGGCCTTGGTGTACATCGGGCGAGCCGGGAGATCGGCTGCTTGCGCCGCCGTCATTGCGAGAGCGGTCGCGGCGATCGCGAAACCCGTGATTGTCGTCTTGAGCATTAACTGCCCCCTTGCCAAATTTGTCTGCCCCACTACTCACAACCATACCGAGAGACCGCAGCGGTGCAATAGGTTCGTACGGTTTTGCGCCATTCACAGGCAGTTGGCGAGCAGGTGTTGCATGGAGGCCACGAAGTTCCATTCGCAACTATTATGGCGGAGAAAATAGGCCAGCCGACATCAGGCCCGGCTGGGATAGTTCGGGCTCTCGCGGGTGATCGTCACGTCGTGCACGTGGCTTTCGCGCAGACCAGCGCCCGAGATTCGCACGAATTCCGCCTTTTCGTGCAGCTCGGCCAGATCCTTTGCGCCGACATAGCCCATGGCGGCGCGCAAGCCGCCGGCGAGCTGGTGCAGCACGTTGGCGACCGGGCCCTTGTAGGGCACCTGGCCCTCGATGCCCTCGGGGACGAGCTTGAGCGAGTCCTTGATGTCCTGCTGGAAATAGCGATCGGCCGAGCCGCGCGCCATCGCGCCGACCGAGCCCATGCCGCGGTAGCTCTTGTAGGAGCGGCCTTGGAAGAGAAACACCTCGCCCGGCGTCTCGTCGGTGCCGGCGAGCAGCGAGCCGACCATGGCGCAGTCGGCGCCGGCCGCGAGCGCCTTGGCGAGATCGCCCGAGTACTTGATGCCGCCGTCGGCGATCACCGGCGTCTTGCTCTTTCGTGCCGCCTCGACCGCATCCATGATGGCGGTGAGCTGCGGCACGCCGACGCCCGCGACGATGCGGGTGGTGCAGATCGAGCCCGGCCCGATGCCGACCTTGATGGCGTCGGCGCCGGCGTCGATCAGCGCCTTCGCGCCGTCGCTGGTCGCGATATTGCCGGCGACGACCTGCACGCGGTTGGAGAGCTTCTTGATGCGCGAGACCGCGGCGAGCACGTATTTTGAATGGCCATGCGCGGTGTCGACGACGACGAGATCGACGCCCGCCTCGATCAACCGCTCGGTCCGGCTGAACCCGGCCTCACCGACCGTGGTGGCGGCGGCGACCCGCAGCCGGCCCTGCTCGTCCTTGCAGGCATTGGGGTTGGCGACGGCCTTCTCGATGTCCTTGACGGTGATCAGCCCGACGCAGCGATAGTTGGCGTCGACCACCAGGAGCTTCTCGATACGGTGCTGGTGCAAGAGCCGCTTCGCCTCCTCCTGACCGACGCTTTCGCGCACGGTCACGAGGCGATCCTTGGTCATCAGCTCGGAGATTT
>DASXCK010000525.1:0-3327 GCA_036491235.1 Xanthobacteraceae bacterium | reverse complement strand
TTCATTACCGCCAACCCCGGCTGGCCGAGCATCGTCACGCTCCGCCGCCGCGCCGAAGCGATGTTGTGGCAGGAGCGCGCGCCGTCGGCGACCGTACGGGCCTACTTCGCCGGCACCAAGCCGCTCAGCGCCAAAGGCCATTTCGCGCTCGCGCGCGCGCTGCTCAACGATGGCGATCGCGCCGGCGCGCAGGCCTACGCGCGCGCCGCTTGGCGGGATGAAGAGTTCTCGCAGGACTTCGAGGGCCAGGCGCTCGAGATTTTCGGCGGGTTGCTGACGCGCGCCGACGAGAAGGCGCGCATGGACCGCAGCCTCTACACCAAGGACGATTTCGACACAGGGCTGCGCGCGGCGCGACGGCTCGGCGGCGACCAGCCCGCAATCGCCAAGGCGCGCATCGCCGTCATGGTCAATGCACACAACGCCAAGGCGCTGCTCGACGACGTGCCAGTCGAGGCGCGGCGCGACGCCGGCTACCTGTTTGCCCAGATTCGCTGGCTGCGCCAGCACGACAAGATCGCCGAAGCCGGCGCCGTGATGCTCGGCGCGCCGCGCGACCCGGCCGAGTTGCGCGACACCGACGAGTGGTGGATCGAGCGTCGCCTGGTCGCCCGCAAGCTGCTCGACGCCGGCGACGCCAGGACCGCTTACGCGGTCGTGCGCGACGCCGCCGTTCCGTCCAAGGACAACTACCGCGCCGAGCGCGAGTTCACGGCCGGCTGGATCGCGTTGCGCTTCCTGCGTCAGCCCGCGCTCGCCGAGCGGCATTTCGTCCGCGTTGCCGAGGGCAACGCCAACCCGATCACCATCTCGCGCGCCGGATATTGGCTCGGCCGCACCGCGGAGGCCGAGAACAAGCCGCGCGAGGCCCGCGCCGCCTACGAGACCGCCGCCCGCTACTCCACCGCCTATTACGGACAGCTCGCGCGTGCCCGCCTCGGGCGCGGCGAGCTCGCTTTCGCGCCGCCGCCCAGGGCGAGCGGCGACCGACACGCCGCGGTTGCGCGGCTCGAGGTGGTGCGCGCCGCCGAGCTGCTCTATGCGATCGAAGCGCGCGACCTCGTCGCCATCTTCGTCGCCGATCTCGCGGACAAGTCGACCGATCAGGCTGCGCTCGCGATGCTGGCCGAGATCGCCGAGCGTCACAACGACGCCCGCTCGGTGCTGCTGATCGGCAAGATCGCGCTCGGCCGCGGCCTGCCGTTCGACGAATATGCGTTCCCGGTCGGCGGGCTCCCGCACTACAGCGCGATCGGACCGCAAGTCGAGCCCGCGATCGTCTACTCGATCGCGCGCCAGGAGAGCGCGTTCAACCCGCGCACCGTCTCGAGCGCCAAGGCGCTCGGCCTGATGCAGGTCACGCCGGAGGCCGGCCGCTACATTGCCAAGAAATTCGGCGTCTCGTTCGATGTCAACCGCCTGCTGCACGACAACGTCTACAACACGCAGATGGGCGCCGCCGAGCTCGGCGACGACATCGCGCGTTACCGCGGCTCCTACATCCTCGCCTTCGCGGGCTACAACGCAGGCGCCGGCCGCGTGAGGGAGTGGATCGAACGTTACGGCGATCCGCGCGACCCGCGCGTCGATCCGATCGACTGGGTCGAGCGCATCCCCTTCTCCGAGACCCGCAACTATGTCGAGCGCATCCTGGAGAACCTGCAGGTCTATCGCGCGCGCTTCGCCGGCAGCGCCCGCCTCCAGATCGAAGCCGATCTTCGTCGCGGGCTGGCGGCGGAATGAGCGGCGGCTGAGCCGCCCTCCCCCGCTCCGACGACAACGCCCATGACAGCTGCTGCCGACCATTTCGTCACCGCGCAGGACGGGCTTCGTTTGCATGTGCGCGAATACGGCGAACGCACCGCCCGCGCCCTGCCGGTCGTCTGCCTGCCGGGTCTCGCGCGCACCACGGCGGATTTCGACCCGCTCGCTGCGGCGCTCGCCCGGGACTCGGACCATCCGCGGCGCGTGCTCGCGCTCGACTACCGCGGCCGCGGGCTCTCCGATCACGACGCCGACCCCAGCCGCTACTCGATCCCGGTCGAGCTCGGCGACCTCGTCACGGTGCTCACCGCACGCGCCGTCGAATCCGCGGTTTTTGTCGGCACCTCGCGCGGCGGCCTTATCGCGATGGCGCTGGCCACTGTTCGTCCGACCGCAATCGCGGGTGTCGTGCTCAACGACATCGGCCCGGTGATCGAGCCGCAAGGGCTGATGCGCATCAAGAGCTATGTCGGCAAGCTGCCGCAGCCGGCCACTTTCGCGGAAGGCGCCGAAACGCTTCGCCGCCTGTTCGGGCCCCAGTTTCCCAGGCTCGGCGAAACCGACTGGCTCGCCTCGGCGCACCGCACGTGGCGCGAGCGCGACGGAGGCCTGGCGCTCGCCTACGACCCGCGCCTCGCGGAGGGACTTGGCGCCCTCCCGCTGGACCAGCCGCTGCCGGCGCTGTGGCCGCAATTCGACGCCCTCGCAAACGTCCCCATGATGGTGATCCGCGGCGCCAATTCCGATATCCTGTCGGCCGCGACGCTCGCGGCCATGCAGGCGCGCCGGCGTGCCACCACGGTGCTGGAGATTCCCGACCAGGGACATGCACCGCTGCTCGCCGAGGCCGACACGATCGCGCGTATCGCGGATTTCATCGCCGCGTGCGACAAGGCGCAACGCGCGGAGCGCGCGATATAGCACGCCCGCTCAGCGCTTCTGCACGGCGAACTGATACATCCCGGTAAACAAGCGGGGCGACTCGGCCTCGAGCTCGTGCCAACACGCGAGATCGAGCTTCGCCGGATCTCGCGGGTGGCGCTGCGCATAAACCGCGGCTACGCGCGCGTCGACCTCGAAGCCGAGAAACTGCAGCTCCTGCTCGGCCAGGAAGTCGGCAATCTGCGGAATCGTGACCTGATGCTCCTGGACGTGGAACAGGAGATCGCGACATTCGCTCATCGCGTAAAAATCGCCGAGGCGACGCATCTCGTGGCCCGGCGTCCCTTCCGGGAACGCCAGGATGGTCTGGCGGGCAAGCCGTATATCCTGCGCCGTCGCCCGATAACCATGCCCGGCAACGAAAGCGCGCGTCGCGTTGATCCCGGCGCGGGCGAGCCGACTGTAGAGGCCGACCGCCATGACGCCACCGGGGCGCAGCAGCGAAAGCAGGATACGCCAGGCAGCCCACGGGTCAGCGAGGTGATGCAGCACGCCGCTCGCCTCGATGAGGTCGAAGCTGCGGCCGATCTCTCCGAGCCGGAGGATGTCGGCCTGCGCGTAGCGGATGGGCAGATCGAGCGCGCGCGTCTTGCGCTGCGCGTAGGCAAGACTGGCCGTACT
>DASXCK010000524.1:0-15421 GCA_036491235.1 Xanthobacteraceae bacterium | reverse complement strand
GTGCGCCCATTTGTGGAAGTCGAAGGCGATCGAGTCGGCGCGCTCGACGCCGCGGAGCAGCGGCCGCAGCGACGGCGCAAGCGTGGCAAGCGCGCCGAAGGCGCCGTCGACGTGGAACCAGAGCTTCTCCTTCGCGCAGACATCGGCGATCGTTGGGAGATCGTCGAACGCGCCGGTGTTGACCGTGCCGGCCGTCGCGGCGACGAAGAACGGCCGCAGGCCGTGCGCACGGTCGGCCGCGATCGTCTCGGCAAGCGCATCCGTGCGCATGGCGCCGCGCTCATCGACCGGGATCGCGCGCAGGAACCGGGAGCCGACGCCGGCCATCTCCATGGCCTGCTTGATGCAGCCGTGCGCTTCCGCCGACGTGTAGGCGGCAAGCTGCGCGTGACCGTCGCGGAGGCCGGCGCGCCGCACATCGTCGCCGAGGCTTGCATTGCGCGCGACCAGCAGCGCGAGGTGATTGGCGGCGGAGGTGCCGGTGACGAACACGCCCGAGGCCTCGGGCGGAAAGCCGAACAACCCGGCGGCCCATGCCGCGATCTGGCGCTCGACGTCGAGGGCAATGTGATTGCGCCCGCCGCAGTTGGCGTTGAGCCCGGCCGCGAGCATCTCGGCGATCATGCCGACGGGCGTGCCGGCGCCGTGCACCCAACCCATGAACAGCGGGTGCAGGTTGCCGGTCGCGTAGGGGCGGATCAGCGACGCGAAATCGGCGAGCACCGCGTCGAGCTCCTGCGCGGCCGCCGGCAGCGGCTGGCGGAACTCGCGTGCGACCGCGGACGGCGCCGGCTGCCAGACCGGGCGCTCGCGCACGGTCTTGAGGAAATCGATCATGTCGTCGAGGGCGCGGCGGCCCGCGGCGCGAAACGCCTCCCAGTCGTCGGGATCGAGATGAGGCGCGGCGGGAGGCGGGGGCATGCCGAATATCCGGGTGTCCCGCATGTTTCGGCCGGCGTCGTTAACACCGCGTTAATCTCATTGGTCTGGCATGCATGTCGGGCACTTCGGGCGATCGGCATCGAAAGCAATCCGCGATGAGGCTGGACCACGCATTGCGGGCGGATCGATCCGCGCCGGCGGAGCCCGGTCCGGCGGACGATGCACTCGACGCTGCGCTGACCGCAGGCGGCGATGCGCGGCTTGCCCTCGACCCAGAGACCTGGATGAATGCCTATGGTGCGCGGCCGTGGCCGCGCCCGGATGAGATCAGCCTGTCGTCCTCGACTGCCAGCACGATCTCGCCGCGCGGTTATGCGGCGGCGCGTGCCACGTTCGAGCGGCTGGCGAGCGCGCGCGAGCGCGGGCGCTTCGCGGCGGCATTTTCCGACGTCGCGGATGAATTGCGCGGCGCGATCCGCCGCGCCTTCGACCTGTCCGATGCCGAGGTGGTGCTGTCGCCGTCCGGCACCGACGGCGCGCTGCTCGCGCTCTTTCTTGCCCGCGGGCTGCAGCGCCGGCCGGTGACCAGTATCGTCGTGGCCGCCGACGAGAGCGGGAATGGCGTGCCGGCTGCCGCGGGCGGGCGTCACTTTGCAGGCGCGGCATCGAGCGGCCGGCAGGTCGTGTCAGGCGCGCCCATCGCGGGCGTGGCCTGTGCGACCGTCTGCGTTGCCGCGCGCGACACGCAAGGCCGCGCGCGGCCGGTCGCCGATATCGATGCCGAGGTCGCCGCGGCGGCCGAGGAGGCCGTTGCGGCCGGCAACGGCGTGGTGCTGCACGCGATGGACCATTCCAAGCTCGGCGGCACCGGTCCGAGCTCGGCGTGCCTGCACGAGATCTGCGCGCTCGCACCCGGCGCCGTGCAGGTCGTGGTCGATGCCTGTCAGGCGAGGCTCAGCCGCACGCGGCTTGCCTGGTATCTCGACCAGGGATTTCTGGTGGTGATCACCGGTTCGAAATTCTTTGCCGGCCCGCCCTTGTGCGGCGCGCTGCTTGTTCCGGACGCGCTGCGCACCGCGGTCGGGCGGATCGCGGAGGTTCCGGCAGGGCTTGCCGATTACACGATGCGCGATGACTGGCCGGCGTGCTTTGCCTTGATCCGCGCCCGGCTCTCTGCCGGGGCGAATGTCGGGCAGGCGCTGCGCTGGCGGGCAGCCGTCGTGGAGATCGGGGCCTATTTCGCGGTCCCGGAACTGTTTCGCCGATTGGCCCTTGCCGAGTTCGCGGCCGCCGCCGTGCGGCACCTGGCGCGCTACCCGGAGCTTCGCCTGCTGACCGCGGAGGCGAGTTGTCGCGCCGGCGAAGACAATGATGAATTTGCGGCGCGGACCATCTTTCCGTTCACGGTCGTGCGCGACGACTGCGCGCTGACGCTCGCGCAGGCACGCGTGCTGCACCAGGCGCTTAATCGGGACGCGGCCGCGCTCGGCCTCGCCGATCCGGTCGCCGCAACGCCATGCCATATCGGGCAGCCGGTCGCGATCTCGGGTGGCGTGGGCGGTGCGATCGGCGCGCTGCGCATCAGCGCGGATGCGCGGCTCGTGTCGGAGAGCTGGGCGGGCGAGGGCGATCTGGTCTCGACCGGGAGGCTGACCGAGCGGCTCGACGGCATCGGCGTGGTGTTGGAAAAGCTGCGGTTCCTGCTGGGCCATTTCAACCGGTTGGGCGACGCCGCTGGCTAACGCCAACGTGAACGCCGGTGACAGTGAAATTCATGGGTGTCGCGCCCGCCCGACCCTTGCCCCATAGGGGCTCCCGCATTAGGACATCGCACTGCAGCATGGCCCCGAATCTGGGCCGGCCGGAGATAGCGACATGGCCTTCCTCGCGGACTCGCTCAAGCGCATCAAGCCTTCTGCCACCATCGCGGTGACCGACAAGGCGCGGGCGCTGAAACTCGCGGGCCGCGACGTGATCGGCCTCGGCGCCGGCGAGCCCGATTTCGACACGCCCGACAACATCAAGGAAGCGGCCATCAAGGCGATCCGCGACGGCAAGGCGTCGAAGTACACCAATGTCGACGGCATCATGGAGCTCAAGCAGGCCGTGGTGCGCAAGTTCAAGAGCGAGAACGGCCTCGATTACACGACCTCGCAGATCACGGTCGGTACCGGCGGCAAGCAGGTGCTCTACAACGCGCTGGTCGCGACCATCAATCCGGGCGACGAGGTGATCATCCCGGCGCCGTACTGGGTGAGCTACCCCGAGATGGTCAACTTGGCGGGCGGGCAGCCCGTCGAGGTTCCGACCACCATGGAGTCGGGCTTCAAGATGAAGCCCGAGGCGCTCGAGCGGGCGATCACGCCGAAGACCAAGTGGGTGATGCTCAATTCGCCGTCGAACCCTACCGGCGCCGCCTACACCAAGGCCGAACTCAAGGCGCTGACCGACGTGATCGTGCGCCATCCGGATATCTGGGTGCTCACCGACGACATGTACGAGCACCTCGTCTACGACGACTTCGCATTCTTCACGCCGGCGCAGGTCGAGCCGCGGCTCTACGAGCGCACGCTGACCGTCAACGGCGTGTCGAAGGCCTATTGCATGACCGGCTGGCGCATCGGCTTTGCGGGCGGCCCGGAGCCGCTGATCAAGGCGATGGCGGTGATCCAGTCGCAATCGACCTCGAACCCGTCGGCGGTGTCGCAATGGGCCTCGGTCGAGGCGCTCAACGGGCCGAAGGACTTCATCCCGAAGCACAACAAGATCTTCAAGGAGCGGCGCGACCTCTGCGTCGCCATGCTCAACCAGGCGAACGGCATCGTGTGTCCGAAGCCGGAGGGCGCGTTCTACGTCTTCCCGTCCTGCGCCGGCACCATGGGAAAGACCTCGCCGACCGGCAAAAAGCTCGCGACCGACGAGGATTTCGTCACCGAGCTGCTCGAAGCCGAAGGCGTCGCGGTGGTGCAGGGCACGCCGTTCGGCTCCGGCCCGGCTTTCCGCATCTCGTACGCGACCGCGACCACCACGGTGCAGGAAGCGTGCGAGCGGATCCAGCGGTTTTGCGGGAATCTGCGGTAGGGCCGAACGGCCTCGCGATGAAAATCCGCGAGGCCGGTCGCATGATCGAGCAGGACGGATGTTGCCTTGCCGCGATGCGTGGCAGCCACCGCCAATTCAAGCATCCCAGCAAAACTGGGCGCGTGACGGGTTGCCGAAAGTCCTCTCTGAACAGTCTCCTCAAACAGGCAGCCCTGAAGGAGCAGCGCTGATGCGCTACGCGATGGTCATTGAAAAAGGCGGAAGGCGATTATTCGGCCTACGTGCCTGACCTGCCGGGCTGCGTAGCGACCGGCGCCGCGGTCGTGGACGCCGAACAGGAAATTCGCTCTGCAATTCGATTCCACATCGAGGGATTACGCGAGGACGGCTTGGCGGTCCCTGCCTCGACGAGCAGCGTCGAGTACATCGATGCCCCTTAGGTCGGGTCGCGCACGCTTGCCTAGACGGCGAATTTTCGGCTTTGTTGCTGCGTCATCATCGCCTGCCGAAAGGTCGCTCCGTGCCCGACACCCTCGCCCAGACACGCCATGAGCTCGCCGTCGCCAACCGCATCCTCGGTTACGAGGGGGTGCTCGATGCCTTCGGGCATGTGAGCGTCCGCCATCCGGACGATCCCGGCCGCTACTTGCTGCCCCGCTCGCGCTCGCCAGAGCTGATCGAGCCGGCGGATATCCTCGAGTTCACTCTCGACTCCGCGCCGATCGAGCCGCCGACTGCGCCGATGTATTCCGAGCGCGTCATCCATGGCGAAATCTACAAGGCGCGGCCGGATGTGATGGCGGTGTGCCACCATCACGCGCCGGCCGTAATGCCGTTCTGCATCACGGGCGAACCGCTGGTGCCGGTCTTTCACCTCGGCGCGACCATCGGCGCGACGGTGCCGTATTGGGACAGCCTCGACGACTTCGGCGACACCAATTTGCTGGTGGTGAAACCCGAGGAAGGCGCCTCGCTCGCCCGGGCGCTCGGTTCTCATTCGATGGTCCTGTTGCGCCGGCACGGCGCGACGGTTGTCGGCGCGAGCCTGCATGAGCTGGTCTTCCGCTCGGTCTACTCCTGCCTCAACGCGGTCTATCTCAGCGAAGGCAAGAAGATGGGCAAGGTCGGCATGCTCACGCCGGGCGAGATCGAGATGGCCGGCGCGATCAACAAGATCCCGAGCGTGCCGCTGCGCACCTGGGAATACTGGGCGCGGCGGCTCACACGGCGCGGCGGAATGCCGCCGGGCGCTTCCGCGACGGCCCGCAAGGGTTCATCGTCACGCTCGACACGCGGGGCGCAGGCAGCCAAACAAGCCGCCAAACGCGGCCGGAGCAAAGGGAGAAAGAAACGATGAAACGGATTGCCATAGGGGCCGGACTGATCGCCGGGGCGCTCGCGCTGGCGACCTTGCCCGCCGCGGCCGACGACACGCTCAAGATGGCGATCGGCCAGATCAACAACTGGGAGAACCAGGCGCCGACGCTCGGCCAGGATGCCGGTTTCTTCAAGAAGCACGGCATCGTCCTGGACAACGTCGGCACCGCCGGCGCCGGCGAAACCGTGCAGGCAGTGATTTCCGGCAGCGCCGATCTCGGCGGCGGCGTCGGGGTCGCGGGCGTGCTGCGCGCCATGGCGAAGGGCGCGCCGGTACGCATCATCGCGCCCGCCTTCACGGGCACCGGCGACCTCTATTGGTACGTAAAGGCGGATTCGCCGATCAAGAGCCTGAAGGACACGACCGCGAGCAATACAATTGCATATTCGACCAACGGCTCGAGCTCGAACAACATCGTGGTCGCCTTCGTCAACGAGCTCGGCGCCAAGGCGAAGCCGACCGCCACCGGCAGTCCGCCCGGGACGTTAACGGCGGTGATGTCCGGGCAGATCGACATCGGCTGGGCGGCGCCGCCGTTCGGCCTGAAGGAGATCAAGGAGGGCAAGATCCGCATCATCGCGCGCGGCAGCGACGTGCCGTCGCTGCGTGGGCAGACCGTGCGGGTGCTGATTGCCAACGCGAATACGCTCAAGACGCACAAGGATGCGATCGCCCGTTTCATGGCGGGTTATCGCGAGGCGGTCGACTGGATGTACTCCAGTCCGGACGCCGTGAAGGCTTTCGCCAAGAAAACGCACATCGACGAGGATCTGGTGCGCCAATCGATGGCGGAGTTTCAGCCAAAGGCAGCGCTGCAGACCGACGCTATGGCGGATCTCGACGGCGCGATCCGCGACGCCGTGACGCTGAAATTCCTCGATAAGCCGCTCACGCCCGAGCAGATCGCGGACTTCATCCAGATTCCGCCGCGGGCGAAATAGCCGGATCACGCTGTTCGGCCCTGGCGCCGAGCCGTATCACGGTTCTGTGAACCGATGTCATGCTCCCTCCCCATGCGGGGAGAGGGAGTGTAGACGCGGTGCACGAGGCTGCCGCGCAGAGTATGTTGGCGGTCCTCCAATCCATTCCGTAAAGGAGATCATCGGATGAAGCTCTTTTTTGCCCCCGGCGCGTGCTCGCTCTCGCCGCATATCGTTCTGGAAGAGGCCGGCATCGCGGCCGAGACCGAGCAGGTCAACAATCAGGAAAAGAAGACCAAGACCGGCAAGGATTATTGGACGGTCAATCCCAAGGGCCAAGTGCCGGCGCTGCAGCTCGACAGTGGCGAGATGCTCACCGAGGGACCGGTGATCGTGCAGTACCTCGCCGACCAGAAGCCGGCGTCGGGCCTCGTTCCGCCGGCCGGTTCGATCGAGCGCTACCGCGTGCAGGAGTGGCTCAATTTCATCACCTCGGAGCTGCACAAGAGCTTCGGGCCGATCTTCCGGCCGACCACGCCTGACGCCTATAAGACGATCTCGCGGGAGAATCTCGGCAAGCGCTTCGACTGGCTCGACAAGCAGATCGCCGGCAAGCAGTACCTGATGGGCGACAAGTTCACGGTGGCCGACGCCTACCTGTTCACCGTGCTGCGCTGGTCGCCGCGGGTCGAGATCGACATCTCGAAGTGGTCGAACCTCAAGGCGTATGTGGACCGCGTCGCGGCGCGGCCGAAAGTGCAGGCCGCGATGAAGGCCGAAGGCCTGCTCAACTGACGCAACGCCTTCTGCCGGCGCTTCGGCGCCGGCAGAAGGCACGGAGCGATCACGGCTCAGGCGCGAAGATCTGCGGATTTTTGGCGGCGTGCGCCTCGAGCTCATTGAGAATGCGATCGAGGTGCTCGGTCATCGCGCGATGCGCCGCGGCCGGATCACCGGCTTTCAGCGCAGCCATTATGCTTGTGTGCTCGAGATAGCTCTGTTGCTGGCGCTGCGGTGTGCGCAGCAGAAAAGCGCGCGTGCGGTCGAGGCCGCCACGCGCGGCGTCGACCGCGGCCCGCACCCGTTCGTAGCCGAGTTCCGTCAGCAGAATGTCGTGGAACGCGATGTCGTCGCGGAAGAAGGCGACACTGTCGCCGCGGTCCATCGAGAGCCTCTGCTCCGCGAGGCTCTGCTCCAGCCGCGCGATGAGGGGTTCGCGGGCCCGTGACGCAATCACGCGCATCGCCTCGCTTTCGAGCGCGCGGCGGATGAACATGGCCTGCCGGCACGACGCGATATCGATATGGGTCACGCGGGTGCCGCGCTGGGGCAGAATCTCGACGAAGCCTTCGTCCGCCAGGCGGCCTAGCGCCTCGGAGACCGGGAAGCGCGAGACACCGAGCCGCTTGCAGATGGCGTCCTTCTGGATGAACTCGCCCGGCGCAAAAGAGAGCGCGACGATCGCCTCGCGGATGACCTCCTGCACGCGCTGCGTCGTTCCGCCGCGGCCCTGCCGCGGCAGTTCCGCCAGGAAAGCATAAGGAAGCGCCCCGCGCGCGGTCGGAATCTTGGAAGCGTCGCCGCCGGTCGGTTCCATGTCGGGTTTAACACCCGAGCAGCCGGTTTCTTCCCTCTCGGGCGACGGAAAAACCGCAGGGCGACGCCCGCCAAAGCGGCAGCACGCGCCGGTGGCGGGACCGGGGGCGGCGGCCGATCTACTTCAGCGGCGGCCCGATCGTCACCGTCAGCCGGCCGACGCCCTCGATCTCGCATTCGAGCTTGTCTCCCGCGACCGTCGCGGCGACGCCCGAGGGGGTCCCGGTCATGATGATGTCGCCGGGCTCGAGTGCGACCATCCCGGACAGGTTGGCGATGATCTCGGGCGTGTTCCAGATCATTTGGCTGAGGTCGCCGTCCTGACGGATCTTGCCGTTGCACTTTAAGGTGATGCGACCTTTGCTCGGGTGGCCGATCTCGGAGGCTGGGCGCAGGGGGCCGCACGGCGCCGAGCCGTCGAACGCCTTGCCGATCTCCCAGGGACGCTGCTGGTTGCGCGAGGCGATTTGCAGGTCGCGCCGGGTGAGGTCGATGCCGACGCCATAGCCCCAGATGCTGTCGAGCGCCTTGTCCACCTTGATATTGCGGCCGCCGTTTTTGATCGCAACCACAAGCTCGACCTCGTGGTGCATGTCCTTGGTCAACGACGGGTAGGGCACCGTGGCGCCGTCCGGCACCACGGCGTCGGCCGGCTTGGCGAAATAGAACGGGGGCAGACGCTCGTCCTGACCCATCTCGCGGATGTGTTCGACGTAATTGCGCCCGACGCACCAGATGCGGCGAACCGGAAAAACCTTGTCGCTTCCTGCGACCGCGATCGCGGCTTGCGGCGGAGGGGTGATGACGTAACGGTTGGCGTCGGTGCTCATGGGGGTCTTCGTTCGATTGGCGGGTGAATCAAAAGCGTTTGTCTGGCGGGTCGGCGCCGCGGCGCTTGCGGGCCGCCGCACGATCGCTGCGGAATAGACATCTGGGCAGTCCCCGTCAATGCGCGGCGGCGGCCGGTAGGGCGTCGTCGTCGTGCTGGAGCTGCAAGCGGTAGAATGAGGAATAGCGCCCACCGCGCCGGAGCAGCTCCTCGTGCCGCCCGGCCTCGACGATCTGGCCGCCTTCGACCACCAGGATGCGGTCGGCGTGCATGATGGTGGAGAGCCGGTGCGCGATCATGATGGTGGTGCGCCCCTTGCAGAGCTCGGCCACGGCTTCCTGAACGTGCTTCTCCGATTCGGAATCGAGCGCGGCCGTCGCCTCGTCGAGCAGGATGATGGGGGCGTCCTTGATCAACGCGCAGGCGATCGCGATGCGTTGGCGCTGCCCCCCCGAGAGCTGCACGCCCTGCTCGCCGACCGGCGAGTCGTAGGTCTTCGGGAAGCTTGTGATGAAGTCGTGCGCGTGGGCGGCGCGGGCCGCCGCGACGATCTCCGCCTCGGTCGCGTCGGGCCGGCCGAGCCCGATGTTGTCGCGGATCGAGCCCGAGAACAGCCGCACGTCCTGGCCCACATAGGCGATCTGTCGGCGTAGCGAGCGACGCGCGACCGCGGTGACGTCCTGACCGTCGATCGTGATCCTGCCGCCCTGCGCGTCATAGAAGCGCAGCAGCAGGCTGAGCACCGTGGATTTGCCGCCCCCCGAGTGACCCACCAGCGCCGTCAGGCGGCTCGGCTCGGCCACCAGCGTCATGCCCTTGAGCACTGGCTCACCCGGCCGATAGGCGAAAGTGACGTTGGTGAACTCGACGCGTGCCTGGGTCAGCGCGAGCGGCGGCAGGCCGTCGTCGACCGGCTCGGTCGCGGGACGGTCGACGATCTCGAACAACAAGCGCACGCCGACCAGATTGCTGCTGAGGTCGATGTTGAGCCTCGCGAGCTTCTTGGCTGGCTCGAAGGCAAGCATGAATGCGAGGATGAACGCGATCAGTGCGCCCGGCGCGGCGCCGCCGACGACCACGCGATAGCCGCTGTAGACCATTCCGATCGCGATCGCGATGCCGGCGAGTGTCTCGAGCAGCGGGCCGGCGCGATTGGCGACGCGCGCCATCTTCACGGTCTCGTGCTCCAGCCCAGCAACACTGGCGCCAAACTTGGCCTTCATCTGCTCCTCGAGCGTGAATGCCTTCACGATACGGATGCCCTGGACGGTCTCCTGCATGGTCTGCATGATCAGCGCGCCACCGGTGAACTGGTTCATCGCGATGGCGTTGATCCGGCGCAGCAGCTTGCGGATGAAGATCAAGGCCGGCGGCATGACGATCACGCTGACGAGCGATAGGACAGGGTCCTTGATCACCATGACGGTGCCAAGCCCGATCAGCGAGAAGAGGTCTCGTCCGACTGCTGTGATCAGCAGGCTGATCACGGCGCTTGCCGAGTTGGCGCCGGCATTGAGGCGGGCAAGAAACTCGGTCGAGTGGTGAGTATTGAAGAAGCCGAGCCCCTCGTTGAGTAGCTTGTCGAACATGGCGCGCTGATTCTGCGCGACGATGCGGGCGCCGACCCGCGCCATCATCACGGTCTGACCATAGCTCGCGAAGCCTTTGACGGAAAACAGCCCGACGACGATTGCGGCGAGCGCAATGATCGCAGAAAAGTCGTGATTGACGTAGGCTGCGTTGATGATGTTGCCGAACAGGTAGGCGGCGATCGAGGTGCAGCCCGCGGCGAGCGCCATCAGCACGAAGGCAGTCCCGTACAGCCGCCAATGCACGAGCGCGTGGTCGACGAGCAGCCGGCGAATCAAGGCGCGCGTGCCGCCCTGATCGGCGATCAGCGACCTGAAGAAGGAACCGGCCAAACGGGCATCCTCGCAACATCCATCGGAGCAGGTTCATTGCCTGTTGGGGCGCGGCTTTTCAAGTGAAATCAGCGCTCTGGCATCGTGCGGCAACGCGCAAAAAGCTTGTAGCTTGAAGACTTTGCGACTTGTATACCGCTGCGGCGAGATTCGCATGGCCACAATATTGTTCATCAAGACGTCGTCGCTCGGGGACGTGATTCACCATATGCCGGCGATCGCCGAGGCGCGCCGTCATCTTCCAGCCGCGCACCTCGCCTGGGTCGTGGAGGAAGCATATGCGCCGCTGGTCCGACTTCACCCGGCGGTCGACATGACGCTGCCGGTGGCGTCGCGCCGTTGGCGCGGCGCGTTGCTGCGTGGCGCCACCTGGCGCGAGTGTCGTGCATTCGTGCGTGCGGCGCGGGCGCGCACCTATGACGAGGTCATCGATACACAAGGCCTGTTGCGCTCCGCGGTCATCAGCCGGCTTGCACGTGGACGGCGGCATGGATACGACGCCGCCAGCATCCGTGAGCCGCTGGCGGCGCGCTTCTACGACGTCCGGCATCAGGTGAGTCGCGACCTGCATGCAATCGAGCGCAACAGGATGCTGACAGGTCGCGCGCTCGGCTATGCGCCGGGTGGGGACGTGGACTTCGGCCTCAACCGGGCGAAGATCGCCGGCGCGGCCGACGCGCCTTACGCGATCATGCTCCACGCCACGGCACGGGTCACGAAGCAGTGGTCCGAAGCGGGCTGGATTTCGCTCGGCCGCGCGCTCGCGGCGCGTGGCCTCGGGCTGGTCGTGCCCTGGGGCACGGAGGCCGAGCGTGAACGTAGCGCGCGGATCGCGGCGAGCGTACCGGGCGCGCGCGTTCCCGATCGCCGGCCGCTCGATGAGGTCGCGCGGCTGGTCGCCGGCGCGCGGTTTGTCGTCGGCGTCGACACCGGGCTCCTGCATCTTGCGGCCGCCCTGCGCGTCCCGCTGGTCGGCATCTTCGTCGGCAGCGAGCCTGGCCTGACCGGACCGATGGGATCGGGGCCGATCGCAATCGTCGGCCGCAAGGGCACGCTGCCGGAGCACGACGAAGTGCTGGCCGCACTCGATGGGCTCGAGGTCGGGACGTGATGAAGTCGCTGCTCGCGCGCTTCGGCACCCGCGCGCAGATCGCGCTGCTGACACTGCTTGCGCTGTATTTCCTGGTCTGGCCCGTGTGGCGCGTCCCGTTTCCGATCGAGATCGCGCAAAACGAGGGTTGGAACGCCTATCACGCGGACGCCGCTGTAGGCGGCGGCACGCTCTATCCCTCGCCCGATACGCTCATCGTCAACAATTATCCGCCGCTGTCGTTCTATGCGCTGGGCTATCTCGGCAAGCTGTTCGGGGATCCGCTGTACGTCGGACGGGTGCTGTCGCTCTTCGCGACCATCGGGCTCGGCGCACTGATCGCGCGCGTGGTGCGCCAGCTCGGCGGTGGCGGCACGAGCGCGGCGATCGCCGGAATCTGGTTCATTGCCACCATGGCGCGTTCGTACAATCGCTTCGTCGGCATGAACGATCCGCAGCTCGCCGGTCAGTTCATCATGGTGGCGGCGCTGTCTTGGCTTCTGGCGCGCGCAAAGGCGGGCAAGAGCGCCGAGCCGCCGGTCCTGTTGATGGTGCTGGCGGGCTTCTGGAAGCACAACATCGTCGCGGTGCCGGCGACGGCACTCGTGTGGCTGTGGCTCACCGACGGGCGGCGCGCGTGGCGGCCGACGCTGATCGGCGCGGCGGCCGCCGCTGTCGGCCTGGCGATCTGCGCCGCGATCTATGGTGACGTGTTCATCGCAAACCTGCTCACGCCGCGGCCGTGGCGGCTGATGCGCGCGGTTCACGGCATCGGCCGTACGCAATGGATCCTGCCGGCGATCGCGATCTGGGCGATCTGGGCGTGGAGCGAACGCAGGACTTTTCCCGCGCGCTTCACGGCTCTCTACATCGGGATCGCGTTCGCGGTGTTTCTCGCGCAATGGACCGGCGAGGATATCCTCGACAATGCCCAGTTCGACCTCGTGATTGCGACTGCGATCGGTCTCGGCATGGGGTTCGACCGCGCTGGCGCCGGCGTCTTTGCGCGTCGCTTCGGCGCCGCGGCCGCGCGCGTCACGATCGTGCTGGTGCTTGCGCTGCGCCTGGTCGCGACGCTGCGGATCGAGCCGTTCCTCGTGTTGTTCGATCCGGCCTATCGGGCCGAGTTTTTCGTCAACGCGGTGGCCGCGCGCGCGGATGCCAAGCGTATCGCTGCTATCCCGGGGCCGGTCGCGTGCGACTACAAGGTCATCTGTCGCATGGCCGGTAAGCCGTTCGTCTACGACGATTTCCGCGCCGACATGCTCATCTTGAGCGGCGCGGCGCACGGCCTCGACGCCGAGGGCATCGTCCGTGCGCACGGGATCACCTATTTTCACAACGATCGGCGCGACGGGATCGAGGCGCTACACCGGTCGCTATGGGGCAAGCCGTAGTCTATTTCCGCGGGAACAAATTCCGCTCGACGATCTCGCAGACGGCATGTCCCGCCGTGATGTGCATCTGCTGGATCAGCGGCGTGTCGTCGCTCGGCGCCGCGAGTACGTGATCGCACAGAGGCCGCATTGCGGCGGCGCCGGGCGCCGTGCCGGTGAAGCCGACCGTGGTGACGCCGATCTCGCGCGCCGCGCGTAGCGCCGCGAGCACGCTCGGCGATTTGCCCGACGTCGAGATCGCGACGAACACGTCCCCGCGGCGACCGAGGCCGCGAAGCTGGCGCTCGAACACCTGCTCGTAGCCGTAGTCGTTGCCGATAGCGGTGAGCACCGATGAATCGGTCGTCAGCGCGATCGCCGGCAGCGGATGGCGGTCGAAGCGAAAGCGCGAAAGGAATTCGCCCGCGATGTGCTGCGCGTCGCCTGCGCTGCCGCCATTGCCGGCGAGCATGACCTTGTTGCCGGCGCGCAGGCTGCTTTCGATCGCCTGCGCGATCGCCGAGATTGCCGTGCTGAATTCCGGATCGGCGACGGCACGCTCGAGCACATCGAGCGAGCGGCGCAGGTACGCGGCGGCGATGTCATGGTCCGACATGGATTGCTCCCCGGCGTCCGCGCAGTGCGGAATGCGCCGACGTGGTAACCGCGGGGGCCGCGCGGCGCAAGCAACCTCAGGCCGGAGTCGCGCCGGGTGCCAGGGCCGCAAGCGCCGCGGCGGCTACACGCTCCGCCGGAATTTCGCGCATGCAGCGGTGGTGGCCGTAGCGGCAGGTCGGCTTGTGGCAGGGCCGGCAATCGACCTGCGTCTGCGTCTCGATCACCGCCGCGAGCGGATTGAGTGGCGCCCAGTGCCAGGGGCTGGTCGGGCCGAAGATGCCGATCGACGGCGTGCCGAGCGCGGCCGCGACGTGCAGCAGGCCCGAGTCGTTCGATACTGCGACATCGGCCGCCGCCATGGCCAGTATGGCGTTGCGCAGATCAGGGCCGGTGAGATCGTGTACGCGGTCCGAGCCTGCCGCGATCTCGGCTGCAAGCGCCGTCTCGCCGGGGCCGCCGAGCACCCAGACCGAGAAGCCTGCGTCGACGAGGCGCCTGGCGGCTTCCGCGTAGTAGCTCGCGGGCCAGCGCTTGGACGGACCCACGGCGCCCGGCGCGAAAGCGGCAATGCGACCGGCCGCCGCGAGGCCCAGGCGCTGCCGCCAGGCCGCCACCGCCGCATCGGGCACCTCGAGCTGCGGTAGCAGATAGTCCTTGGGCAGCGGCGCGCCCTTCGGCAGCGCCAGGGCGACGCAACGCTCGATCATGCGGGGCAGGGCGCGCTCGCCCCAGCGAAGGTCGTTCAACAGACCGAAACGTGCCTCGCCCGCAAAGCCTGTCCGCTGCGGGATGCCGGCGAGGTAGGGTGCCAGCGCCGATTTCCAGGTGCGGGGCATCACGAAGGCGCGAGCATAGCCCTCGAGCTGCAGGCGCGCCGCCAGCGCTCGGTGTTGCGCGAAAGCGAGACGCTTGCGCGGCAGATCCCAGACGATGCCGTTGCGCACGCCGGGCATGTAGTCGAGGAGCGGGGCGACCATCACGGTGGTCAGTACGTCGATCGGGCTGCGCGGAAACCGCGCCCGCAACAGGCGCACGACAGTGTGACAGCGTACAAAATCGCCGATCCATATATAGGGGACGAGGAGGGTTGGGCGCTCGTCGGCCGCCCCGTCGAGCTTATTTTGAGAATCCAAAGTCATTCATGCGATGCGGTGTTCGAGATGGTCAGGACGAAGAATTGCTTCAGTTCGGTAATCGTGTCCTCGGGCTTTATGCGAAATTTCGCCTCGGCAAAGTCGAACCTGTTGAGGTAGTTGGAGGCGATCGACGCCCGGGTCGGGAACGCAGGCTTCGGAAACACAACATACTTCCAATCTTCGGCGGATGGATCGGAATTGGGCACGGTGTCGCGCGATTGTCCCGCCGGGAAAACGCTTCGCGATGCAAGGGGCGAGCCGGAGAATGTGACGATCAGGGGAAGTTCACCGGCTTTGACCGCGCTGTAGTAACCCCAAACGCGCTTCTCGCCGGGGGCGAGCGGCAGGCGTGCGATCTGCTGCTCGTCTTCGAGGATTTCGTGGGCAACATTGAGCAGTGTGGCATGCCCGGATGCGAACGCGACGAGGTTGAGGGCGGCCAAGATCGTAGCGAGAATGGCAGAGATCTTCAGGGCACGCGGCGTCAGATCGTGATTGAGCAACAACACCAGGCAGGAGAGAGTGGCGCATACCGGCAGCGCGTAGCGGGGGGAATAATGCTTTAGCAGGCCGACGGCATTGATGGTGAGGCCGAGGGCAAGAGCAACAAAAAGGGGCAGATTCTTCGCACG
>DASXCK010000523.1:0-21468 GCA_036491235.1 Xanthobacteraceae bacterium | reverse complement strand
GACGCCCGGGCTCGCCGTCATCCTGGTCGGCAACAACCCGGCGTCGCGTCTCTACGTCAACAACAAGCTCAAGGCCTGCGCCGAGGTCGGCATCCACACCCGCCTGTTCGAATACGACGCGGCTGTCGCCGACACCGCAATCATCGCCAAAATCGCCGAGCTCAACCGCGATCCGGCCGTCCACGGCATTCTCGTCCAGCTGCCGCTGCCGCCGCATTTCGACATCCGCGCCGTGCTGCGCACGGTCGCGGCCGAGAAGGATGTCGACGGCTTCCATCTCTACAATGTCGGCGGCCTGGTGCTGGGCGAGACGGTGTTTCCGCCCTGCACGCCTTACGGCGTCATGAAGATTCTCGAACATACCGGAATCGAGGTCGAGGGGCGCAACGCCACCATCGTCGGCGCCAGCAACATCGTCGGCAAGCCGATGGCGCTGATGCTGATGCGGCACGAGGCGACTGTCGCGGTGTGCCACGTCAAGACGCGCGACCTCGCCCAGTACACGATTCTCGCCGACATCCTCATCGTCGCGGCCGGCGTCGCCAATCTCATCCTGCCGCAGATGGTGCGCACCGGCGCCGTCGTGATCGACGTCGGCATCAACCGGCTCGCGGACGGCCGTCTCGTCGGCGACGTCGATTTCGACGGCGTGCGGCGCAAGGCGTCCTACATCACGCCGGTGCCGGGTGGCGTCGGGCCGATGACCGTCACGATGCTGCTCGAGAACACGATCTCGGCCGCCGAGCGCGCCACCGGGTTGGCGCGCCGCGAGGTCCATCCAATCGAAGGCGAAGCCGAACCCGCGGTTTGAACGCACCGAGGCCGCCCACATCATTGCGTGTGGCCCGCGTGGAGCCTTGCGGCTAAGCTCCGCCCCGCATGACTGCATCAGCGGCGATCGGGATCATGTGCAAGGCTCCCCAGCCCGGGCGAGCCAAGACGCGGCTCGCGGCGGTCATCGGCGCCGAGACCGCCGCGGCGCTCTCGGCCTCGTTCCTGCGTGACGTCGCGGCCGCGATCGAGGCTATTCCGGCCGAGCTTGGTTACACCGGCTATGGCGTCTACGCGCCGGCTGGCGCCGAAAACGAGCTTCGGCAGGTGCTGCCGCCGTCGTTTCGCCTGCTGCTCCAGGTCGACGCCGATTTCGGCAACGTGCTCCACGGCGCCGCGCGCGATCTCTTGGCGGCCGGACACGACTGCGTGCTGCTGGTCAACGGCGACAGCCCGACATTGCCGACCCGGTTGGTGGCCGATGCAGTCGCCGCGTTGCGGCGCGCCGGCGACCGCATGGTGCTCGGACCCGCGAGCGACGGCGGCTATTATCTGATCGGGCTCAAGCATGCCCATCGTCACGCCTTCGCCGAGATTCCGTGGGGCACGAGCGACGTCGCCCGGCTCACGGTCGCGCGCGCCGGAGAGATCGGGCTTGAGTCCGTGCTGTTGCCGGAGTGGTACGACGTCGACGATGCCGAGAGCCTCGATTGGCTGCGCGCGGAGCTCGCCGGGCGATCGACGCGCTTCCATGGCGGCAGCCCCGCGGCGGCGACGCGCGAATGTCTCGCGCGCTCGCCGACGGCCGCCCGGCGAGCACCACCAGCGACAAGGATGCGATGATGGCGTCGCCTGCCGCACCGTCCGCGCTGCGCTGGCTCGCCCTGCTCGGCATCGCGACCTCGGTTCTGGTGCTGGCGACGCCGTTTGCATTCTGGAAAGGTGGCGACAACACCTACATGGTGTTTGCGATCGCGACCGGCCTCGTCGCGGCCCTCGCGACGCGCGTCGCTGAGCGCTGCTCGGCCACGCAGGCGCTCTGGCTCATCGTCACCGTCGCGATCGTGCTGCGGATCGTCGTCATCTCGATCGGCCCTTTCCTGTCGACCGACATCTTTCGCTACGTCTGGGACGGCAAGGTCCAGGCGGCGGGCATCAATCCATATCGATACGTGCCGGCGAACCCAGCCCTCGCGGCGCTGCGCGACCACGCCGTCTATCCCAACATCAACCGCGCCGATTACGCGGTCACGATCTATCCGCCGGTCGCGCAGATGTTCTTCCTGGTGGTGACGCGGATCGGCGCGAACATCACAGTCATGAAGCTTGCCATGGTGCTGTGCGAAGGCGCGATCTTCGTGTCGATCGTGCTGCTGTTGCGGCGCCTGGGCCGTCCCGTGACGCGGCTCGTTGCCTACGCGTGGCATCCGCTGCCGATCTGGGAGATCGCCGGCAACGGCCATATCGACGCGCTGATGACCGCGCTGATGATGGTCGGCCTCTGTCTCGCGCTGTTCGGCCGCGAGCTGCGGGGCGCGGTCGCGATCGCGCTCGGCGCACTCGCCAAGCCGTTCGCCGTCGTGGTGCTTCCCGCCGTGTGGCGCCCGTGGGACTGGAAGGCGCCGGTCGCCGTCGTTGCCGCGGTGGCGCTCTGCTATGCGCCCTATCTCTCGGTCGGCTGGGGGGTGCTCGGATTTCTCACCGGCGGATATTTAGGCGAGGAGAAGATCGCGAGCGGCGACAACCTTTGGCCGCTCGCCGTCTGGCGCGGGCTCGTCGGCGTGCTGCCCGGCGACGTGTTCGCCTATGGCGCGATTGCGGCGGCGGTGGTCGCGGCACTCGCCTTGCGTCCTGCCTTTCGGCAAAGGAACGCGCTGCAACTCAGATTGGCGGACATCAACAGGCTGTTACTCGCGTTCCTCTTCCTCCTGTCGCCGAACTATCCATGGTACTTCCTGATGGCGACGCCATTCGCGGCGCTGATCGGCGGCGCGCCGGTCTGGACCCTCACGATTGGAGCGGCCCTGCTCCAGGAAGAAGCGACATGGGATCCCTTCGTGCCGGTGCTCATTCGCAAATCGCTTCATGGCGGAGCGTTTCTCATCGCCTGCGCGTACACACTATGGTGCGCCCGGGGGAAACCGTGATCACACGGAGTCGCAGTCATGAGCACAGCGCCGCCTGACCATGCCGTGCGCGGCACCGTCGATCCGCACCGCTACCACGAAGCGATCGCGGCAAATCGCGGCGTCGCAGCGGAGCAATTGCCGGTCTGCCTCTATCTCGAGACCACCAATCGCTGCAACTTGCTGTGCACGACCTGCCCGCGCACCTATGAGGAACTCGAGCCGCCGGCCGACATGAGCTTCGAGCTTTTCGTCTCGATCGTCGATCAAGTACCGGGGCTCGCACGGGCGGTGCTGCACGGCGTCGGCGAGCCGATGCTGGTCAAGGACCTGCCGAAAATGGTCCGCTATCTCAAGGATCGCGGCGTCTATGTGCTATTCAACACCAACGGGACCGTGCTCGGCGAGCGCAACGGCCGCGCACTGATCGCGGCCGAGCTCGACGAACTGCGCGTCTCGCTCGACGCCGCCAATGCCGAGAGCTACAGCACGGTGCGGGGCAAGAACTATTTCCACCGCATCCTCAAAAACGTTCGCCGTTTTCGCGACCTGCAGGAGCGCGAAGGCCATGCCAAGCCGCGCGTCTCGGCCTGGCTGACCGGGCTGAGAGAGACGGTCGAGGAGCTCCCCGCATTCGTACGCGTGGCGGCGGAAGCGGGCATTCGCGAGGTTTATCTGCAGCGTCTGGTGTTCTTCGACGAGCATGCGATCGGGATGGCGACGCCGGACCAGGCCCTGTTCGAGCGCATGACGCGCGAGGAAGCGCATTACCTCGAGGAGGCGGCGGCGCTCGCGCATTCGTTCGGCATGACTTTCAGCGCCTCGGGCGCCGTCTCCGAGCCGGGCATGAGCCTGCGCAAGAGCGACGACCGCTCCCCCTGGTCGCTCTGCCGACGACCATGGTCGCTGATGTATTTCACCGCCAACGGGCGCGCGCTGCCGTGCTGCATCGCGCCATTCTCCCAGCGCGGCTACGAGAACTACACGCTTGGCGACGCCACCCAGCAGACGCTGCGCGAGATTTGGAACGGCCCCGCCTATCAGGCGTTCCGCGCCGGGCTGCTCTCCGATGCGCCGCCAAAAGCCTGCGCCAATTGCGGCCTGCGCTGGAGCCTATGACTCATATGCGCGCCGGCGCGGCAGACCAGCCCGTGGTCTCGGCCGTCATCCCCTGCCTCGACGAGGAGGATGCGGTCGGCGGCGTGGTCGCATCCGTGCTGGCACAGGGCGTCGCCGAGGTCGTCGTGGTCGACGGCGGCTCGCGCGATGCGACTGTCGAACGCGCGCGGGCTGCCGGCGCGCGCGTCGTGGTCGAACCACAGCGCGGCTACGGCCGTGCCGTGCAGCACGGGATCGCGGCAACCCGCCAGGACGCCGACATCCTTCTGTTCATCGACGGCGACGGCAGCGACCGCGCCGACCTCATTCCACAACTGATTGCGCCGATCGTCGAAGAGTGCGCCGCCTTCACGCACGGATCGCGTATCAGGGGCGAACGCGAGCCCGGCAGCCTGTCGTTTGCGCAGGTCGTGGCCGGCCGCCTCGCCGGCCTGCTCATTCGCGTGATCTATGGCGCAAAATTCACCGACATGTCGCCGTTTCGCGCCATCAGACGCGACACGCTCGAATGTCTCGGCATGCAGGAAACCGGCTTCGGCTGGAATCTCGAGATGCTCATGCGCGTGGCTGCGGCCGGCCTCATGGCCGAGGAGATAGCGGTCGGGCAGCGGCGACGCATCGGCGGCGTCTCGAAGGTATCAGGCAATCCTATCGTCGGTCTAAAGGCGGCGGTCGCGATCGTCACGACGTTCATTCGGCTCGCGGTTTCGCTCCGCGGCGCCCGCGACGCGACGGGCGGCGCTTCGACGCCAGAGCCGTGACGATGACCTCGAGCACTTTCAGCGCGTCGCTCGTACCATCGGATTCGCCCTTCTCGAAGTCGAGCTCCGCCTGCCCCATCGTGTTGGTGACATGAGCAAGGCAGAGGACCGGCGCGCGCCGCATGCGCGCGAAGGTGTAAAGCGCCGCTGCTTCCATCTCGACCGCGAGAACTCCTTTTGCGCGCGCCGCGGCGATTGCGCGAGCTGTCTCGCGGAACGGCGCATCGGTCGTCCAGCTCGACCCGACCTCGACGCGCAGGCCCGCGCCACGCAGCGCCGCGTCGGCGGTCGCCACCAGATCCGCGTCGGCGCGGGCGAACTCGGCCGGCGCCGCATAGTGATAGCTCGTGCCCTCGTCGCGCACGGCACGGTCGATGACCACGAAATAGGGCGGCGGCCCGGCCGGCACGATCTGTCCCGCCGACGTGAGGCTGATGAGATGCCGGCATCCGCAGGCAAACAGCTCTTCGGCGATCAGCACGGCGTATGGCGCGCCGACCACGCAAGCCACAATGCCGACGGTCGCCTTCCCGAGCCGAAACGTATGAAGGTCCGTATGGTAGCACGGCCAATCCGCAAACGGCCTGGCCCGTCCAGCCTTGCGCAGGTGCCGCAGGATGTCGCCGTCGGGGTCGAGGATGCAGACGGACGGCACGTCGACCGCCTTCAGCTTTTTCTGGCGTCGCGCTTCGCGCAAGAGCGCGGAAGGCACGAACACAGATGCGGCTGACGGCGATTTATTGCGCAGGATAGGCCATGCGGGAGGCCTCGGCCCGGTCACGCGACGCGCCATGTTGTTGGTCAAACCCGCTGCAATGACGTCGTCAGCCCACCGCGTGGAGGAGCCGACCCCAGAAACCCTTGGCGTCGCGCACCGCGGGCGAGTGGCGGCGCAGCCACGCATCCAGGCCGAGGCTGCGGCCGGCCGCATGCAGCGCGAAGATGAACATCAGGAGCGCCAGGAAGATATACGACCACGACCATTCCGCCGGATTGCCCGGAATATAGATGCCGAGCCAGAGTTGCAGCAGGAACAGGATCGCGAGGAGGCCGATGAGGCGAACGCCGAGACCGAGGATGAGGCATGACGCGAAGCTGAATTCGGCAAGAAAGACGATCGGCCCGAAGAGATAGAGGTACGGCAAAAGCACATTGGTGACGAGCTCGCGGTGAATCTCGAACGCCGCGCGCGTCGCCTCCTGCTCGGTCCAATATTGCAACCCGCCTCCGACGGGCAACGGCAGCTTCCACAGCATGCCCTCGTACCACATGCAGCCGATCAGCACCCGCGCGATCCACATGCCGACGTGATACCCGCTGCGCTGCGCCGGGTCTTCCCGCCAGTTGCGCCACGCCAGCACGATGCTTGCTACCATCAGTGCCAGGAATATCGCGAGCACCAGAAAGCGCCATTCGCCCAGCGCGAGGTAGTCGTCCGTATTGGCGGTCAGGAATTTCCAGACGTCGGTGAATGGATTGCGTGGCATCGGCGGCCTCCCCTCCGGGCGGGATAATGAGCGACATCACCCATGCGCCGTCATACACCCTCTGGAGGAAAGCCGGTTCACATTTCGGCGTTCCGGCATGTCTCGCACCGTCACGCCGGCGTGATCCTGTTCACGCGGCGAGCCGCGCCCGATCGTGCGGCTGCGCGTAGTCGACCGGCGTGCCCTTCGGAATGATGCCGAGCGGATTGACCTTCTTGATCGTGTAATAATTGATCACATAGTGCCGCGGCTTCACGGTCGCGGCGATGCCGGGCACCGCGTAGAGCTCGCGCATGTAGTTGAGCAGGTTCGGATAGTCGGCGACGCGTTGTCGGTTGCACTTGAACAGCGAGAAATATGCCACGTCGAAGCGCACCAGGGTCGGGAAGAGGCGCCAGTCGGCCTCGGTGATCTGCCGGCCGACCAGGTAGCGCTGCCGGCCGAGCCGTGCTTCGAGCTCGTCGAGAGTCGCGAACAGCGCGTCGTAGGAGGCCTCATAAGCCTCCTGCGAGCGTGCGAAGCCGCAGCGATAGACGCCGTTGTTGATGCTCGCGTAGACCGACTCGTTGACGCGATCGATTTCGGCACGCAGCGACGCCGGATAGAAATCCGTGTCGTCGCCCGCCAGACTTTTGAACTCGCTGTTGAGCATGCGGATGATCTCCGACGACTCGTTGTTGACGACGCGCCCGGTCTTCTTGTCCCACAACGTCGGCACCGTGACCTTGCCGGTATAATGCTGGTCGCTCGCCGTGTAGGCCTCATGCAGGTAATGGAAACCGTTGACGGTATCGGGGACGCATTCGGGAAACGCCGGATTCTTCTCGAACGTCCACCCCTGCTCCTTCAAGCCCGGGATCGCACAGGCGACCGAGATCACACCCTCGAGCTTCTTCAGCGCGCGGTAGATCAGCGTGCGGTGCGCCCACGGGCAGGCATGCGCCACGTAAAGGTGATAGCGGTTCGGCTCGGCCGCGAACCCTGACGAGCCGTCCGCCGTGATGCGGTCGCGGAAGCGGCTGTCGACGCGTTTGAACTCGCCCGTCTTGCCGGTCTCCTGTGGGAGTTCCTCGTCGCGCCAGATGCCGTCGATCAATACGCCCATGTTATTTGCTCGTTCTATTTGTCCAACATGATCACAAAGTATTCAGTGTCGTTGCCCGCGCAAGCGGGCAATCCAGTACTCTTGGAGCGTGGATGGAACGAAGGCTATGCCACACGGACCGCTGCGGCGTCCTGGATCGTCCGCTGGCGCGACGATGACGCCTTCTCCGTGGGTGTCATTGCGCCAGCTCACCCGAAGATCCGATCACCCTGCAGATCGATCATCTGCTTGGCTTTCGACACCGAGAACGCGATCGCGTCGTCGCGGTTCGGGTGCGTGTCGGCGCGCACGAAGCGATGCTCGCGCACACCGTTCGGGCCGTCCTTCTCGATCGTGCCGGCGGTCTGGAAGATGTCGTTGTTGCGATAGGGCGCCGGCTTGATGCGATAGCCTTTGTATTCGACCGTCGCGGCGGGCGGCCCGTCGCCGCCGCCCGACCCGGCACCGAGACCGCCCAATAATGACTTGAGTTTTGCGAACATCATTCGCCCTCACGCTTCGGGCCCAGCATAGACCATTTGCCGGCGCGCCAGAATGCCAGGGCAATAGGGCGCTAATGCACCCCCTGGCTCTCCTCGCCGAAGGCACCGATCTTCTCAAGATAGGCATGGCCAAGATGGCTGATCGCGGCGGCGAGCGCTTCGGCCTGCTCCTCCTGCGGCACCGCGTCGGCGATCAGCTCGGCCGCGCTCTCGACAATGCGCGCGACCAGCTCGCCGAGATCGAGCGGGTCATCGTTCTCCAGATGCGCCTTGACGAGGTCGTTGATCTGGCAGTGCAGGCACTCGGCCATCGGTCAGCCTATCTCGCTATGTTTTCCGCCCGACCGTAGCACGGGCCGCGGCCCCACCCTAGGCGGACCGCTACGTCCGCTGCAGCGGAACAAAGGTTCGGCCCCGCGGTTCATGGTGCAAGGAATTGGACCTGAGGGTTTGGACGATGTCGCTCCTCAAATGGGCGTTGATATTCCTTGTTATCTCGATCATCGCCGGGTTGCTCGGGTTCAGCGGAATCTCGGCCGCGAGCGCCGGTATTGCGCGCGTTTTGTTCTATATCTTCGTCATCATTTTCGTGGTTCTGGTGGTGCTCGCCTTGACCCTTTTTCGTGCGTAGCATGCTGCGATGCGGCGCGCGAGGTGTGCGCGCATGCGTCAATTCTGCGCGATTTGCGCCCTTGGTCGGGCTTGTCGGCGAAATGCCGTGCGATACACTGCACGCCAAGTCGGCGCCAGCGAACGCGCCGAAGTTACATTCTTAGGGAGCCACATATGCATCGAGTCCCCCCGCACGGCGCCGCGGCGCCGATTTTAACGATCCTGACCGGGGGCGTCGCGGCCCTTGCATTGATGCTCGCCTCGCCGGCTGCCGCGCAGACGAAGCCTCCGATCAAGATCGGCGTCATCGCCGAGGCTCAGGCGGTCGCCGGCTCCTCGATCCCGCAGGCCGCGCAGCTTGCCGCCGACGAGATCAACGCGCATGGCGGCGTCGACGGCCGCAAGATCCAGATCATCTCCTACGACAACCACTCCTCGGCGGCCGAGTCCGTGCGCGCGTTCCAGCGCGCCGCCCACGAGGATCACGTCAACGCGGTGATCGCGAGCTACATCAGCGAGGTCGTGCTCGCGCTCGAGCCGTGGGCCGGGCGCCTGAAGACCGTGATGATCACGCCGGGCGCCGCCTCCGATGTGATCACGCAGAACATCGCCAAGAACTACAATGGAATGAAATACACTTTCCACGGCTACCTCACGTCGACCCACCTCGCCGACCAGGTGTGCTCCGCCGCCAAGGATCTGCTGGTCGACCAGCTGCACATGAAGACCGCCGTGGTGATGAGCGAGGACGCCGCCTGGACGACGCCGCTCGACGCCGAGTACCTCAAGTGCCTGCCCAAGATCGGCCTCAAGGTCCTCGACCACGTCCGCTTCTCGCCCGACACCACCGACTTCACGCCGATCTTCAACAAGATCGAAGGCCAGAAGCCCGACGTGATGATCACCGGCATCTCGCACGTCGGCACGCAACCGACCGTGCAGTGGAAGCAGCAGGAAGTGCCGATCCCGATGTTCGGCATCTCGTCGCAGGCGACCAACTCGACGTTCTGGAACGACACCAACGGCGCGACCGAGGGCGTGCTCTTCCAGGCCGTCTCCGGCCCCGGCGTCGCCGTGACGCCCAAGACCCTGCCGTTCGTCGATGCCTTCATGAAGAAATTCGGCAACACCCCGTCCTACTGCGGCTACACCGCCTATGACGAGGTCTACATGATCGCCGACGCCATCAAGCGCGCCGGCTCCGACGATCCCGACAAGCTCGTCGCCGCGCTTGAAGCCACCAAGTATGTGGGCACGATCGGCACCGTCGAGTTCCAGGGCCAGGATACGCCTAACCCCCACGCGCTCAAGATCGGCGACGGCTACATCACGGGCCTGATGCTGCAGTGGCAGAGCGGCAAGCAGGTCAACCTCTGGCCCGCCAACCTCGCCGTCTCCAAGCTCAAGTTCCCGAAATTCATCCACGTCGGTTCGGCGCAGTGACGTCTGGCGTCCGCGCACTTCCTCTCCCCTTCCCGGGGGAGAGGAAGTACGGACGCTTTGCACGCAATAACTGAGATCGCCCTCCCCCATGGGAGGATTTTTTTCGCTTTCCTGAGCCCGCCCATGGTCTTCTTGCAAATCCTGATCGACGGCTTCGCGATCAGCTCGCTTTACGCGCTCGGCGCGACCGGCTTCGCGCTGATCTTCGGCGTCTCCGGGGTGCTCAACCTCTCGCACGGCGCCCTGATGGTGGTCGCGGTCGTCGCCGCCTGGGCGGCCGGCAACGACCTGCATGTCGGCGCTTACGCGGGCGCCCTGATCGGCATCGGCGCCGGCTTCGTGGCGACGCTCATCACCTACTTCATGATCGTCGGCCCGCTGCAACGAACGAAGAAGATCCGCCCCGAGGAACAGGAGATCTTCATCCTCACCGCGACGCTGCTGTGGGGCATCATGCTGCAGGAGCTGATCGCCTACCTCTACACCAACAACGCCAAGACGGTGGAGCCGATCGTCCAGGGCGTGGTCTCAATCGCGGGCGTGCGCACGCCGGCGAACGAGATCTTCACCGCCATAGTCTGCTGGGTCGTGATCGGCATGCTCTGGCTGCTGGTCAACCGCACGCGCGCCGGCAAGGCGGTACTCGCCGCCTCGATGAACCCGCGCGGCGTGACGCTGCTTGGCGTCGAGCTCAGCCAAGTCTATGTCGCGGTGTGGGCGATCTATGGGCTGCTCGTCGGCGTCGCCGGCGTGCTGCTCGGCATGTTTCTCGGCGTGTCCTCCTACAGCGTCGGCCCGCTCACGGCGAGCGCCTTCTCGATCGTCGTGCTCGGCGGCCTCGGCAGCGTCTCCGGCGCGCTCATCGCCGCCTACGTGGTCGGCTACCTCGAGACCATCACGGCCTACATGATCTCACCCGCCTATCGCACGATCCCGGCGCTGCTGCTGCTCATCGCCGTGATGTATGTGCGCCCGCGCGGCCTCCTGGGACGCCGCTAGATGCTCCGCTCTTCGACATTGCGTGTGCTGCTCGTCACCCTCGGCCTCGTCGTGCTGGCGTCCTTCCTGCCCTTCTTCGTGTCCGGCTACATCCTAGGGCTGCTCACGCTGGCGTTCTACTTCGGCGTCTTCGCCATGTCGTGGGACCTGCTCTTCGGCTTCGCCGGCGAGGTGAACTTCGGGCCGACCTTTTTGATCGGCGTCGGCGCCTACACGGCGGGCATCCTCGACAACGTCTATCAGCCGCCGATCTGGGTGTGCGTCGTCGCCGGCACGGCTGCGGCCATCATCGGCGGCGTCGTGCTGGCGCTGCCGGCGCTGCGCCTGCGTGGCCCCTATTTCGGCCTCACCACCCTCGTCGCAGTGCTGATGCTGCAGAACTACATCGTCGTCGACGCGAGCCTCACGGGCGGTGAGATCGGCCTCACGGTCCCTGACGTCATCTCGGCCGACGACGCCGTCAATTACCAGATCGCGCTCTGGTTCATGGCGATAAGCGCCGCGATCCTGTTCTCACTGGCGCGCTCGCCGGTCGGCCTCATCCTGCAGGCGAGCGGCCAGGACCCGGTGCAAGCGGGCGCGCTCGGCTTCAATGTCACCAAGCACAAGCTCGTCGCTTTCGTCATCAGCGCACTGTTCTCAGGGCTCGCCGGCGCGCTGATGGTGTTCTACCTGGGTTCGGCCTCGGTCGGCACCTTCGTCGACGTCACCGTCGGCGTGCAGATCATCATCGCGGCCGTGGTCGGCGGCCGCCGCACCATCCTCGGCGCCGTGCTCGGCGCCATTTTCCTTATCGCCGCCAGCGAGGCGCTGCGCCCGCTCGGGGATTTGTCGAACTTCGTCGTGTTCGCGATCGCGCTCGTGGTCGTGCTGGTCTTCCCGAGCGGCTTCTTCGGCCTCCTCACCCGTACGCGAGAGACCACGTGAGCGCCGCCACCGCCCCGCTTCTCGACGTCAAGGGCCTGACCAAGCGCTTCGGCGGCCTCACGGCCGTCAAGGACATGGCGCTCGCCGTACACGCGGGCGAGATCCTCGGCCTGATCGGCCCGAACGGCTCCGGCAAGTCCACCGTGATGAAGCTCATCATGGGCATCGAGCGGCCCGACGCCGGGTCGGTGCGCATCAACGGCGTCGAGGTCGCGGGCTTGCCCTCGCACCGCATCGCCCGCATGGGCGCCGGCATCGTGTTTCAGCACTCGCGCCCGCTGCACCGCCAGACCGTACTCGAGAACATCAAGCTTGCGCTGCTTCCCGACAAGCTCACCCGCCTGTTCGCCGACCCGCAGCTCGACGGCCACGTCCGCGCGATCGCGGAGCGCGTCGGACTGACCAACGTGCTCGACCGCCACCCCGCCACCCTCCCGTTCGCGGACCTGCGCAAGATGGAGATCGCCAAGGCCATCGCGCGCGATCCGCGCGTGGTGCTGATCGACGAGCCGTTCGCCGGCCTCACCAGCGGCGAGACCGCCGCCTTCTCGGACCTCATCGCGCAATTGCGCCGCGACGGCCGCGCCGTGCTCCTAGTCGACCACAACGTCAAGAGCGTCTCCCGCCTCGTCGACCGCGTCGTCGCGATGTACGTCGGCGAGCGCATCGCCGAAGGCAGCGCCGAGGAGGTGATGCGCGACGAGACCGTGCGCCGCGTCTACCTCGGCGGCGCCATCACGACCGCGTCGCGCCCGGAGTCCTCCTTCCGCGACAGCGCGACACCGCTTCTCGCAATCGAGAATCTCAGCGTCCATTACGGCAAAGCGCAGGCGCTGGAGAACGTCTCGATCCACGTGCATGCCGGCGAGTTCGTCTCCGTCGTCGGCCTCAACGGCGCCGGCAAGACGACGCTGTTCAATGCCATCTCGGGCCTCGTTCCCTATTCGGGCGAGATCCGCCGCGAGGGCAAGCCGCTGCGCGGCACCAGCGCCGCCGCGATCGCGCGCGGCGGCATCGTGCAATGCTCGGAGGGCCGCGACCTCTTCGTCGACATGACGGTGCGCGAGAACCTCGATCTCGGCGGCCAGCATCTGCCGCCCGCCGAGCGCGCGACGCAGATCACCTGGCTGTTCGAGCTTTTCCCGATCCTGCAGCAGCGCCAGAAGCAGAATGCCGGCACCCTCTCGGGCGGTGAGCAGCAGATGCTCACCATCGCGCGCGCCCTGATGATGAAGCCGACGCTGCTGATCCTCGACGAGCCGACGCTGGGCCTCGCCCCGGTCATCCTCGAGCAGATCTCCAAGGCGTTGGAGCGCCTGCGTCAGACCACGCCGATCACAGTGCTGCTCGGCGAGCAGAACGTGACCTTTGCGCTGCCGCATGCCGACCGCGTCTACGTGCTCGAGCATGCACGCATCGTCTGGGAAGGCGATCCCGCGCGCTTCGCCACCGAGGCCGGCACGGGCTATCTATAGAAGCCGTACCTCTTCTACCGCGCCCGCGCGACGCCGCGAACAGGCGCAGCCGAGAACATGAGGCTCGCCCGTGGCTCGAGCGGCCGACTTGGCTGGAACGCGTAGTTGTCGCGACACGCCTTCGAGCAATAGCGCCGGCTGCCGAACCAGCCGCGTCGGTAAGAGACAAGCCCGATTCCGCGCTCGCACATGGGGTGTCCGCATTTCATGACACCCTCCTCGCATGCCGTGGGCTGACCGGCAGAGACATCTTCTCGTGTGCGGCGAAACACGCCGCGTCGCAGTAGAGAAGGCGCGTGTGCGGATCGCGGACGTAGCCGTCATCGATCCTCTCGCAGCATAAGGCGCAATACCCGTCCGTCCGCGGGATCCGCTCGTTGACGAGCACGAACCTCGTCGGACGTGGAACTCCATCGCCGTGCGCGAAGCTGTCGATCGGATGCGCCGTCATGGCATACCTCCTCACTCGATCCGGAGATCGTGTTCAAAGGTTAGTCGCACGGCGCCGCCGAAAAGTTGTGTGACGAAAGTCACAACACAAGCTTTTGAGCGCAATGACACCGGCTATGGGGCCGCCACGACTATCGCCGTACCCTCGCTTTGGAAGCCGCGCCGCTCTGCCGATGTCCTTGCGCATGGGCGATCTCGGCCTGTTTCATGAATGCTTGCACCAAGCGGAGGCGAAGGGACGCCCGAGGCCACATGAGGCCGATGCGTCTTGCGACCGAATGATCGGGGACCGGGATCTTGGCGAGCGACAAGGTCTCGGGCTGCGACCGCGCCCAGTCTGGCAGGAGCGCCACGCCCAGCCCCCGATCGACCATCACGGCGATGGCCTCGATCGAATCGATCTCAAAGCGCTCCCGTGGCCGTATTCCGTGCTTGCGAAGATAACCGTCGATCAGGCGCCCCTCGAAGCCACGTCGGTTCAATCGAATGAACGGCTCGGATGCCAATACGGCGTGCGCCCTTCGCGTCGAAACGGACGTTCGCCTCAGCACGACCAATCGCTCCTCGCGGAGCAGATGCCAGCCGAAGCTCTTCGGGATGCTGAACGGCGGCCGGGCCATGATGGCGGCGTCGAGATCGTCGCCCGCGACCATGCGGCGGTACAGCTGCTCCGACGTGCCGCGCGTGATGCGCACGTCGATCTGCGGATATGCCTGCTGCATCAGGACCAGGATATCCGGCAACAGCCCGGTCAGGGCCGACTGAAAGGCGCCCAGGTGCAATTGACCCGACGGCCGATCGATCGCCGCGATCGATTTGAAATCGCGCGCCTCCGACAAAAAGCGCCGCGCGTGCTCGACGATCGCGGCCCCCGCCTCGGTCGGACGGATCGTCCGGCCGGACCGCATAACCAGGGCAGCGCCTATCTCGTCCTCGAGCGCGTGGATTCGCTTCGCCGCCGCAGCAGCCGTCACGTTGAGCCGGCGCGCTGCCTCGGCGATCGACCCGTTGTCGACCGCCACCAGGAAGGTCTCGAGGAAGCGGGTATCCATTGCCAACCAAAAGTATCTACTGAAGACACAATTGTCTACCAATCATAGTCGATCGCCGATGCTATACGAAAGTGCTCCGGAAGACCGCTCATCCGGTCTCGGCAACGGGTGCACGTATGAAGCTTTCCCGCCGTGAACTGCTGCAAGTGGGTGCAGGCTTCGCTGTGGCGTCCGCCTTTCCGCGACTTGCCTCGGCGCTCGACTATCCGGCACGCGCCGTACGTCTCATCGCCGGCTTCGCGGCTGGAGGGGCCGCCGACGTCTGCGCGCGACTTCTCGGCCAACAGCTGTCGGCGCGCCTCGGCCAACAGTTCATCGTCGAGAACCGGACGGGCGCCGGCGGGATCATTGCGACCGAGGAGGTGGCGAGGGCAGCGCCGGACGGCCACACGCTTCTCGTCTGTGCTTTCGCGAACGCGGTCAACACGTCGCTTTCGCCCCGACCGAATTTCAATTTTCTCCGCGATATCGCGCCGGTTGCGGGCACTGTCCGACTGCCCCTGATCTTGCTCGTAAATCCGACGGTCCCGGCCACGTCGCTTCCCGAGCTGATCGCCTACGCGAAAGCCAATCCAGGCAAGCTCGACTTTCCCTCCGCCGGCATCGGAAGCTCGGAGCACATGGCCGGAGAGCTGTTCAAGCTGATGGCCGGCGTCGACATGGTTCATGTGCCCTTCCGTGGCGGCGCCCCGGCCATCGCGGCACTGATCGCCGGTCAGGCGCAGGCCTATTTCTGCGCAATGCCGACATCGCTCTCGGGCATCAAGGCGGGCATGCGCGCGTTGGCGATCACGACCGCCACGCGGTCGAATGCGTTGCCGGAGTTGCCGACTATCAGCGAGTTGCTACCAGGCTACGACGTAAGTCTCTGGTTCGGCATCGGCGCACCCAAGGACACGCCGAGCGAAATCAACGAGAAGCTCAATAAGGCGGTCAATGCCAGCCTTGCCACGGCCGATTTCGCGAAGCGGGTCGCCGATCTGGGTGGCGTCCCGATGCCCATGACCCCGGCTGCTTTCGGAAAGCTCATGGCCGATGAAACGGAGAAGTGGGGCAACGTGATCCGAGCGGCCGATCTCAAGGCGGGATAGTGCGCGACGATGATGACGACATTCCTTGCAAGTTCGTCTGTTCGGAGCCTGCAGCTCCAGACGATCAGGATGTTCGCCGACGCAGGCGTCGGTCCGTTATTGGCGATGCCCTATAGCCCTATTCGGCCTTCAAGCATTCGCGCGGTGCCGCACGGGTCGTATACCGGCAGACATGCGATCGACTTCAAACCATCAGCGGGCGACCCGCGGCAACGTTCCGCGAAGTGCGTTTTCACACTGCGCGCCCAGCGGTGCTCGCCTAGTTTCGCCGCATCGACGATCGCTCCACGTCAACGATACGCGGAGCGCAGCCCAAGGCAGGAAAGGCGCGTCTAGCCCAGCGCCGCAGCGGTATCTCTGTGACGCCTGGCCCCGCTTTTCGCCCGCGCAGACGGACGCCTGAGCCAAAAACAAGGAATCGACAAGGGTTCGATAAGCCTCCCGCAAAGCGCGGCGCGGGGGTCGACCCCATAGTGCCCGGCGCCGCCGCGTTCTCGCGCGATGGGCGACCGAACCGGAGAGAAGGAGCGGACCTATGCAACGATGGCGCCCGATCGTTCTCGTCTTCGTCCCCTTCGTGTCCGGGTACTACCTCTCCTACCTCTTCCGGACCATCAATGCGCTCATCTCGGGCGAGCTCACCGCCGACATTGGCATCGGCACCGCCGAGCTCGGGTTCCTGACCTCGGCCTATTTCCTCACTTTCGCGCTCGCGCAGCTGCCGCTCGGCGTGCTGCTCGATCGCTACGGCCCGCGGCGGGTGCAGAGCGCACTGCTGCTGGTCGCGGCCGCCGGCGCCGCGTTGTTCGGCGCCGGTCACAACCTGACCGCGCTTCTCGTCGGCCGCGCGCTGATCGGGGTCGGCGTCGCGGCCGCCTTCATGGCGGGCCTCAAGGCGGTCGTGCTCTGGTTTCCCAAGGAGCGCGTCGCGCTCGTCAACGGCTGCTTCGTCATGATCGGTGCCCTCGGGGCGCTGACCGCGACGACGCCCGCCGCGCTCGTCCTCGAATGGACGGGCTGGCGCGGCCTGTTCTGGCTGCTCGCGGCCGCGACCGCGGCGAGCGCCGTCCTGATTCACGTCGTCGTCCCAGAGATGCCGGTGCGGCCCGCAAGCGGCGCGTCGGGACGCAACAGCCTCAAGTCGATCTATGCCAACCCGAATTTCTGGCGCATCGCGCCGCTCTCCACCACCTGCATCGGCACCGCCTGGGCGCTGCAAGGCCTGTGGGCCGCGCCGTGGCTCGCCGACGTCGCGCATTTCGACCAGCCGCACGTCGTGCGCCACCTCTTCATCATGAGCGTGGCGCTGTGCGCCGGCGCGCTCCTGTTCGGCATCGGCGCCGACGGCCTGCGCCGGCGCGGCGTGCGGCCGCAGACCCTGCTCGGGCTTGCGGCGAGCGCGTTGATCGCCGCACAGTTCGCCCTGATCACCGGCGTCCGGGTTCCCTGCGACGCCATGTGGGCCGTGATCGCCGCGACCGGCGGCGCCACGGTACTGAGCTACGCGACGCTCGCGGAATACTTCCCGAAGGAGATCGCCGCCCAGGCGGACGCGGCGCTCAACATCCTGCACATCGGCGGCGCGTGCATCATCCAATACGGCATCGGCCTCGTCGTCGGGCATTTTGCGACCCACGCCGGTCATCACCCCGCAGTCGCCTACAAGACCGCGTTCGCGCTCGACCTCGTGCTCCAAATCCTGGCGCTCGCCTACTTCGCGAGCGGCAAGACCGGGCTGATCAGCCAGTGGCTGTCCGCCGCGACGTCGCGGGCCCAGGCATCGGCCTCGTGAGGCAAAACCGATCCGCTCGCTATTCACCCTCGTTGTTCAATCGGAGAGCCCCATGTCCCAACCGAATGAAAGATCGTTCGTCGAGGTCTGGACAAGCGCACAGGACAGTCGATCCGTCTACTGCCGCCTGCTGCTGCGGCGTGCCTTTCGCGCCGCCCGCAGATGGCTCGGCCTGAGGTCGACGAAGCAGCCTCGATCGCGCGCATATGCGCGAGCCTAGCGCGACAATTGGGATCGACGATTTGCGGCTGATGACTTGGGGTTGACGACTTGGGATTACGGGCTCGCGTTCAGGCGACTTCCAGCTCGGCCGGCGGCGTCTCGACAGCTTCGGCGCTCCAGTCTTCCGTCGGCGAGCTCGCTCCTCGACGCGGCTGCACGATGATCAGGCGGGACAGATCGTCGACATTCTGTCGCTCGACGAACCTGACCGCAAATCCGCGATCAAAAGCCCTGATGACACGGCCCACACAGGCCCCGATCGCCAGTGGTGTCCCGATCGGCGGCCGGACTTCGGTCAGGACGGCAGCGCCGGACGACGATACGTCGATAATGGCGCAGCCGTGGACGCTGCCATCGGCCAGGGTCAACACCGAGCGAGATGCCGGCGGGATGACGCGCGCGTGCTCCCTCGCATCCTCGACACTCGCGTCCCTGAACTTCTTCTCGAACCAGGCCAGCTTATCGGCGAGGCGCGCGCGATGCGCCGGCGCCATCTCCATTTCGACCAGAAAACTGTTCTGCATCGTATGCGTGATGACGCCTTCGAACTCGCCGAATTCGCGGAAATAGGATGTCATGCGCTCGCCGACCTGGCCGACGACCGGCACCTCGACGAGCATCCGAAACGGAGAGACACGCGTTGTGCGGCACTCGAACGTCCGCAGCTTGCCTCCGGCGTCATACCAACGCCGCTGAAGCGAATAGCTGCCGTCGACCGCGATGTTGACCGCGCGCTGTTTGAGGAACACTTCGACGGACACCGCCACCCCACAGAGCAGATGTTTGGTCCGAAAGATTCGTCTACAGGCTCTAAAATCGAATTAATGTTCCGCAATCGGGGGTGATGGGTGCGCGCATACTTGTCCGAGAAGGTTCGCAATTAGTAAAATCTACATCTGGGCTCTGTGGGAGGCGCGACAAGCCATGTCCAAGTCATGTCATTGACCGACCAGGAACGCGCTGATTTTGCCGCGCTCGCCAGCGGCCAGATCAGCGACGCCATGGAGATACTCGGCCTGCGGCGATCGATCGTGACCGGGCTCATGATGCTGGCGGCGCCGGGCGCGAAGATCGTCGGCACCGCGGTCACGGTCTGCCAGGTGCCGAAAAACGCCGATGAGGAGCGCGCGGCCAAGCTCACGCGCCATCAAGAGGTCACGCGCAAGATCGCCCGAAAAGGCGACGTCGTGGTGATCGACAACGGCGGGCGCGTCGACGTCGCGACCTGGGGCGAATTCCACTGCTACGCGTGCAAGCAGAATGGCGTTGCCGGCGCCGTCATCGACGGCGCCACCCGCGACGCTCCCGACGTGCGCGTCTCCGGGTTACCTACGTTCGTGCGCGGCATCAGTCCGGTGAAGAGCCAATGGGATCTCAAGACCGCCGCGATCAACGAGCCGGTCATGCTGGGGACCGTACGGGTCGATCCCGGCGACATCATCTTTGCCGATGAGACCGCGGTCGTAGTCATCCCGCTGGCGAAGAAAGCGATCGTGCTCGCCAAGGCGAACGAGATTCGCAAGACCGAGGATGCCACGCGCGCGACGCTCGGCTAGAGCATGATCGCGCGGCCGCGCCCGCCGGCTTTCACCCCTCGCCGGCCGACGCGCCTTCCGCCACCGCGTCGCCCCACGGCGACATGATCTCGGTGCATCCCGTGTTCGTGTCGCCGTCGCGCAGCACCGCGGCCGGACACGCGAATGCGTAGGGGTAGCCGGTGCGGACCGTGGTCGTGGTCGGAAACGCGCCCGCCAGCGCATCGAGCACGGGGCGCGGCAGCGTGCGATCGGCGGTGGCTCGGCCGGCGCCGCTCATGTCGATGCGCGGCTGATGGAACGCTTCTTCCAGCGTCATGCCGTGGTCGATCATAAAGGACGTTATCTGCATCACCGCGCCGATAATGCGGCGTCCGCCCGAAGCGCCGAGCGCGAAGCGGCGGCCGTTGCCGTCCTCGCCAAGAATAGGACAGAAATTGCCGAGGCAGCGCTTGCCCGCCCCGAGCGAGTTGGGTTTGCCCGGCTCCGGATCGAACCACATGATGCCGTTGTTGAGGAGAAGGCCGGTCGACGGCGACACCGTGCGCGCGCCAAAGAGGGACAGCAGCGTCTGCGTAACCGAGCAAAAGTTGCCTTTGGCGTCGACGATGCTGAAATGCGTGGTGCAGGACGGTGCGTGCTCGGCTTCGCGCAGACCGGCGGCGTCGCCTCTTCCGTCACCCATGCCGTCGCCGGCAAGGCGCGCCTGGAACGCGCGGTCGAGCGCGCGCGCATAGGCGAGGTAGCTCGCCACGCCGGGCGTGCGGCATGCGGGGACGAGTTCGGCTTCGAGGAGGCCCAGCGCGTGTGCCAAGGTCGGCCCGCCGGTCAGGCCGGGCGCCACATAGATGCGGCCCTTGCGGTAGGGCACCGCCTGTGCGTCGACGATGCGCGCCCGATAGCCGGCGAGATCGGCTTCGGTCATCACGCTTCCCTTGGCGCGCAAGTCGGCGACGAGCGCGCGCGCAACGTCGCCTTCGTAGAATTCGCGCGCGCCGCCGCGCGCGAGCGCCTCGAGCGTCGCAGCCATGGCGCGCTGGTCGAGATGGCGCTCGCTCGCCGCGTTCCAGATACCGATGATCGGCCAGGTGCCGTCGTCGAGAAACATCCGCGCCGCATCGGGATCGTCGGCGAGCGAACGCGCCGCCGCCGCGGTGATCAGCGCCGAGACCCAGTCGGTCAGGAGGCCAACCTCGGCGAACCGCACCGCGGGCGCGAGCAGTTCGTGCCACGGCAGGCGACCGTACTCGGCGTGCGCGAGGCCCATGCCGGCGACCACGCCCGGCACCGCGACCGCGGTCGCGCCCTGCACGTTGCGGTCATCGACCACCCGCGGCCACGGAAAGAGCTCGTTCGCCACGATGCCGCCGGCGAGCGGATAGTCGGCCGGGTCGAGCGACATGGGCGCGCGCATGCCGTAGTCGACAACGCGCGCGATCTCCTCGTCGGCGCGCCACAGCACCATGGCCCCGCCGGCCATCGGCCCGCTCATCCATGGCTCAACCACCCCGATCGCGAACGAGACCGCGACCGCCGCATCGACCGCGTCGCCACCCGCCTCGAGCACGGCCGCGCCAACTTCGGCGGCGCGCCGATGCGCGGCCGCCACCACGCCTCCCCGGGTCGGGATGACGGCCTTGCGGGTGGTCTGTGTGCGGGAGAAATTGTCCATGGCCCACCGTTGTTCTATGTCATGGCCGCGCTTGTCCCCGGCCATTCCGATAAGGAACGCACCGCCTCCCTAAGCGAGATGCCCGGGACATAGACGAGCGAAGCGACGCCGTTCCTCGAACGGCCATGCCCGGCCATGGCGGCAAATTACTGCGCATTCTCCCGCGCGTAGCGCGCGATGTCGGCATGCGTTGCAAACCAGACGCGGCCGCGCGCCTTGGCGTGGCGGATGAGCTCCTCCAGCACCCAGATGCGCGAGCGGTAGCCGGAGTGGTGCGGATGCATGGTGAGCTGGAAGATGCCGCCCTCCTCCCATGCCATGTCGAGCTCGCGGCGCCAGATGTCGAA
>DASXCK010000522.1:0-38740 GCA_036491235.1 Xanthobacteraceae bacterium | reverse complement strand
CTGGGCGCAGGTCACCGAGGGGCAGATCGACTCGGCGCACTCGTCGAGCCTGCACTCCTCCGACATGGTGCCGGCGCGCGTCGACGGCGCCAAGGCGACCGAGCAGAGCTGGCTGCGCCCCTCGACCGACCGCGCGCCGCGTTTCCAGGTGCAGCACACGAGCTTCGGCTTCCGCTACGCCGCGATCCGCCGGCCGATCGTCAACGCCAACTCGCACGACTACGTGCGCACGACCGTGTTCGTCGCGCCCTTCACGTCGCTGATCCCGCCCAACAACGTACACAACGTCACGACCGTGCTGGTGCCGATCGATGACATCAACACGAATTTCTATTTCATCGCCTGGAACAACAGCGAGAAGCCGGGCGTCGATCAGGAGACGTGGCGCAAGTTCAACGTCGCGCAGATGGGCATCGATCTCGACGAGAATTTCCGCCCCAAGCGCACGCGCGACAACAACTTCCTGCAGGATCGCCAGGCGATGAAGCTCGGCAATTTCACCGGCATCGCGGGCATCCCCAACCAGGACATCGCGATGTGGGAGACGATGGGCCGCACCGGCATCTCGGACCGCACCAAGGAGCGGCTCGGCGCGAGCGACATCGCGGTGGTCGAGTTTCGCCGGCTGATGGTCGATGCCGCGCGGCAGATGCGCGATACCGGTGTCGCGCTCGGCCGCACCACGCCGCACATCCCCCACGCCAAGATCAGTTCGTTCGAAGGCATCGTGCCGAAGACGATCGACTGGCGGACGCTGGGCGTGGCGCCGGAGGAGCTGGCGTTGCGCGAAGGAAGCGAGCGGGTGGCGTGATCCTTCCCTCTCCCCTGCGGGGAGAGGGAGCGTAGACGCCGTGCTCGACCGCTTCGTTGCGCTCTGCTAGTGCCCTCTCTTCATGAGCGACGACATCCTTCTCGGCAAAGCCGACCTCACCGACTTTGCGGCCGCGATCTTTGCCGCCGCCAGCGTCGAGCCACAGATGGCCGCACGCTGGGCCGAGGCGGTGGTGTGGGCGAACCTGCGCGGTGTCGACTCGCATGGCGTGATCCGCATTCCGCGCTACGTCGACCTGCTCGAGAAGAAGTCGATCAATCCCCGCCCGCAAATGCGCCCCGCGCTCGGCCGGCGCGATCGCGGTGCTCGACGCCGACCGCGCGCCGGGCGCGATCGGGATGGCGCGCGCGATGGACGAGGCAATTGCACGCGCCAAGCAGGTGCACGTCGGCTGGTGCGCGGCGAAAAACATCACCCACGCCGGTGCGGTCGGCTATTTCGCGCTGCAGGCGGCGCACGCCGGCATGGCCGGCATCGTGATGACGGCGTCAGGCCCGCTGATGGCCTACCACGGCGCGCGGGTCAGCGGCGTATCGACCAACCCGATCGCGATCGCGGTGCCGGGCAAGCGCCGCCGGCCGTTCTTGCTCGACATGTCGACCTCGACAGTCTCGAACGGCAAGGTGCTGGCCGCGCGCGACCGCGGCGAGCCGGTGCCGCTCGGCTGGGGGCTCGATGCGGACGGCCGCGACACCACCGACCCGAAGAAGATCGCGACACTACTGCCGCTCGGGGGACCGAAAGGCTCGGGGCTCTCGCTGATGATCGAGTGCCTGGCGAGCCTGACCGTCGGCAGTCCGCTGATCGCGCTCGCGCTCGCGGGCGGGCTTGCCGAGGATCCGTTCCTCAACGGCGTCGCCATCGCGGTCGACCTCGGGGCGCTCGGCGACCTGGACAAGTTCACGGCCGAAGTGGATCGCCTCGGCGACGCGATCACCGCGCTGCCGCGCGCGGAGGGTGTCGCGCGCATCCTGCTGCCGGGCGAGCGCGGCGACGCGATCCTCGCCGCGCGCGAGGCGACGGGCATTCCGATCGCCGCCGGAACGTGGAAACGGCTTGTCGCGACCGCGCAAAGGCTCGATGTGAAAGCGCCGAAAGAATCGTGATATGCCGCAAGAACGTTCTTATGCGACATCCTCTTTGCCGATATCGGCAGAATGAGACGCGTCGAATTGTGGAATTGTGCCGCGTCGAGAACACGCGGCGTTTTAGTTCGGGAGATCCACAGCGATTGGTACACCACACCGGTGGCCTGGATGACGACGATGGGTCTCGGAATGACGATAGGCCTCGGAGTTGTGGCAGATTGAACCCAACTCGGATAACAGCAGGCAATTCAGGGCGATACCGGACGACGTTAAAGCGAAGCCCATTCTACACAGCATCATGCGACGAGATCGCGATGCGACACGGGTTGTCGCTTCGGTTGCTCCATGCGTGATTGGTGCCGCGCTGGACGACGGTATCGCCGGCATGCAACGCGACTTCCTCGATATCGAGCACCAGCGTCACCTCGCCCTCGAGGATGAGGCAGAAATCGAGCGTGCGCGTCGTCTGCATGTAAGGATGCGGCGCTTGCGGCGAATAGGTCGAGGCGCGTGGCGCGCCCATCGACTGGAAGAAGGCGCCGACGTCGGAGGCGCCGACCTTGCCGCGCCACGCGGCGTCCGGCGGAATGGTGAGGACGCGGCACAGCGAGCCGCGCGACGGCGGCTCCATCATGTGCGGCAGCAGCAGCGCGTCGCGGAATTGCTTCTCAAGGCGAGGCGGCGAGGCGGTCGTCACCCAGACGCGCGTCGACGCATAACCGGGCCGCGCCGGATCGGTGCGCACGTCCGGCGACGGACCGTCCTGCACGGCGTGCGAGGTACCGTCGGCTGCGTCGATGGTGACGATGCGGCGGACGGGTTTGATCTCGGTGTCCATGCTCATTCCTCGAACTTGCCGCCCATCATCACGAAGGCCATCAGGCTGCCGCTGCGCGGGTTGGTCCAGCCGTGCCAATTTCCGAGCTGCACCACCACGTCGCCCGGATGCATGACGATCTCGCCCGAGTCGAGAACGAGCACGCGCTCGCCGTCGAGCAGGATGCCGTAGTCGAGCGTCTCCGATTTGTGGATCGGCGCGCTGAACGCGTTCTGCCCGCCGCGCACCATGACGCCGTCGGCGCGCCGGCGCGGCTCGTGCGCGGGCACATAGCCCGGATCCTTGGTGGGATCATAGTTCGCCGGCTTGCTCGGCGACTGCACGATGCGCAGGTGCCCGCCCGCTTCCGGCGGCTCGAAATGGAACGGCAGGTTGCCGTCGTCGCGCTCGCCCGAGATGACGGCTGGCGATGTTTTGTAGACCCACACGTCGGTCATACAGGTGCCCTTGCTGACGGCGCCCGGATTGACGTTGGGCGCCGCGCTATCGAACAGCACGCGCGAGCGGCCGGTCGCGTCGTTGCCGGTGACGACGCGGCGGATCGGTCTGATGGGAGCGGGCATTTGGTGTCCTTGTCGGAGCGTGACGGCGTAGATATAGCCTGATGAGCTCCCGCACCAAGGAGAAATGCATGCGTCAATTCGTACGAAGGTTTGCGCGAACCGCAGCGCTCGTCGCGGTCAGCGCGTGCATGTCGCTGTGGCCCAACGCGCAGGCGCAGGATTTCCCCACCCGGACGGTGCGCATCATCGTCGGACCGAGCCCTGACGTCTTCTCCCGCATCATCGCCGAATACCTGCAGGAGGCATGGAAGCAGCCGGTCGTGGTCGAGCCGCGTCCGGGCGGCGGCGGCAAGCTCGCGGTCGCGGCCGTCACGGGCGCGAAGCCCGACGGCCACACGCTCCTGTTCGCGACGCCGAGCTTCACGCTCGCGACCGCGATGCGGCTCGCGACCTACGACTTCAACAAGGATTTCGCGCCCGCCGCGCTGATGGGCGTGATCGCCTATGCGCTGGTCGTGCATCCGAGCGTGCCGGCGCATTCGGTCGCCGAGCTGGTCGCGCTCGCCAAGGCAAAACCCGGCCAGATCAACTGCGGCTCGGCCGGCTATGGCACAGTGCCGCATCTCGCCTGCGAGACCTTCAACAAGGACGCCGGCGTCAACGTCGTGCACATCCCGTTCGGCAACGTCAACGCCGCGATGCTCGGCGTGATGAGCAACCAGGTACAGATGTTCGTCTCGGTCTCGACCGTCGCCAAGGCACAGATCGCCGCCGGCACGGTGCGTGGGCTCGCGGTGACGGGCGCGCAGCGCTCGGCGCTGATGCCGCAGCTGCCGACGCTCGCCGAGTCCGGCTACCCGAGCTTCGTCATGCCGGGCTGGGGCGGCCTGATGGCGCCGGCCGGCACGCCGAAGCCGATCGTCGACAAGATCAACGCCGGCGTGCAGGCCGCGCTGAAGGATCCCAAAGTCGCCGCAAAACTGCTCGCCGTCGGCATGGAGCCGCCGCCTCCGGCGATGTCGGTCGACGGCTTTGCCGATTTCATCAAGCAGGACATCGCGCGCTGGACCGCGCAGGTGGACGCCGTCGGCCTCGACAAGCTGAAGGCGCAATAGGACGCGATCGGCCGTGGGCAACCGCCCGCGGCACCTGCGATTGTCTGCCGCGTCGGCGATCTGCTAGACAGCGACCCCATGAAACGCAGCACATCGCGCATTCTCACCACCCATGTCGGCAGCCTGATCCGGCCGGACACGCTGCAGGATTTCCTGCGCGCCAAACAAAGAGGCAAGGCCTTCGACGAGGCGAAATACGACGCCTGCCTGACCGCGTCGGTCGCCGAGGTGGTGCGCCAGCAGGCCGACGCCGGCATCGACGTGGTGAGCGACGGCGAGTTCGGCAAATCGATCAGCTGGTCGCAATACGTGCTGGAACGACTCTCCGGGTTCGAGCGCCGGCCGATGAAGACCGGCGTCAATCCGTTCGCGCGCGGCGCCGACCGCACGCGCTTCGCCGAGTTCTATGCCGAGCTCGACGCGCGCGAGACGCCCGCGACGGTCTCGGAATCGATCTGCGTCGGCCCGATCGCCTATACGGGCCAGGCAGCGCTGGCGCGCGACATCGACAACTTCAAGGCTGCGCTGAAGGGCGCGCCAGTCGCAGAAGGCTTCCTGCCGGTCGCCGCGCCCGCCAGCGTCATCCCGGACCGCAAGAACGAGTACTATGAGAGCGACGAGGAATGCCTGCGCGCCATCGCGGAAGCGATGCGCACCGAATATCGCATGATCGTCGATGCGGGCTTCATTCTTCAACTCGACGACGCGCGCACCGCCGTGACCTTCGACCGCATGGTGCCGCCCGGCACGTTCGCGGACTACCGCAAATGGGTCGCGATGCATGTCGATCTGCTCAATCACGCGCTCGAGGGCATCCCGGAGGATCGCGTGCGCTATCACGTGTGCTGGGGAAGCTGGCCCGGCCCGCACACGACCGACGTGCCGCTGCGGGACATCGTCGACCTGATCCTCCAGGTGCGGGTCGGCGCTTATGTGATCGAGGGCGCCAATCCGCGCCACGAGCACGAGTGGAAGGTGTGGGGCGAGGTGAAGCTGCCGCCCGGCCGCATGCTGGTGCCGGGCGTGATCAGTCACGCGACCAACATCGTCGAGCATTCCGAGCTCGTCGCCGAGCGCATCGTACGCATCGCCAAGCTGGTCGGCCGCGAAAACGTGATCGCCGGCACCGACTGCGGCTTTGCGCAGGGCCCTTTCTATCGTCGCGTCCATCCCTCGATCATGTGGGCGAAGCTCGAAGCGCTCGCGCAGGGCGCACGCCTGGCGAGCAAGGAATTGTGGTAGCCGCCATCGTCATGGCCGGCTTTTCCCGGCCATCCACCTCTTGGCCGCAAACAAAGCAAGGCGTGGATGCCCGCGACATAGGCGAGCGACCCACCTTCGCTCGCTACGCGAGCTTCGGAACGGGTTTGAGTCCGCCGAAGCGCGGAGCGCGTAGGCGGAAGCGATGCCGTTCTTCGAACGGCCATGCGCGGGCATGACGTTGAGACGTCCCGCTGATTGACACCCCCCGGCTCGACGATAGACTGCCGCGACCTCGCGACCCGCCGTGGCCGAAGTGCCCGCGAAACGACCTCAAACCAACGGAATTGAGCCTTGAGCGACCAGCAGCAGATCACCGCCGAAGCCTATATCCGGCGGCTCGCCGACCGCGGCATCGAGTACGTCTTCGCCAATGCGGGCACCGATTTCGCGCCGATCATCGAGGCGATCTCGCGCAACACCGGTAGCGACGTGAAGATTCCGCGGTTCATCACCGTGCCGCACGAGAACGTCGCGATGGCGATGGCGCACGGCTACTACCGCGCCAGCGGCAAGATGGCGGCCGTCATGGTTCATGTCACGGTCGGCACCGGCAATACGATCAACGGCCTGATGAACGCAGCGCGCGACAATATCCCGCTGCTGCTCGCCGCCGGCCGCACGCCGCTCACCGAAACCGGGCATGCGGGCTCGCGCAACCGCTCGATCCATTGGGGGCAGGAATCGTTCGATCAGGGCGGCATGGTGCGCGAGTTCGTCAAATGGGACTACGAGCTGCGCGCCGGCCAACCGGTCGAGACGCTGGTCGATCGCGCGCTCGACGTTGCGATGAGCGAGCCGCGCGGGCCCGTGTATATGACGCTGCCGCGCGAGGTGCTGGCGGGCCCGGCGGTCGCGTCGCGCCGCAGCGGCACGCGCTCGCTCGGCGCCATCCCGGCCGAGCCGTCGCGCGCCGCCATCGACGAGGCCGCGAACCTCGTCGCCAATGCCGAGTTTCCACTCATCATCACGTCGGCGGGCGGCCGCAAGCCCGCGGCCTTCATGGAACTCGCGGCCCTCGCCGACGAGTTCGCGCTGCCGGTGGTGCAGAGCGAGGCGCGCGACGCCAACATGCCGACCGACCATCCGATGCATTTCGGCTACGACGTGAGCACGCTGCTGCCGAAGGCCGACGTGGTGCTGGTACTCGAGTCGGCGGTGCCGTGGATCCCGCGCAACATCACGCCGAAACGCGACGCCAAGGTGATCCACATCGCGGTCGACCCGCTCGAGAGCAAATATCCGTTCCGCGAGTTCGAGACCGACCTCTTGATCACCGGCGAGGCGAGCGCAACGCTGCCGGTGCTGCGCGCGGCATTGCGCGCCGCCATCAAGAAGGGCAATGGCGTCGATAGTCGGCGCAAGGCGCTCAGCCCCTTGCACGACGAGATGGAGGCGAAGCGACGCAAGTTCCTCGAGTCGGTGCGCGACGCGAGCCCGATCCATCCGGCTTACATCGCGGCCCTTCTCAACGAGCTCAAGGCGGAGAATTCGATCATCGTCAACGAGCTCGGCCTGCCGCTGAACCAGTTGCATCTGACCAAGCCGCGATCCTATTTCGGCGGCCTCCTGTCCGGCGGCCTCGGCTTCGGCCTCGGCGCCGCGCTCGGCGCCAAGCTCGCGGCGCCGGAGCGCGAAGTGATCGCGATCGTCGGCGACGGATCCTACATGTTCGGCAATCCGCTGCCGTTCCACTATGTAGGCCGCGCGGAGGATCTGGCGACGCTCACCATCGTTTCCAACAACCAGACCTGGTTTGCCGTGAAGCGGGCAACGCTCGACGTCTACCCCGAAGGGCGGGCCGCCAAGGCGAACGTCATGCCGCTCACCGAGCTCAAACCGTCGCCCGACTACGAGAAGGTGATCGAGACCTGCGGCGGCCATGGCGAGCGTGTCGAGAAGCCATCCGACCTGAAGAAGGCGCTCGAGCGCGGGCTCGCGGCGGTGCGCGGGGGAACGCCGGCGCTGCTTAACGTGGTGACGCAGCCGGGCCGCGGCTGATGCAGCTGCATTTCGGCAATCGCAGAGCTTCTTTCCCTCTCTCCTTTCGCGAGAGGGTGGCGAGCGCAGCAAGCCGGGCGAGGAGAGCTCGGCGTCTCAATTGAAATTCCTAGAGCCCCTCATCACTCCCTCTTCGCCGCGGAGAGAGGGAGTCCGACCGCTGTGCTCACCTCATATCGCCCGATAATAACCATGCCAACTCTATCCCAAGACATCGCCATCATCGGCGGAGGGGTCGCCGGCCTCTCCCTCGCGCTCAACCTGCATCGACACGGCATCCCGTGCCGCGTCTATGAGCGCGCCCCGGAGGTAAAGGAGCTGGGCGTCGGCATCACCCTTTTGCCACATGCGATGCGCGAGTTCGCGGCGCTCGGGGTCGACAAGGAGTTGTTCGCAGCCGGGATCGAGATCCACGAGAGCTGCTTCTTCAACCGATTCGGGCAGCTCATCTACAAGGAGCCGCGCGGGCAATTCGCGGGCTATCAGCAGCCGGAGGTGAGCATCCATCGCGGCCGGCTGCACATGATCCTGTACCAGGCCGCGTGCGAGCGGCTCGGCCGCGATCGCGTCCTTACCGACCACGACTGCGTGGGCGTCGCGCAGGATGCCGACGGCGTCACCCTGTCGTTCCGCCAGTTCTCGACCGGTGCTGCGCGCGAACCGGCGCGGGCGAGCGTCGCGATCGGCTGCGACGGCATCAACTCGGTCATCCGCAAGCAGTTCTATCCCCACGATCGCGTCGCGTTTGCGGGCATCAACACCTGGCGCGGGGTCACGCGGCGCAAGCCGATCCTCGGCGGCACGACCTACATGCGGATCGGCTCGATCTTCACCGGCAAAATCGTGGTCTATCCGATCATCGACCGCCTCGACGACGATGGCAACCAGCTCGTCAACTGGATGGCCGAGATCAAGCGCGACACGTTCGATCCGAACGATTGGAACAGGCCGGGCAAGCTCGCGGACTTTTTGCCGCTCTACCAGGACTGGCGGTTCGACTGGCTCGACGTCGCCGCGATGATCCGCACCGCCGACCAGATTTTGGAATATCCGATGGTCGACAAGGATCCGATCGATCGCTGGACGTTTGGCCGGATCACGCTCGCGGGCGATGCCGCGCACCCGATGTATCCGCGCGGCTCGAACGGCGCCGCGCAAGGCGCGATCGACGCACGCGTGCTCGCCGACTACCTCGAGGCGAGCCGCGACGACGCGCCGGCCGCGCTCGCCGCCTACGCGGCGGCGCGCGCGCCCGTGACAGCGCAGATCGTGCGCACCAACCGCGAGCACCCGCCCGATTTCATCAACATCAGGGTCGAGGAGCTGGTCGGCGACCAGCCGTTCAAGAATCTAGATGACTACATCACCCAGGACGAGCTGCGGTCGCTGTCGGACAATTATAAGCGGGTCGCCGGGTTTGCGCTGACGGACGTGACGGCCGATTGACACGCGCCACAGGGCGTACTTGCGAGAAGGCCAAAGGCCGACGAAGCAAATCGCGATCGGCGAATGCGTGCGGATCGCGATTGCTTCGCTTCGCTCGCAATGACACCCTAATGAGCTGTTGCGGATCAGCGGAGGAACACATGCCTACTCGTGTCGATGCCAGCACCGAGACCGTGCACTGGGGCTACTTTGACGCGGCGCTCGCGCCGGTCGCGACCATCGACAGCGGCGACGTGGTGACGCTCGGCACCGTCTCGGGCACGGCCCAGCAAATGCCGCCGGCAGACTTCAACATTCCGCCGGTACTCCCCGCTATCCATCAGTCGAAGATCAAGCGCATCGTGCCGGGCCATATGCTGACCGGGCCGGTCGCGGTGCGCGGCGCGCGCGCCGGCCAGGTCCTGCAGGTCGACATCGAGGCGATCGATCTCGCCTACGACTGGGGCTACACGATGCACCGGCCGCTCTCCGGCGGGCTGCCGCATGATTTTCCGCAACCCAACATCGTGCACAGCCGGCTCGATGCCAAACGCATGATCGGCCACCTGCCGTGGGGCATGGACATCGCCCTCAAGCCGTTCTTCGGCGTGATGGGCGTGGCGCCGCCGCCCGCCTGGAGCACGGTCTCGACGCTGCCGCCGCGCCAGAACGGCGGCAACCTCGACAACAAGGAGCTCGTCGCCGGCACCACGCTTTACCTGCCGATTTTCGTCGATGGCGCCCTGTTCTCGGCCGGCGACGGTCACGGCGTGCAGGGCGACGGCGAGGTCTGCGTGACCGCGATCGAGACCGGCCTTATCGGCCGCTTCCGTCTCACGGTGCGCGACGACATGAAGCTCGAATGGCCCTACGCGGAGACGCCGACGCACGTGATCACCATGGCGTTCGACCCCGACCTCGACGACTGTGTCGTGATCGCGCTGCGCCTGATGCTCGACCTGATGGAGAAGCGCATCGGCATCTCGCGCTCGCACGCCTATATGCTGGCAAGCCTCGCCGCTGACCTGCGGATCACCCAGGTGGTCAACGGCAACAAGGGCGTCCACTGCATGCTGGAAAAGAAGTACCTGAAGCGGTGACGCCCGCGCGAAGCCCTGCCCGGCGACCACGCCGCGCCACGGCCTGCCGGAAGCGGTCGAGCACCGCCGCGCATGCGCCCTGAGACACCCGCTGTGACGCCCCCGCCCATGCCACCCGCTGGTCGGTCGCGCCGTCCTGCCTTATAATTGGATGACGCTGGCTCGGTTGGAGAACCGTTCCATAAACGAGGGGCACGCGATGCCTGTGACGCACGAGCCCTGGCTCGTTGCCCTGTCCCTGTTCCTGGCGATCCAGGGCTCCTATGTGGGGCTCAGCCTCGCGGTCCAGGTCGGCGATGCGATCGGTTTGCGACGCCGCCTGCTGATCGCGGCCGCCGCGATCTCGCTCGCCTTCGCGGTCTGGACCATGCATTTCATCGGCATGCTGGCGGAACGGCTCCCGTTCCCGGTCGATTACCTGGTCCTGCCGACGCTGCTGTCGTTCCTGATCTGCGTGATCGTGGTCGGCGCCGCTGTTTTTGCCGCCTACGCGGGACCACTGACGCCGCTGCGCCTGGCTGCCGCCGCCGTGTTCATGGGCCTCGGCATCGTATCGATGCACTACACCGGAATGACGGCACTGCATGCGAGCGCGCACATGGTGCATGCGCCACCGTTTGTCGCCGGCAGCATCGTGGTCGCGATCGCCGCCTCGGGCCTCGCACTGTGGCTTGCCAACGGCCGCGGCGAGCGTCCGCCGCTGCTCCTGTCGGCCGCCGCGCTCGGCATCGCGATCGCGGGCATGCACTACACCGCCATGGCCGGCGTCACGATCTTCCCGCACGCGATGTCCGTCTCGGGCGCGCCGGCGTTATCGCGAGATCTGCTCGCGATCGTGGTTGCGGTGGTCGCCTTCCTGGTGTCGGGCATCTTCCTGCTCGCGCTGGTGCCGGACCGCGCCGCACAGCAGGCGGCCGCGCCGGGGCCGGTGGCCGTCGCGGAGCAACGACAGCCCGCGCCGATCCCGCAGGCGACCAGGGCGGAGCCCGCGGCTGCTAAGACCAAATCGAGTGGCGGCGCCAGCCCACGCCCGGCCGGGTTCGGCCCGCTCGGAGGCGCTGGTGGGCCACCTCGGCGCCTGGCGCGTCATCTGCCGATCGAGCGCGACGGCGCGACCCAGTATGTCGCGGTCGAAGACATCGTCGCGGTCCACGCCAACGCGCACTACACCCATATTTTCGATGGACGCGACCACCTCTTCTGCCCGCTCGCCATCGGCGAGGTGGAATCCCGGCTCGATACCGGGCGCTTCGCCCGTGTGCACCGCAGCCATATCGTCAATCTCGATCGGGTGGTCGGCCTCAAGCGGGCGGGCGACAGCGGCGCGATCGAGCTGCCGGACCGCTCGACCGTCCCGGTCAGCCGCAGTCGGCTCGGCTGGCTCAAGGCGCGGCTCAATGGGAACATCGACCTGCCGGTGACATGATCCGGTCGAAACGTCAGAAGCTCTGACGCAATTCGTGCAGCTCCATGGCCATTCATGCACGGAACGCCCGGTTCGTGCGTCTCTGATTGCCTTTGCGGCATGGCCGTCCGCAGATTCCCCGACCAACAAAGCACAGCGATTTCAGCCCGCAAGCGCGTCCAAGCGCCTGAGCCCGATGGAGGACAATCGTGATCCCGGGTGCATTCACATATCACCGGCCAGCCTCGGTCGCCGAGGCGGTCGGCCTGCTCGCCGACCTGGGCGAGGATGCCCGTCCGCTCGCGGGCGGGCACAGCCTCATTCCGATGATGAAACTTCGCCTCGCCACGCCGGCGCATCTCATCGACCTTGCCGATCTCAAGGACCTCAAGGGCGTCGCGGTCGACGGCAACGACGTGATCATCGGCGCCATGACGACGCAGCATGAGCTGATCGCCAGCGACCAGCTCGTCGCCAAGATGCCGCTGCTGCGCGAGGTCTCACGGCTGATCGCCGATCCGCAGGTGCGCTACCTCGGCACGCTAGGCGGCAACGTAGCGAACGGCGACCCCGGCAACGACATGCCGGCCGTCATGATCTGCCTCGGCGCCGCCTACGAAGTCGCGGGCAAGGCCGGGAAGCGGCGCATCGCGGCGCGCGAGTTCTACCAGGGTGCCTATTTCACGGCGCTGGAGCCAGGCGAGATCGTCACCGCGATCCGCATCCCAGTGCCGCCCGCCGGGCACGGCTACGCGTACGAGAAGCTTAAACGCAAGGTCGGCGATTACGCGACCGCGGCGGCCGCCGTGGTGCTGACCATCGGCGGCGAACGCGTCGCGACCTGCTCGATCGGCCTCACCAATGTAGGCGAGACGCCGCTGTGGGCCGAGGAGGCCGCGCGAATCCTCTCCGGCTCGGCGCTCGATGCCGCGACCATCAAGAAGGCGGTTGCCGCCGCCGAGGCGATCACGTCACCCGCCTCCGACCGGCGCGGAACGCCGCACTATCGCACCAAGATGGCGGGCGTGATGCTCGCGCGCGCGCTCGCCCGCGCCAAGTCGCGCGCCCGTGCCTGATTCCGGAGCCACACGATGCCCAAATCCCACATTACCCTGACGGTGAACGGCAAGGCGGTGGAAGCACTGGTCGAGCCGCGCACCCTGCTGATCCACTTCCTGCGCGAGCAGCTCAGCCTCACCGGCCCGCATATCGGTTGCGAGACCAGCCATTGCGGCGCCTGCACGGTCGACCTCGACGGCAAATCGGTGAAGTCGTGCACCGTGTTCGCGGTGCAGGCGAACGGCGCCGACGTGCGCACGATCGAAGGCATGGCGGCGGCGGACGGCAGCCTGCACGTGCTGCAGGAAGCCTTCCGCGAGATGCACGGCCTGCAATGCGGCTTCTGCACGCCCGGCATGATCACGCGCGCCTACCGGCTGCTGCAGGAAAATCCGAGCCCGAGCGAGGACGAGATCCGCATGGGCATCTCGGGGAACCTTTGCCGCTGCACCGGCTACCAGAACATCGTCCGCTCCATTCAATATGCCGCCGCCAAGATCAACGGCGTGCCGTTCCGGGAGGCCGCAGAATGAACGACATGACCCCCACCTCGGCCGAGCGCGCCGAGAAGCTGCAAGGCATGGGCTGCCGGCGCAAGCGCGTCGAGGATGTCCGCTTCGTCCAAGGCAAGGGCAATTATGTCGACGACCTCAAGCTGCCCGGCATGCTGTACGGCGACCTCGTCCGCTCGCCGCACGCGCACGCCCGCGTCAAGAAGATCGACGCCGCGAAGGCATCGGCGGTGCCGGGCGTCGTCACGGTGATCACCGCCGAGACGCTCAAGACCGTCAATCTTGCCTGGATGCCGACGCTCGCCGGCGACGTGCAGATGGTGCTTGCCGACGGCAAGGTGCTCTTCCAGAACCAGGAGGTCGCCTTCGTCATCGCAGAAAGCCGCGAGGCCGCGGCCGACGCGGTCGACCTCGTCGAGGTCGAGTACGAGCCGTTGACGTGCAATGTCGATCCGCTTCAGGCGATGGCCGACGGCGCGCCGGTGATCCGCGAGGACATCCAGGACAAGAAGGAAGGCGCGCACGGTCCGCGCAAGCATTACAACCACGTGTTCTCATGGGCGGCCGGTGACAAAGCTGCGACCGATGCGGCCTTCGCCGAGGCAGACGTGACGATCAAGGAGTTGATCGTCTATCCGCGCGTGCACCCCTGCCCGCTCGAGACCTGCCAGTGCGTCGCGAGCTTCGACAAGATCAAGGGCGAGCTCACGCTGTGGGGCACTTTCCAGGCGCCACATGTGATCCGCACGGTTGGCTCGCTGATCTCCAAAATTCCCGAGCACAAGATTCACGTGATCGCGCCCGACATCGGCGGCGGCTTCGGTAACAAGGTCGGCGTCTATTCGGGCTACATCTGCGCGATCGTCGCCTCAATCGTCACCGGGCGCCCGGTCAAATGGGTCGAGGATCGCATCGAGAACCTCTCGACCACGGCGTTCGCGCGCGACTTCCACATGGAAACCGAGATCGCGGCGACACGCGACGGCAAGGTGCTGGGCCTGCGCTGCTACACGATCGCGGACCACGGCGCCTTCGATTCGTGCGCCAACGCGAGCAAGTGGCCGGCGGGCCTCTTCAGCATCATCAGCGGCTCGTACGACTTCCCCGTCGCGCATTGCCTGGTCGACGGCGTCTATACGAATAAAGCGCCCGGCGGCGTCGCTTATCGGTGTTCGTTCCGCGTCACCGAGGCCGCCTACGCCATTGAACGCGCCATGGACATCATGGCGCAGAAGCTCGGCATGGACCCTGCCGAGTTCCGCCTGAAGAACCTGATCCGGCGCGAGCAGTTTCCCTATACGTCGGCGTTCGGCTGGCAATACGACTCGGGCGATTACCACACCGCCATGAACAAGGCGATGGAAACGGTCGGCTACAAGAAGTTGCGCGAGGAGCAGAAGACCAGGCAAGCAGCGTTCAAGCGCGGCGAGACGCGCGAGATCATGGGCATCGGCCTCGCATTCTTCACCGAGATCGTCGGCGCGGGGCCGTCGCGCAACTGCGACATCCTCGGCATCGCGATGTTCGACTCGGCCGAGATCCGCATCCACCCGACCGGCACCGGCATCTGCCGGCTCGGCACCAAGTCGCAGGGCCAGGGCCACGAGACGACCTACGCCCAGATCATCGCGAGCGAGCTCGGGCTCGCCGCCGACAATATCGCGGTGGAGGAAGGCAATACCGACACGGCGCCCTACGGGCTCGGCACCTATGGCTCGCGCTCGACGCCAGTGTCGGGCGCCGCGACCGCCATGGCGTGCCGCAAGATCAAGGCCAAGGCGCAGATGATCGCCGCCTACATGCTGGAGGTGCACGATGACGACCTCGAATGGGATGTCGACCGCTTCCGCGTGAAGGGCAATCCGGAGCGCTTCAAGACCATGACGGAGCTCGCCTGGGCGGCCTATCACGAGGTACCGCCCGGCATGGAGCCCGGCCTCGAGGCGATCAACTACTACGATCCGCCGAACTTCACGTTCCCGTTCGGCGCCTACATCTGCGTGGTCGATATCGACGTCGACACCGGCGAGAGCAAGGTGCGCCGCTTCTACGCTCTCGACGACTGCGGCACCCGCATCAATCCGATGATCATCGAGGGTCAGGTCCACGGCGGCCTCACCGAGGCGTTCGGCATCGCGATGGGCCAGGAGATCCATTACGACGCAGAAGGCAACGTCACCACCGCATCGCTGATGGATTACTTTTTGCCGACCGCGGTCGAAGCACCGAAGTGGGAGACCGACTTCACGACGACGCCCTCGCCGCATCACCCGATCGGCGCCAAGGGCATCGGCGAGAGTCCGAACGTCGGCGGCGTGCCTTGCTTCTCCAATGCAGTCAACGACGCCTTCGCGTTCCTCGGCGCGACGCACATCCAGATGCCGCACGATGCGTGGCGGACATGGACGGCGGCGGAGAAGCTGGGGCTGCATGTGTAGTGCAACCCCCGTCCGAGGACGCCATCGCCCGCGAACGCGGGCGATCCAGTACCAACAAGTCTCTCGGATGATGCAAAGACCGAGAGAGACAATTACCTACCGTGGATACTGGGCGCCCCGTTTTCGCGGGGCATGACGGAATCGCGAGATCGGACCGTGACCCTCGACCGCGAAAATATCTCCAACCGCCTCGCCGCCGCGGGCTACATCGCGGACCGAGACATCGCGGCGGCGCTGTGGCTGATGGAATTCCTCAAGCGCCCGCTGCTGCTCGAAGGCGAGGCCGGCGTCGGCAAGACCGAAGTCGCCAAGGCGCTCGCGGCGGTGCACGACACCGAGCTGATCCGCCTGCAATGCTACGAAGGCCTCGACCAGAACGCAGCGTTGTACGAGTGGAACTACCAGCGCCAGCTCCTCGCCATCAAGACGCGCGAGGGTGCAGGCGAGAACGCCGACGCGATCGAGGAGCACATCTTCTCGGAGCGCTATTTGCTCGAGCGCCCCCTCCTCGCCGCGATCCGCCGCGAGAAGCCGCCGGTGCTGCTGATCGACGAGGTTGACCGCGCCGACGAGGAGTTCGAGGCCTTCTTGCTCGAGCTCCTCTCCGACTTTCAGGTCAGCATTCCCGAACTCGGCACCGTCAAGGCCACCGCGATCCCGCGCGTGGTGTTGACATCGAACGGCACGCGCGAGCTCTCCGACGCGCTGCGCCGGCGCTGCCTCTACCACTACGTCGATTTCCCCGACGTCGACCGTGAGGCCAAGATCATCCTGACGCGCACACCCAGGATCGACACCACGCTCGCGCTGCAGATCGCCCGCATGGTGGCTGCCGTGCGCAAGGAGGACTTGCGCAAGGTGCCGGGCGTCGCCGAGACGCTCGACTGGGCCGCGACGCTCGCGGGGCTCGACGTGCACGATCTGCGCCAGGAACCGGAAGCCGTCTACGACACGATGATCTGTCTTCTCAAGACGCATGAGGATCGCGCCCGGCTCACCCGCGAGATGAGCGATCGCCTGCTCGCCAAGGTGGCGTGAGGCGGATGAGCGCCGCCGCGACCAGTCAAGCGAATGCGGGCGTCGGCGAGGCGATGCGGCATAGGCTCGCGGGTTTCGCGCGCACCTTGCGCGACAACGGCTTCAAGATCGGGCTTGCCGAGACGCGCGATGCGCTCGCGGTTCTGGGATCGGCGGCGGCCGAGCGTTCGTCGTCGCTCAAGCCGGCACTGCGCGCGCTATTCTGTGCGACCCATTCCGATTGGGAGCGTTTCGGCGAGATTTTTGATGCGTTCTGGCTTGGGCACGGCATGCGGCAGCGGGCGATGCTGTCGGGAGCGTCACGTGAGGGAAGCGCGCCGTCCCGCAAGCTTGCCGAGGCGCGCCCCCCGCAGGGGGCGTCGGGCCTTCCCGACCATGTACAGCGGCGGAACGACCAGGACGGCGAGACCGCGGGTGACGGCCGCGGCCGCCGCGAGGGCGCGTCGCGCGCCGAGGCGCTCACGGTCTCGGATCTACGCCATGTGGTCGACCCCGACGATATCGCTGAAACGCATGCGCTGGCGGCGCGGCTCGCGCGGGTAATGCGCGCGCGGCTCGTGCGCCGCGAGCAGGTGCGCCGGCGCGGCCGCAGGATCGACCTGCGCCGCACCATTCATCGCAACGTATCGCATGGAGGCACCTTGCTCGACCTCGCGTGGCGGCGACGCAAGATCAAGCCGCTGCGCCTCGTCATGCTGCTCGACGCCTCGGGCTCGATGAGCCTCTACACGGCGTTCTTCGTGCGTTTCCTGCACGGCGTGGTCGACGCCTTCCGCGAGGCGGAGGCGTTCGTGTTCCATACCCGGCTCGCGCACGTCTCGCCGTCACTACGCGACCGCGATGTGACACGCGCCGTCGACAAGCTCGCGCTCATGGCGCAGGGCATGGGCGGCGGCACGCGTATTGGTGAAAGCCTCGCCACCTTCAACCGCTGGCATGCACGGCGCGTGATCAACTCGCGCACCGCCGTGATGATCGTCTCCGACGGCTACGACACCGGCGAGCCCGAGCAACTCAGCCAGGAAATGCGCCGCCTGCGCCGGCGCTGCCGGCGCATCATCTGGCTCAACCCGCTGATCGGCTGGCGCGACTACAGCCCGCGCGCGCGCGGGATGCAGGCCGCCCTTCCCTACGTCGACTTGTTCGCGCCCGCGCACAATCTGGCGAGCCTCGCGGCGCTCGAACCCTATCTTGCGAGGATCTGAACGCCATGACTCGCGCCGAGGACATCCTCAGCGTCATCTCGACACGGACGGCGGCGCGCGAGCCGTTCGCGATCGCCACCGTGGTGCGGACCATCGCCGCGACCGCGGCAAAAGCGGGCGCCAAGGCCGTTATCCTGCCGGACGGCACGATCTCGGAGGGCTGGATCGGCGGCGGCTGCGCGCGCGCCGCGGTATTGAAGGCCGCGCGTGACGCCCTCGCCGACGGCCGTGCGCGCCTCGTCTCGGTGCAGCCGCCCGATCTGCTCGCCGAGCAGGGCGTGGCGTCCGGCGAGGAGAAAAGCGGGGTGCGGTTCGCCAGCAACATGTGCCCGAGCCAGGGCTCGATGGACATTTTCGTCGAGCCGATGCTGCCGCAGCCGCAGGTCGTCGTGTGCGGCTCGAGCCCGGTCGCGGTCGCGGTTGCCGACCTCGCCAAGCGGATGGGATTTGTCGTGACCGTGTGCGCGCCTGCCGCCGAGCAGGCTGCCTTTGCCGAGGTCGAACGGCGCATCGAAGGCTACGCGCTACCGGTTGCCGAACTGGGCCTGCGCTACGTCGTCGTGTCGACGCAAGGGCGCGGCGACGAGGCGGCGCTACGCGCGGCGCTCGCGGCCGATGCCGACTACGTCGCCTTCGTGGGCAGCCGCCGCAAGGCCGAGACGCTGAAAGCGGCGCTAGCCGCAGGCGGCGTGGCGGCGGCGCGGCTCGCCCGCCTCAAGGCACCGGCCGGCCTCGATCTCGGTGCCATCACGCCCGACGAGATCGCGCTGTCGATCATCGCCGAGATCATCGCCATGCGCCGCGGCCAGCACGGACGCGGCGCCGCCGCGCCGGCATGATCGGAGGAGCGATCAGAGTTCCTTGCCGATCAGGTGATCGACCGAATAGCGCCCACCGCCGCGGAAGAAGATCGCCGTACACAGGAGCAGCCACAGCAGCGCGAATTCGATGCCGCGGTTGGTCCAGAAATACCCGTTCGGCCACAGGAACACGGTGATGATCACCGCCATCTCGATCCAGATCATCACCGCCGCCGCGCGGGTGAAGAGCCCGATCGCGAGGCAGATGGCGGCGACCAATTCGGTGAAGAAGGTGAGATAGGCCAGCACCTCGGCCAACGGCAGGCCTTTGCCGCCGATCGTCTTGGCGTACTGGCCGATCGTCATATGCAGCACCTTCTGGATGCCATGCGGCGCCAGCACAGCGCCGGTCGCAAACCGCATGAACGCGTAGGAATAGGGCGACAGCGAACCGTAAAGGCCAGCGAGCCCTGGGAAGAACAACCGCTTGGAATCGATCTCGGCACTCATCGGCATTCCCCCATTTGCTGCGGCCTCAGCGGCGTTTCAGTTGATTTCGATCCAGCTGCCAGAATCGAATGAACGACGATGCACCATCTTGCCCAGCGGACGAAACCGGGGTCACAGCGAATTGAACGAGGCGTTCGCTAGACTAAGCATTCACTCCGGCTTGATACCGGCCTCCTTGATCACCTTCGCCCAGCGATCGAGCTCGGCCTGCAGGTACTTGGCAAACTCGCCCGGCTGGTTCGCGACCGGCGTCATACCCTGCGTGGCGAACTGTGCGACCATGTCGGGCGCCGATACGGCCTTGGCGACCTCGTCGCGCAGACGCTGCGCGATCGCGGGCGGCGTGTTCGGCGGCGCGAACAGGGCGAAATAGTTCACGACCTCGAGGTCCTTGAAGCCGGATTCCATCATGGTCGGCACGTCGGGCAGGACCGGCGAGCGACTGGCGCTGGTGACCGCAAGCGGCGTCACATTGCCGGCCCTGACCTGTTGCGACATCACCGGCATGGCATCGAACATCAGATCGATATGCGCGCCGAGCAGGTCGTTGAGCGCCGCCGCGGCACCACGGTAGGGCACGTTCTGAAACGTGATGCCGGTCCTGAGCCGCAACAGCTCGGCCGCGAGATAAAAGGAGCCGCCGATGCCGCCGCCGGAGCCGACGGTGAGCTTTCCCGGATTCTGCTTCGCGTAGGCAACCAGGTCCGTGATGCTCTTGATCGGCAGATCCTTGCGCACCACGAGGATCAACGGTCCGTCCGAAACTTCGGTGATCGGCGTGAGCGCGCGCAGATCGAACGGATAGTCGGGATGAAACGGCTGCGTCACCACGTTGCTGGTCGAGATCATCAGCAGCGTATGCCCGTCGGGAGCGGCGTTGGCCAACTCGCGCGTCGCCGGAATGAAGTTGCCGCCTGGACGGTTGTCGACATAGACATTGGTGTGCAGCGCCTCGGTCACCTTCTGCGCCACCAGCCGCGCCGTCACGTCGGTCCCGCCGCCCGCGACGAGGCCGACGATGATACGTATGGGCCTATTGGAAAAGTCTTGCGCATGCGCCGCTGCAAGCAGGGACGCCGACAGCGCCAAGCAGCGTACAATCGATCTCACGAGCCCCTCCCCTTGCCTGGCGTCGCATCGGCTGGCGCGCTCGGCGCACCCGTCGGCGCCAGGAAACGACGCGACGACACCCCGGGTCAAGCAAAAGTGCCGGATGGGCGCGACGGCCCACCCGGTCATGCAAATCCGTAAAGCCGCGCCGGGTTGTCGACCAGCACACGCTTGCGCAGACCTTCGTCCGGCACCCAGGCCGCGAGCAGATCGGCAAGCTCGCCATCATTCGGCATCGCGATGGCCCACTCGGCCTTCACGTGCGGCCAGTCCGATCCCCAGACCAGCCGGTCGGGCGCCGCCTCGACGAGCGCCTGGGCGAAGGCCTGCGTGTCCGCGTGCGGTAGCGGCCCGGTCGAAATGCGATATGGCCCGGTGAGCTTCACCCAGGCGCGGCCGGCGCGCACCAGGCGCAGCAGCGCCTCGAAACCGGGCGTGACGGTGCCCTTGTCGGCACGCACGTAGCCGAGATGACCGAACACGCACTCGACAGGCAGGCGCCCCAACATGCGGTCGAGCTCGGGAAACTCGTCCACGTGCATCAGGAACTCGATGTGCCAGCCGAACGCCTTGATGCGGTCGGCCAGGCGCTCGATGTGGGCGAGCGGCAGCTCGCCCTTGCCGGTCTTCACGTCGACGATGTTGAGGCGGGCACCGCGCACGCCGGCATCATGCAGCGCGGCGATCTCGCGCTCGCTCGCATCGTCGCCGAGCACGGCGACGCCGCGGAAACGTGCGCCGGCCTCCCGCATGGCGGCGAGCATCGCGCGATTGTCGGCGCCGTAGAAGCTCGGCTGCACCAGCACGGCGCGCCCACAGCCGAGGGTCGCGAGCAGATGGCGATAGGCGGGCGGCAGCGCATCCGGCGGCGTGTAGATGCGCTCCGGAATGTAGCCGTAGGTCGCTTGCGGGCCGCAGATGTGGGCGTGGCAGTCGCAGGCGAGCGGCGGAAACCCGGCATGTGGGGGACGCGGCGCCGGATCGGGCGGCGCACATCTCGGAACTCCGGACGTGATGCTTTCGCGATTGGACATTCCGGTCCCCTTCCCATCGACGCTGAGGGGATTGCACGTAGCACGGCCGCCGCGAAACGAGTAAAGTCGGTTTCAGACGTAACTACTATCCGCGAGAACCGGCCATGGACGCCAAAGTCAAGAACAGGCGTGAGAAGCGCGAGACGAGGTCCCAGCCGACGCCGCAGAAGACCGGCGGCAAGGTCGAACGCAACGCCACGTTCGGGTATCAGCCGGGCTTCGGCAATCAATTCGTCAGCGAAGCGGTGCCGGGCGCGCTGCCGGTCGGCCGCAACAGCCCGCAGAAGCCGCCGCACGGACTTTTCGCCGAGCTGATTTCCGGCACCGCGTTCACGGCGCCGCGCCACGAGAATCGCCGGACTTGGACGTATCGCATCCGCCCCTCGGTGGTGCACCGTCCCTACAAGCGGATCGACAACGGCCTCATCTGCAGCGCGCCGTTCGACGAGGTCGAAGCCACGCCCTCGCAGTTGCGTTGGTCGCCGCTTCCGATCCCCAAGAAGGCGACAGATTTCGTCGACGGCATCATCACGCTCGGTGGCAACGGCAGCGTCGCGACGCAGACCGGCATGGCGGCGCACATCTATGCGGCCAATGCCTCGATGACCGACCGCTATTTTTACAATGCAGACGGCGAGATGCTGCTGCTGCCGCAGCAAGGCCGCGCCCGCTTCGTGACCGAGCTCGGCGTGGTCGAAGCTTCGCCTGGCGAAGCCGTGCTGTTGCCGCGCGGGCTGCGCTTCAAGGTCGAGTTGCCGGACGGTCCCTCGCGCGGCTATATCTGCGAGAATTACGGCGCGGCGCTGCGGCTGCCCGAGCTCGGGCCGCTCGGCTCGAACGGGCTCGCCAATCCGCGCGACTTTCTGGCGCCGGTTGCGGCCTTCGAGGACAAGGAGAGCGCGTGCACGCTGGTGGCCAAGTTCCAGGGCAACCTGTGGGCGGCCGACATGAAGCACTCGCCGCTCAACGTGGTGGCGTGGCACGGCAATTTCACGCCCTACAAGTACGACCTCGCCCGCTTCATGGTGATCGGCACGGTGAGCTTCGATCATCCCGATCCGTCGATCTACAGCGTGCTCACGGCACCGTCCGATACGATCGGCGTCGCCAATGTCGACTTCGTGATCTTTCCGCCGCGTTGGCTCGTCGGCGAGGATACGTTCCGGCCGCCCTGGTATCACCGCAACGTCATGACCGAATTCATGGGGCTGCTCTACGGCCGCTACGACGCCAAGGCCGAAGGCTTTTTGCCGGGCGGCGCCAGCCTGCACAACTGCATGACGGCGCACGGTCCGGACGCCGAGACGCACGAGCGCGCCACCCATGCGGAGCTAAAGCCGCACAAGCTCACCGACACCATGGCGTTCATGTTCGAGAGTCGCTTCGCGATGCGGCTGACGCGCTACGCGATGGAGTCGGCCGAATTGCAGCATGACTATTTCGAGGGCTGGCAGGGCTTGAAGCGGCGCTTTCCAGGGAAGTGAAGAACAGCAACAAACAATGTATTCGTAGGGTGGGCAAAGGCGCGGAACGCGCCGTGCCCACGCGTGGCGGGCACGCTTCGCCTTGCCCACCCTACGGCACGATAATTGGGAGTGAAGCGTGGAGCAAAGTCTCAAAGGAAAGATCGCCGTCATCACCGGCGGCTCGAGCGGCATCGGCGCCACAACGGTGCGTATGCTCGCGGCGGAAGGTGCGACCATCTATGTCGGATACAATAAGGGACGCGACCGTGCCGAGAAGCTGATCGGCGAATTGCCGAGCAACGGGCATCAACCGATCCATATCGTCTTGGAAGATTCCGCCAGCATGCGCGAAGCGGCGAAGACCGTCGGCACGGCGCACGACCATGTCGACATCCTGGTCAACTCGGCCGGCTTCACCAAGCCGGTGCCGCACGGCGATCTGGAGGCGATGACCGACGACCTGATCGATGCGCTGATGATCGCCAATGTGCGCGCGCCGTTCGCGATGATCCGCGCCTTCGGCCCGCTGCTCAAGGCAAGCCGTGACGGTACCGTGATCAATATCTCGTCGATCTCGGGCTTCACGGGCTCCGGCTCAAGCGTCGCCTATTGCGCCGCCAAAGCCGCGCTCGACACCATGACGATGTCGCTCGGCCGCGCCCTCGGGCCTGACATCCGCGTGCTGTGCGTCTCGCCTGGCGCCGTGAATACCGACTTCGTCGCCGGTCGCGGTCCGGCCCAGCTGGAAAAGATCGCGCAGGCGACCCCGCTCAAGAAGATCGTCCAGCCCGAGGACGTCGCGCGCGCGATCCTCGCCTGCGTCACCCATCTCAAAGTTACGACCGGCGCGACCATCGTTTGCGACGGCGGACGCTTCCTCAACTGAGACCAAAGTCGATGAACGCTCCCAACGAGACGCATGATCCCGTCCGCAAGAGCTGGGTCGCGAGCGCCAACGTGCCCGATAGCGACTTCCCGATCCAGAACCTTCCGTTCGGCGTGTTTCGCCCGCGCGGTGACGGCGCGGAGCCGATGGTCGGGGTCGCGATCGGCGACCAGATCCTCGACGTGACGGCGGTCGTGCCGTTCGTCGACGAGCCGACGCGTGCCGCCGCGGCCGCTTGTGCGGCAGCGCATCTACACGAGCTGATGGCGCTCGGTCCGCACGCGTGGTCGGCCTTGCGCGGCGCGCTATCGCGCCTGTTGAGCAAGGAGAGCGAGCGTGAGCGGGTCGGGAGGTTCCTCACCCCGATGGCGCAGGCCGAGCTGTTCGTGCCGGTGCGCATCGGCAACTACACAGACTTCTTTGCCTCGATCTTTCATGCCACCAATGCGGGGAAGCTGTTCCGGCCCGACAACCCGCTCAACCCGAACTACAAGTACGTGCCGGTCGCCTATCACAGCCGCGCCTCGTCGGTGCGCGTGAGCGGCACGCCGGTGCAACGGCCGCTCGGCCAGAGCAAGGCGCCGGACGAGGCCGCGCCGTCCTACCGCGCGAGCCGCGCGCTCGACTACGAGCTGGAGCTCGGGTTCTACATCGGCGTTCCGTCCAGGCTGGGCGAGCCTATCCCAATTAGTGAGGCCGGCGAGCACGTGTTCGGCTACTGCCTGCTCAACGACTGGTCGGCGCGCGACATCCAGGCCTGGGAAGCTCAGCCGCTCGGACCGTTCCTCGGCAAGAGCTTCATCACTTCGGTCTCGCCCTGGGTCGTGACTGCCGAGGCGCTCGCGCCCTATCGGGTCAAGGCCTGCCCGCGGCCCGACGGCGACCCGGCACCACTGCCGCATCTCAAGGACGCCGGCGACCAGGCGAGCGGTGGCCTCGACATTACATTCGAAGTGCTGCTCGCGACCCAGAAGATGCGCGCGGCAGGTGCGGCGCCCGCCCGGCTGAGCAAAAGCTCGTTCGCCACCATCTACTGGACGGTCGCCCAGATGGTCGCGCATCACGCAAGCAACGGCTGCAACCTCGAGATCGGCGATCTGATGGGCAGCGGCACCTGCTCAGGCCCGCAGGACGAGAGCCGCGGCTGCCTCCTCGAGCTCACCTCGCGCGGCCGCCAGCCGATCACGCTACCGAACGGAGAGACCCGCGGCTTTCTCCAGGACGGCGACGAGGTGATCTTCCGCGCCCATTGCGAGAGCGCCGGACGCACCCGCATCGGGTTCGGCGAATGCCGCGGCGTGATCATGCCGGCGCGAGGTTAGACCGATGAAGATCGACATCCACGGCCATTTCGTCGACCCGCATTATCTCGACGATCTCCAGCGGGTGATGACGCTCGACATCGAGAAGACCACCGACGGCAAGACGCTCATGCGTCACAACGGCTACACGCTGGCGTGGACGCGTCCCGGCATGTTCGACATGGACTTTCGTCTCCGCGACATGGACCAGAAGGGCATCGACAAGCGAGTGATCACGGTGTCGACGCCCGGCGTCTATCCGTGGCGCGGCGACGCGCAGGTGCGCATGGCACGCCACGTCAACGACGTGCTGGCGCGCGACTGCCGCGTCCATCCGGACCGCTTCCTCGGCTTCGCCAGCCTGCCATTGCACGATATCGAGGCCTCGCTCGCGGAAATCGACCGCGCCACCGGCGAGCTCGGCATGAAGGGCGTCGCGATCGGCTCCAACATCGGCGGGCCGCCGCTGAACGACGCGCGCTTCGAGCCGCTGTGGGCGAAGCTCGACGCCATGCGGCTGCCGGTGTTCGAGCATCCGATGTTTCCGCGCGACACCTCGGAGATGGGCGAGTTCGAGCTGCCGCTGCGCGTCGGCCTCATCTTCGACACGACCCTGGTCGCGGCGCGGCTGATCTACGCGGGCGTGTTCGAGCGCTATCCGAACTTTCCCTACATCATGGCGCACACTGGCGGCGCCACCATCCTGATGTTCGAGCGGCTCGACAACGGCTATCGGCTGTTTCCCGACTGCCGCACATACATCAGCAAGCTGCCGAGCGAATACGGCAAGCGGCTTTATTACGACACCTGCGCGTTCGGCGAGGCAGCGCTCATGCTCGCGATCGGCTCGGTCGGGGCCTCGCAGATCCTGTTCGGCACCGACGATCCGTTCATCGGGGCGGACACCAAGCATGTGACGCGGCTGCCCATCGCGGACGATGCCAAGGCCGCGATACTCGGCGGCAACGCGGCGCGCATGCTCGGCCTGCCCGCCGTGCGATGAAGATCGTCCACGCGATCCTCAGCCAGGGCTTTTACGGCAGCGAGCGCTATTGCATCGAGTTGGCGACCGCACAGGCGCGGGCCGGCCATCAGGTCAAGGTGCTGATCGCGAATGCAGGCTCGGACTGCGCGCACGCCTTCCGTCACGAGATCGAGATTGCGCGCGCGGCGATCACGACCGCACGCACCTCCGGAGCGATCGATCTCGCGATCATGTCGCGCTGGCTGCCACCCATATTCCATCGTGTGTTCGCCCGGCGCGTCTTGTCCGCCTTCGCGCCCGACATCGTCCATACGCATCTCAATCCGGCGGCGCGTCGTGCCGGCCGTATAGCGCAGCGGCTCGGCATTCCGCACGTCGCGACGGTCCACATCCGATACGAGCCGCGCGAGCATTCTGCGTGCGACGGCCTCATCTGCTCCACCCCGTGGCAGCGATCCGAGATCGGCCCTGAATTCCATGGCGAGGCGGCGGTCATCCCTGCCTGGATGCCGGCCGCGATCCACGCGTCGCTCTCTCGCGTGACACCGGCGGATGTGGCCACGCTCCGCGCCACATGGGGCGCCGATGACCGCACGGTCGTGCTCGGCAGCGTCGGCCGGTTGATGCCCGAGAAGGGCATGGACGTGCTGGTGCAGGCCTTTCGCGCAGCGTTTCTGCAAGGAGACGAATCCGTCCGGCTCGTGATCGTCGGTGGCGGTCCGCCCGACGCGGTGGAGCAGCTGCGGGGTCTCGCCGCGGGCGATGCGCGCATCAAGCTGGTCGCCCCGCAGCCCGACATCGCGCCTTACTATCGCGCCTTCGACACCTATGTGAGCGCGGCGCGCTACGAGCCGTTCGGCCTGACGATTCTCGAGGCGATGGCGGCGGGGTGCGCTCTCGTGGTCACGCGCACACAGGGTCCGCAGGAATTCCTGACGGCGCCGTCCGTGCTGTGGGCCGAGCCGGGCGATGTCGCGACACTAACGGCGCAACTTGGGGCAACGGCACGACGCGGGCGTGAGCGCGCGAGCTACGATCTCTCGCCCTACACGCAAGCGCGCGCGGTCACCGAGATCGCAGACCTCTACGGCCGCGTGCTGGCGCGCAAGCGAGTCAGCGGTTGAGGAATTCGGACGCGCGGTACAACGCGCGGAAATCGAGGCGCGCCTCGGCAAAATTCTCGGTCGCGCCCTCCTCGCGATCGACGATCGTGAGGACGAACGCGATCTCGGCGCCGGCGTCTTGTACCGCCTCGATCGCCTTCATGGCCGAGCCACCTGTGGTGGTCACATCCTCGACGATGACGATTCGCTTACCGCGCAGGCTCTCGCCCGGCATCAAGCCTTCGATCGACAGCTTGGCGCCGTGCTCCTTCGGCTTCTTGCGCACGAAGAAAGCCTGCACGGGCGCGCCATTCAAGAAGCTCAACTGCGCGACCGCGCCCGCAATCGGCACCGCGCCCATCTCGAGGCCGCCGATATAGTCGATGCGCTCGTCCGCGACCGCGTCGAGCGTGAGCTGCGCCAGCAAAGCCGCGCCCTCCGCATCGAGCATCGTCGGCTTGAGATTGAAATAGAAATTGCTCACGCGGCCCGAGGCGAGCTTTACGTCGCCGTAACCGAACGAGCGGGCGTGGATGATGTCGCGCAGCCGCGCCCGGGCGGCCACGATGTCACGCGACGAGGAGGTGCGAGCGGGCAATCGGGATGCCATGGCCATGGATTTCTTCAATTGCGCATATCCTCGTCGGCGACCGGTGTCCACTTCGCCGCGATACGCGCTAGCTAGCACCAAACCGGCGAGTGCGGAACGCGCCGCGGGCGAAAACCTGAGGATAAGCGCTCAATGCGCCTCGTCCCAGTTGTCGGCAGCGCGGGCGTCGACCCGCAGCGGAACCGAGATCGAGATCGCCGGCAGCGGTGCCTCCTCCATGATCTTGCGCACCACCGGAATAGTCTTCTCGACCTCGTCTTCCGGGACCTCGAAGACCAGTTCGTCATGCACCTGCAGCAGCATGCGCGCGGCGAGCATGTGCTTGGCGAAAGTGTCGTCCATGCGAGCCATGGCGCGACGGATGATGTCGGCGGCGGTGCCCTGCAGCCGCGCATTGATCGCCGCGCGCTCGTTGAAGGCGCGGATCGAGGCGTTCGAAGCCTTGATGTCCGGATAGTGGCACTTGCGCCCGAACAGGGTCAGCACATAGCCGTTCTGCTTCGCGTAGGCCTTCGATTCCTCCATGTAGTCGCGGATGCCAGGGAAGCGCTCAAAATATCTCTTGATATATGCGCCGGCCTCGTCGCGGCCAATGCCGAGCTGATTGGCAAGACCGAATGCCGAGATGCCGTAGATGATGCCGAAGTTGATCGCCTTGGCGCGGCGCCGCACCTCGGCGGGCATGTCCTTGAGGGGCACGCCGAACATCTCCGACGCCGTCATGGCGTGAATGTCGAGACCCTCGCGGAACGCTTTCTGCAGCGTCTCGATGCCGGCAATTTCGGCAAGCAGGCGCAGCTCGATCTGCGAATAATCGGCGGATACGAGCTTTGTCCCGGGCGCCGCGATGAAGGCACGGCGGATCTTGCGGCCTTCTTCGGTCCGGATCGGGATGTTCTGCAAATTGGGATCGGATGACGAGAGGCGCCCGGTCGTGGTCGCCGCCAGCGCATAGTCGGTGTGCACCCGGTGCGTCGTCGGATTAACGAAACTCGGCAGCGCGTCGGTGTAAGTCGACTTGAGCTTCGACACCTGCCGCCAGTCGAGGATCTTCTGCGGCAGCGCATGGCCTTGCTCGGCCAGGTCCTCCAGCGCGCGAGCGCCGGTCGCCCACTGGCCGGTCTTGGTCTTGGTTCCGCCCGGCAGGCCGAGCTTGCCGAACAGCAGGTCGCCAAGTTGCTTCGGGCTGCCGACATTGACTTTCTCGCCGGCGATCTCGTTGATCTCGGCTTCGAGGCCGCCCGCCTCCTGGGCGAACTCGCCGGAGAGCCGCGAGAGCACGTTGCGGTCGATCGCGATGCCGCGCCGCTCCATGCGGGCGAGCACGGCGATCAGCGGCCGCTCCAGCGTCTCGTAGACGGTGCGCACATGGTCGGCAGCCATCCGTGGCTTGAGCACGTGCCACAGCCGCAGCACGATGTCGGCGCGCTCGGCCGCGTATTCGGCGGCGCGTTCAATGCCGACCGCATCGAAAGTGATCTTGGCCTTGCCGGCCTTGAGCAGCGAGTCGATTTCGACGGCCGTGTGCGTGAACGTGCCGACCGCAAGCGCTTCCAACCGATGGTTCTGCCGCCCGGCATCGAGCGCATAGGACATCAGCAGGGTGTCGTCATAGGCCGCGATCTCGATGCCGCGCAGCGCGAACATCTGCCAAGCGTGCTTGAGGCCGTGGCTGATCTTGAGCACGCCCGCATCGGTAAACAGCGGCTTGAGCGTCTCGAGCGCGACGGCTTCGGAAATCTGGTCGGCCGCGAGATCGCCACGAAACAGGCTGCCGGCCCCGCCTTCGCCACCTTGCCGATGACTGAGCGGGACGTAGCACGCCTCGTTCGGCGCAACAGCGAGCGCGAACCCGCAAAACGCCGCCTGCATCGGATCGGTGCCCAGCGCATGCACGTCGATCGCCGCCATGCCGGTATCGCGGGCGCGGTCGACCCACGCCTTGAGCCGGTCGGCGGCGCGGATGGTTTCGTATTTGCTGCGGTCGAACTTGGCGCTACGCGCCGCATCCGCCAGCGCGGCCGCCAGCATCTGCGGCGTCTGCACCGGTGCCGCCAGCGCCTCGGGTCTGCGAGCGGCATCGCCCGGCTGCACCGGACGGCCGAGCGGGAGCTCCGGCGCCGTGCCGCCGCGCGCCGTCGTCGGCTGCGAGTCGTTCGATGCTTCAATCGACGGCCGCGGCGCCGGCCGGCCGGCGGCGAGCGCCCCATCAGCATCGATCGCTGCGGCATCGGTCCCGGAGAAATCCGAGACTCGGCGCGTCAGCGTGTTGAACTCCATCGCCTTCAGGAAGGCGATCAGCTTCTTATAGTCGGGCTCGTGCACCGCGAGGTCGCCGATCGGCACATCGAGCTTGACCTGGTCGTCGAGCGTGACGAGCCTCTTCGAGATGCGCGCCTGCTCGGCATTTTCGACCAGCGACTGGCGGCGTTTCTCCTGCTTGATCTCGCCGGCGCGCGCAAGCAGCGTCTCGAGGTCGCCGTATTCGCCGATCAGCTGCGCCGCGGTCTTGACGCCGATGCCGGGAACGCCAGGCACGTTGTCGGTGGAATCGCCGATCAGCGATTGCACCTCGATCACCTTCTCGGGCGGCACGCCGAACTTTTCGATCACCTCCGCGATGCCGATCCTGCGGTCCTTCATGGTGTCGTACATGACCACGCAGTCGTTCACGAGCTGCATCAGGTCCTTGTCGGACGACACGATGGTCGCGGTCGCACCCGCCTCGCAGGCGATCCGCGCATAGGTCGCGATCAGGTCGTCGGCCTCGAAGCCGGCCTGCTCCAGGCACGGCAGGTCGAAGGCGCGCACCGCCTCGCGGATGAAGGCGAACTGCGGAATGAGGTCGTCGGGCGGATCGGGCCGGTGCGCCTTGTAGGCGGGATACATTTCGGTGCGGAACGTCTTTTCCGATTTATCGAAGATGACCGCGAGATGGGTCGGCCGTTCCTCCGGCTTCATATCGCGCAGGAGCTTCCACAGCATGTTGCAGAAGCCCAGCACCGCGTTGAGCTGCAACCCGTCCGATTTGCGGGTCAGCGGCGGCAGGGCGTGATAGGCACGGAAAATGTAGCCCGACCCGTCGACCAGGAAGACGTGGTCGCCCTTCTTGAGGCCGGGCTCGGCCTTGCTGGCCGGTTGGGATTTGGCTTTGGCTGGCATGGGTAGCCGTCATGTAGGGATCGGCTCCCGGATTATCACCCTCGGAGACAGGGCGCCACCCACCTCACGCGTGTCTCGGGCGCGGCTCAGCGTGAAGCGAAGCGGAACGGTGCGCCGGCAGAACCGGGACCGAGGAAGCGATATTGCCGGATGATGTGTGCACCGTATCCGGGGCACGCGTGCGGCATTTATTCCGCCGCCCGCAACGCCATCGGTTGTGGCGCAATCCAGAACCGCGCCGGCCGCGCGAACAGGAAATTCAAGTGCATGCGGAGCGCCGCCCACCAGATTGCGAGCGCGCCGAACACGCCCGCGGTGGTGACGATGAGGGAGATGACGCCGATGTCGTGGATGACGTCGGTGCGCAGCAGCAGTGTGCGAGTCGCGGCCATCGGCAAGAAGAATGCCAGGTAGATGACGATCGAGTTGCGGCCGCAGAAGCGCAGGGGATCGAACAGCGATACCTTGGCGAGCAGCGCCGCGACCGACACCACCGCGCAGGCACCGAGCAGGCCGAGGCCGAGTGAGACGACCGGAAGCTCCGAATAGCCTGCGAACACCATGAAGCCTTCGAACAGCGCCCAGACGGCAAGTCCGAGGGTCGCGATCGCCGGGCGCGCCTGGACGAAGGCGGCGAGCGCGAAGACCTGCCGCGAAAACAAGTAGCCGGTGTAGAAGTACACGAAGCGGGACGCGAACTCGTCGATCAGTGTCCAGCCGGTCATGACGTCCCCGGTATGCCGCATGGCGTACGTGATCTCGAGCGCAGCGCCCACGAGCCAGATCAGCACCGGCGGAATGCCGCGCAGTGCTTTGGTGAGGGCCGCGAACACCGCGAGCAGGTAGATGAACCAGAGAATTCCGAACGGATCGATGAAGGAGAGCGCGTATTCCTTGAGCACGCCAAGCCAGCCCATTTCGGCGGCAAAGTGCGGGGCCTTTATGGCGAACTGAATCGCGGTCCATAGAAGATAGAAGTAGACGAAATGCACGACCTTGCGATCGAGGTAGGTGCGCCAGTCGCGGTCGATGACGCGCGAGAGAAAGAGGCCGGAGATCATGAAGAAGTCCGGCATGCGGAACGGCTTCGCGAACGCCACGAAGTAGTGCATGAATCCTTCGCGCCCGGCCTGCGTCTCGACGCCGAGCGTCGAATGCATCATCACCACCATGATGATGCAGAAGCCCTTGGCATAGTCGACCCAGTCGACGCGGCCTGTCGGCGGCACGTAAGAGGTAGGCATTGGCGTGGGCGATCCGTTGCGAGTCACTTGCGTCTCATTCCCGGACGATGCGGTCGCGGCGGCCTATAAATCGCAAACGCCGTGCCGGATTCGTACAACAGGGTTAACACCAGCGCGATGGCATTCTTCCGATGACGTTCGACGCCCCGCTGCCGATCGATGGCGCGCTGCCGGCGCTCACCGACGCCTTGCGCGAGCGCAATGCCGCCGTCCTAGTCGCGCCGCCGGGCGCCGGCAAGACCACCCGCGCGCCGCTCGTGCTGGCGCAAGAGCCGTGGGCCGGGCGCGCCAAGATCCTGGTGCTGGAGCCGCGCCGGATCGCGGCGCGCGCCGCCGCCGCCCGCATGGCAGCGACGCTCGGCGAGCCCGTCGGCGAGACGGTCGGCTACCGGGTGCGGTTCGGCTCCAAAGTATCGCGCCGCACGCGAATCGAGGTCATCACCGAAGGCGTGTTCACCCGTCTCATCATGGACGATCCGGCGCTCGACGGGGTCGCGGCCGTGTTGTTCGACGAATTCCACGAGCGCTCGCTCGATGCCGATCTCGGCCTCGCACTCGCGCGCGACGCCCAGGGCGGCTTGCGCGAGGACCTCAGGCTGCTCGTCATGTCGGCGACGATCGATGGCGCCCGCATCGCGCGCCGTCTCGGCGACGCGCCGGTGATTGCAAGCGAAGGCCGCGCCTTCCCGATCGAGACGCGCTATGTCGGCCGCGACACGAACGTGCCGATTGAAGTGCAGGTCGCCGACGCGACGATGCGGGCGCTGCGCGCCGAAGGCGGCTCGATCCTGGTTTTTCTGCCCGGCACGGCCGAAATCCGCCGTACAGAGACACGGCTCAAGGAGCGCGTCAGTGATCCGGCGGTCGACGTCGTGCCGCTCCATGGCGCGCTCGATGCGGCGACGCAGGACCGCGCCATCACGCCGGCGCCCCCCGGCCGGCGCAAGGTGGTGCTGGCCACCTCGATCGCCGAGACCTCGCTCACCATCGAGGGCGTGCGCATCGTGATCGACTCCGGTCTGGCGCGCGTGCCCGTATTCGAGCCGGACGTCGGCCTGACAAGGCTCGAGACCGTGCGGGTGTCGCGCGCCGCCGCCGACCAGCGCCGCGGCCGCGCCGGCCGCACCGAGCCGGGCGTCTGCTATCGGCTGTGGGAGGAGGGACAGACCGCATCTCTGGAGCCATTCCTGCGCCCGGAAATCCTCTCCGCCGACCTCTCGGCGCTGGTGCTCGACCTCGCCCAATGGGGCGTCGTCGATCCCGACCAGCTCACGTTTCTCGACGCCCCGCCGCGTGCCGCCCTCGCCGAGGCGAAGGCGCTGCTGCGCGAACTCGGCGCGATTGACGCCGACGGCCGCATAACGACCGAGGGCAAGGCGCTCAATCGCCTGCCGCTGCCGCCGCGCCTCGCCCGCATGGTGGTCGATGCGGCGCGCGAAGGCGGCGGACGCCTCGCGGCCGACATTGCCGCGATCGTCACCGAGCGTGGACTCGGCGGCGACGATGTCGATCTCGGCCATCGCCTCGATCGCCTGCGCCGCGACCGCTCGCGCCGCGCCGAGGAAGCCCGCGCGATGGCGAAGCGCTGGGCGGATCTTGCCGCCGGCAAAGAGGCTGCACCGACAGCCTCGCTTTCGGCCGGCGCGATCCTCGCCCTTGCCTATCCGGACCGCGTCGCAAAGAACCGCGGCGGCGGCAGCGGTGCCTTCCTCCTTGCCAACGGCCGCGGCGCCAATGTCGATGCCGTGTCGGCGCTGGCGCGCGAGCCGTATCTGGCGGTCGCCGAGATCGTCGGCAGCGCCGCGCAGGGCCGCATCGTGCTCGCGGCGCCCATCACGCTCACCGAGATCGAGGCGCGCTTTGGAGACCGCATTGAGGCCAGGGAGGAGGTCACGTTCGATCCACAATCCCTGAGCTTGCGCGGCCGGCGGCTGCGCCGGCTGGGCGCGCTCGCGCTTGCCGAGCAGCCGATCGCGGTCACGGCGGATGAAACGTCCGCACACGCGCTCGCAGTCGGCATTGCCCGATGCGGCCTCGATTGCCTGCCGTGGAGCAAAGCGCTGACCCAATGGCGCGACCGCGTTCTGTTCCTGCGCCGGGCCGAAGGAGAAGAGTGGCCGGACATGTCCGATGAAGGCCTCGCGGCCCATGTCGAGGACTGGCTCACGCCGACACTTACCGGAAAGACCGCGATCGGCCAGCTCGGCGGTGACGAACTTGCGGCGGCGCTCGCCAGCCTGCTGCCGCATCGCCTGCAACGAAAGCTCGACACGGAGGCGCCGACTCATTTCGCGGCGCCGTCGGGCTCGCGCGTTCCGATCGACTATGCGGCCGAGGAAGACCCGAAGCTTGCCATCCGCGTGCAGGAGCTGTTCGGCCTGGCGCGCCACCCGACCGTCGCGGGCGGGCGCATCCCTCTGTTGATCGAGCTCTTGTCGCCCGCCCACCGGCCCGTGCAGGTCACCCGCGACCTGCCGGGCTTCTGGCGCGGCAGCTACGCCGCGGTGCGGAGCGAGATGCGCGGACGCTATCCGCGCCATCCCTGGCCGGACGATCCCATGGCGGCGCCCGCGACCCGGCGCGCCAAGCCTCGCGGGACCTGAGCGGCCGATACGAACAATCTTAACGACCGTGGCAACGGAGCGTTCGCGATCGGCCCGGAAAGGCGCGGCCGGCGGGGTGCCGGGTTACGGCGCGGTGAGATTTTGCGTGCAGGAATGCGGGCGCAATCCGCAGAGGGCCGCAACCATGCGCAACGTGATGATTTTCGCGTTCCTGGCGTTTCTCGTCGCCGGCGCCGCGCCGCGCTATTTCGCCCGCACCATTGTCCCGGCCGCGCCGGCCGCCGATGTCGTGGCACCCATAGCCTCTCCGTCCAATTCCTCGGCGGCCTATGGGCGCAGCATGACAATCGAGCCCGCCCGCAATGGCCATTTCAGCGTCGAGGCCGAGGTCGACGGCCGCCGCATGGATTTCATGATCGACACCGGCGCCACGGTCATCGCCTTGCGCGAGCAGGACGCTGCCCGCCTCGGCATCCATCCAGCCCAGCGCGAATACACCGCCAATGTCTCGACCGCGAACGGCATGGTGCGCGGGGCGCCGGTCGAGCTCAACCTGGTCGAGGTTGGCTCGCTGTCGGTGCGCAACGTCGCGGCCCTGGTCCTGCCCGACGACGCGCTCGCGCAAAATCTGCTCGGCATGTCATTCTTGTCGCGGGTGCGCTGGGAGCACCGCGACGGTCGGCTGGTGCTCGAGCAGTGATCTGAGCCCGCGGACGGCTGCTCCTCCATTCGGCGCGAACTGCACAGCACCGACACCAAGGCACCACCATACTGTCATGGATGACAGTATGGCGCGGTGGCCCGCACTTGATCGTGATCGGCGGTTCAGCTTGAGTTCATCCGTAAGGTGGTAGTCGCGATGGCATGGGGGCGTGATCGGGCTGTCATCACACGGAGGATCAAGTCCATGTCGCGCTTTAAGGTGTTCGCCCTCGCGGCCGCGCTGGCCCTGGGCAGTTTGACTATTGCCACCGAAGCGTCAGCCGCGCACGGCGGCCACGGTTTCGCTGGCCATGGTTTCGCCGGTCATGGCTTCACCGGTCATGGCTTCGCCGGTCGGGGCTTCGCCGGCCGGGGCTTCGGCTTCCATCGCGGGTTCGGTTTCCACCGCGGGTTCGGGTTCGGCTTCGCACCCTATTACTACGGATACTATCCGTATGCCGGCTGCTGGCGCTGGCACCGGGTGTGGACGCCGCGTGGGTGGCGCCTGCACCGGATTAACGTTTGTTACTATCCGTACTACTAGGCAGCGATCTCAGCTTTTCAGTATGCTGCCCGGCCGAACGCCGTTCGGCCGGGCAGCCAACGTAATAGCTTGATGCGAGCGCCGCGCATTCTTTGGCCGCATTGCTCGGGCTGATGCGGGCTTTCCGCGCCAGTGCGCTTAGGCTATGTGCTCGCGCGATGATTTCCGGCGCGAGAGGCCCGATGTTCCCGATCCCAAAGTCCGAACTGTCACCCAACACCTATGCCTACGAGTCGGGGCCGATGGTGAAATCCACCGGCTTTCGCGAATACGACGCACGCTGGCTGTTCGGGAAGGAAATCAACCTGATGGGCGTGCAGGCGCTGGGCATGGGGCTCGGCACGCTGATCCGCCAGATGGGCGTCAAACCCGAGATCGTCACGGGCCACGATTTCCGCGGCTACTCGGCCTCGATCAAATATGCGCTCGTCACCGGCCTCATGGCGGCTGGCTGCAAGGTGCATGACATCGGGCTCGCGGTCACGCCGATGGCTTATTTCGCGCAGTTCGCGCTCGACGTGCCGTGCGTCGCCATGGTCACGGCCTCGCACAATGACAACGGCTGGACGGGCGTGAAGATGGGCGCCAATCGCCCGCTTACCTTCGGCCCCGACGAGATGACGCGGCTCAAGGAGATCGTGCTCGGCGCCCGCTTCGACCTGCCCGGCGGCGGTGCCTATGCGTTCGTCGAGAATTTTCCGGCGCGCTATATCGCCGATCTCACCGACCGACCGAAGCTCAAGCGCAAGCTCAAGGTCGTCTGTGCCTGCGGCAACGGCACGGCCGGCGCATTCTCGCCCGGCGTGCTCGAGGCGATCGGCTGCGAGGTGGTACGGCTCGACTGCGAGCTCGACCACACCTTCCCGCGCTACAATCCGAACACCGAAGACATGAAAATGCTGCATGCCATGCGTGACGAGGTGCTTCGCACGAAGGCGGACGTAGCGCTCGGCTTCGACGGCGACGGCGACCGCTGCGGCGTGGTCGACGACGAGGGCGAAGAGATTTTTGCCGACAAGGTCGGCGTCATGCTGGCGCGCGACATGTCGGCGCTGCACAAGGGCGCGACCTTCGTTGCCGACGTAAAGTCGACCGGCCTGTTCATGACCGATCCCGTGCTCAAGCAAAACGGCGCCAAGGCGGATTACTGGAAGACCGGCCATTCCTACATGAAGCGCCGGGTCAACGAAATCGGCGCGCTCGCGGGCTTTGAGAAGTCGGGACACTTCTTCTTCAACAAGCCGATCGGCCGCGGCTACGACGACGGGCTGATCTTCGCGCTCGCGGTCTGCGACATGCTCGATCGCAACCCGGGAAAGAAGATGTCGGATCTGCGCAAAGCACTGCCGAAGACCTGGTCGTCGCCCACCATGTCGCCGCACTGCGCCGACGAGACCAAGTACGGCATCGTCGACCAAGTGGTGAAGCATTTCGAGGCGGCGCAAAAGAAGGGCGAGAAGGTCGCGGGCCAGCCGATCCGCGATCTCGTCACCGTCAACGGCGTGCGCGTCACCGTCGAGGACGGCACCTGGGGCCTGGTGCGCGCCTCCTCGAACAAACCCGAGCTGGTGGTCGTCGTGGAAAGCCCGATGTCGGAAGCGCGCATGCGCGACATGTTCAAGGCGGTCGACGGCGTGCTGCGCACCCACCCCGAGGTGGGCGAGTACAATCAGACGATTTGAGAATTTCGAGTCATCGCGGACGCGTAGGGTGGGCAAAAGCGGCCGAGGCTTGAGCCGTCTGGCGGAACGCGGGTGCCGCCGTGCCACGCGTCCGGCGCGTGCAGCCGCGTGGGCACGGCGGACGAGCTCACTGCATCCGATGAACGCACAAGCCACCTTTGCCCACCCTAAGCGTCTTCGCTCGCAATGACACTCAGACTTCCTCGAACACATCCACCTCGACGGCGCCAGGCAGCATCGCGCGCCAGGCCTGGATGAAGGTCTGCAGGCGCGGATCGCTCGCGATGCGCTGGCGGTTGAGCTCGACCGCCTCGTCGGTCTCGTAGTCGATCACCTGGATGAAGCGGGCTGGATCGTCGACGTTCTGCATAAGGCGCACCCGCGTGGTACCGAAAAAATCGTAGAACGGCTTCGCCGACTTGATGAGCGCGCTGAGCTGGGCCGGATCCGCCGCCGGCATCGTAAACCTCAGGTGCAAGGTCCTGACCACCTTAGATTGGCCTTTGGCCATAGCGTCCTCCTCGGCCCTTCCCGTCGCGCGTCGCGTCCCGTAGCTTACCGCCATCCGAAGCGATATTGCCAAGCAAGAGGTGACGACCGTGATCGATCTTTATACCTGGACGACCCCCAACGGGCGCAAGGCGTCCATCATGCTGGAGGAGGTCGGCGTTCCCTATGAGACGCACGCGGTCGACATCGGCAAGGACGAGCAGTTCAAGCCCGAGTTCCTCAAGATCAGCCCGAACAACCGCATCCCGGCGATCGTCGATCGCGACAATAATTTCAGCCTGATGGAATCGGGCGCGATCCTGCTCTATCTCGGCGAGAAGACCGGTAAATTGCTGCCGACCGACAAGCTCAAGCGCTACCGCGTGACCGAATGGCTGATGTGGCAAATGGGCGGCGTTGGGCCGATGCTGGGGCAGGTCCACCACTTCGTGAAATACAATCCCGGCAAAGCGCCCTACGCGGAGGAGCGCTACCTCAAGGAGGCGCACCGACTCTACGGCGTGCTCGACAAGCAGCTCAAGGACCACGAATACGTGGCGGGCGACTACTCGGTCGCGGATATTTCGGTCTGGCCGTGGATCTCGCGCTACGAGTGGCAGACGGTCGACCTCAACAAGTACCCGAACGTGAAGCGCTGGTACGTCGCGATCGCCAACCGCCCGGCCGTGCAGAAGGGCTACCACGTGCCGAAGAAGGTGCAGGAAATCC
>DASXCK010000521.1:0-3066 GCA_036491235.1 Xanthobacteraceae bacterium | reverse complement strand
CACCTGCTGCGCCATGGTGAGCTGGGCGTCGCCGGTGCCGGGCGGCATGTCGACCACCATCACGTCGAGCGTGCCCCACTCGACCTCGCGCAGCATCTGGGTCAGCGCCGAGATCACCATCGGGCCGCGCCAGATCATCGGCGTCTCTTCCTCGACCAAGAAGCCGATCGACATCACCCTGAGGCCGTAGCCGTCCATCGGCTTGAGCCGCTTGCCCTCGAGCAGCTCGGGCCGGCCGCGGATGCCGAGCAGCTTCGGCACCGACGGCCCGTAGATGTCGGCGTCGAGGATGCCGACATTCAGGCCGAGATCGCGCAGACCCAGCGCAAGGTTGACCGCCGTGGTCGACTTGCCGACGCCGCCCTTGCCGGATGCGACCGCGATGATGGCGCCGACGCCCGGCACCGCGGGCTGGCGCTCGGACGCGTGCGCGGCCGGCCGGCCGTGCCCGGCATGCGGCGACGGCGTCGCCTGCGGCCGCTGCGGCGGCGGTGGCGCCCCGCGGCCGCCGGTGCGCTCGCCGGTGAGCGCGACCATCGCGGTGACGACGCCCGGAACGGCGCGTACCGCGGCTTCCGCCGCCTTGCGCACCGGCTCCCACGCCTGCACCACCGCGGCATCGACCGTGATCGAGAAGAACACCTTGCCGTCGGACACGACCACGTCGGAGAGCTTGTCGGTCCTCGGCAACGGCGTCCCGTCCGGACTCGGCACCGCTTCGAGACCCGCCAGCACTTGCTCTTTCGTCACAGCCATCCGCGTCACTCCCTTATGGTCCTCAACATAGGCGGCCAAGGACGTGGGTCAACGCTCGGGATCCGCCCGGGTTGACGAAGCCCGTCCGGCGTCGCAATGAGCGGGGTCGATTTTTTGCGCGGCGGACGGTTCGCGCGAGGGAGGTCAGGATGGCAAAAATCGCATTTCTCGGGCTCGGCGTGATGGGTTTCCCGATGGCCGGTCACCTCAAGCAGAAGGGCGGGCACGACGTCACGGTCTACAACCGCACCGCCGCCAAGGCCGAGCAATGGGTCGCGAAATACGGCGGCAAGAGCGCCAAGACGCCGAAGGAAGCGGCGGCCGGCCAGGACTTCATCATGGCCTGCGTCGGCAACGACCATGATCTGCGCGAGGTGATGCTCGGCGCGAACGGCGCCTTCCACGGCACGCCCAAGGGCGCCATCATGGTCGACCACACGACCGCGTCGGCCGAGATCGCGCGCGAGCTGCATGCCGAGGCGAAGAAGCGCGGCTTCGATTTCGTCGACGCGCCGGTGTCGGGCGGCCAGGCGGGCGCCGAGAACGGCGTGCTCACCGTGATGTGCGGCGGCGACGCCGAGCCGTTCGCACGCGCCGAAAAGGTGATCGCGGCCTATGCGCGCGCCTGCAACCTGTTGGGCGCGCCGGGCTCGGGTCAGCTCGCCAAGATGGTCAACCAGATCTGCATCGCCGGTATCGTGCAAGGGCTCGCCGAGGGTCTGCACTTCGCCATGAAGGCCGGCCTCGACACTGAGAAGCTGATCGCCACCATCTCCAAGGGCGCGGCGCAGAGCTGGCAGATGGAGAACCGCTACAAGACCATGACGGCGGGCAAGTTCGACTTCGGCTTCGCGGTCGACTGGATGCGCAAGGACCTCGGGATCTGCCTGTCCGAGGCGCGCCGCAACGGCGCGCACCTGCCGGCCACCGCGCTCATCGATCAGTTCTATTCGGAAGTGCAGAAGATGGGCGGCAAGCGCTGGGACACGTCGAGCCTGATCGCGGTCCTCGAGCGTTGAGCCTTAGAGCGACCCGCTAGCGTCGGCATTCACGTCCGCGGCAGGGCGGCGGCCCCTTTGGCCGCGGGCCGCCGAGCTGCACGCGCTGCTGCGGGCGAAACTGGTTGCCTTGGCGGAAGTTCTGCTGGCCCTGCCCCGGGCCCATCTGGTGGAAGCGGGACCCCGCATTCGGCCCCGGCACATTGACGGCGTTCTGCCGCGGAAAAGCGTTGGGCGCGCGGAAATTCGGGTTCACGAGGCGGCCGCGCCGGAACTCGTTCGGCGCAAAACGCGGCGCGAACGCGGGCCGCACGACACCCGGCACCCGCGGGCCCGGCGCAAACCGGTTGGTGCCGCGCTCCATGCGCCACGGCCGCGTATGCACCACCGGCAAAGTGATCGGCGCGCCGGCCGGGCGCCGCATCTGGAGCACCGGCAGCGCGACGCGCAGCGCCGGCGGCGGTGTCATCACGCGCGGCGCGATCACGGCGTCGATCGCGTGAAGACGCGGTTGCGACCGCAGCCGCGACGCCTCGCCCACATAGGCGCCGCCCGGATAGCGCGCCGCATAGGCCGCGTAGGCGGCGGGCGTGTTGACGACGGACGCATAGTGCCACGCCATCGCGTCGACCCGCAGCGCCAACGCGGTGCGCGCCCACTCGACGCGCGGATCGGACGGATAGAGCACCAGGAATTCCTCGTACGCCGGAACCGTGTCGTCCTCGATCATCAGGTCGTAGGCGTCATCGGCCGAGAGCCCCTGCATATCGGCGACCCGCGTTACGGGCGGCGGCGCGCCCGCATAGTCGGACGGCGGCGGTCCGTATGGTTGGGGCGCATAGTCGGACGGCGGTGGGCCGTATGGCGGCGCCACATAACCCGGCGCAGGCCCGTAGTTCGGCACGTCGTTGGGAGCGTAATTCGGCGGCGGCGGCGCATAATTGGGCTGTTGGGATTGGGCCGCCGACGGCGGGACCGTGCCCTGCGGGATGGTCGCGGACGCGACCTGCTCGGGTGGCGGCGCCGGAGGCGTCTGCGGCGCGACCGGCGTATTCGGTGCCGAAACCGGCCGCGTCACCCGCGTCGCCACGCGCGCCGGGGTCGTGGCAGCCGCGACCGCGACGATGGGCGCCGACTCGTTGGTCGGCCGGAACCAGAAGTTGGCGGTGAGCGAGGAGCTTTCCCACGGCGTCTGCTGGCCGTTGGTCGCCTGGTTCACCTTCAGGCGCACCTGCTTGAACAGCTGCTCGAGTTGCAGCCGCGGCTCCTTCGACGCTTCGATGAAAGCCTCCGTATAGGGGCTGTGCCCGTC
>DASXCK010000520.1:0-12708 GCA_036491235.1 Xanthobacteraceae bacterium | reverse complement strand
CAATGCGGGCGCCGGCGGCGGCCCTGCCCTGTTCGTCGTCTCCGACACCAACCGGCTGCGCGCCTTCGTCAACGTGCCGCAGAGCTACGTGCCGAGCATCAAGATCGGCACCAAGGCGCAGATCGTGGTGCCGGAATATCCGGGCCGCACCTTCCCGGCGACGGTCGAGGCCTCGGCGCGGTCCGTCGACGCGGCGTCCGGCACCACCCGCATGCAGCTCCTCGTCGACAACGCAACCGGCGAGCTGATGACCGGCGCCTTCGCCAATGTGAGCCTCGACCTGCCCCGGCCCGAGGTCGCGATCAGCGTGCCGGCGAGCGCGCTGATCTTCGACCAGACCGGCCTGCATGTCGCGACCGTCGACGCCAAGGACCACGTCGTGCTCAAGACGGTGACGATCGCGCGCGACATGGGCCAGACGGTCGAAATCGGCTCGGGACTGACGGCCGAGGACCGCGTGATCGAGGCTCCGCAGGACGGGGTCGCGACGGGCGACGAGGTGCATGTCACCAATGCGGCGGGGCCGCACGGGCCGCCCGAGTCCGTGGCGAAGAAGTAGTCACGGTCGCAGCGGGCCTCGCGCGCTACTTCTTTTCGACGAAGAGCTGCCGGCAGTCTGTGCTCCCCACGTTCTCGGCGGAGTGCGCGGCGACGATCGGCACCGCGTTCGCGTGGCCGGCACGCATGCTCGATTCGGAGGTTCTGCCGTTCGCTCCGTACATTTTCGTCTTGCAGTCCGTGAGGGTGTAGACGACGGACGGCAGCGGGTGCCCATGGAGCTTGTCGCGGACGCCGACCTTTCGAATGGCCTCGATCACGCGAAAATTGGCGTCCTCGAAAATCACGCGATAGACGTCCGGGTCACCCTTGTAGCTCGGTTCGGCGGTTTGGGCGACCGCCCTAGTGGACGCGGCTGCCGCGACGATCGCCATGGCGATCACGGTTTTGTTCGCCTTCATAAAGTTTCTCCTGGTTTGTGCTTGAGGACAGGCGGCCCGGCTAGCGGAACTCAGTCGCGTATTTGCGCGCGATCTCGTTGAGCTCCGCCTTGGTGCGCGGCTTCGGCGCGACGCCCGGGGGGGTCGCCACTTCGCGGAAGAACGCTTCCAGGCCAGGAGGCGCCACCATCCACAGGAGGTCGAGTTCGTGGTCGGGATTCTGGAAGCCGTGCCAGGCATTCTTGGGAATGAAGATCGAACCACCCTTCTCGATCGGATGGCGCACCTCGTCGAGGATGAACGTCCCAGCCCCGCCGAGGACGTAGAACGCCTCGTCCATCTGGAAATGGCGGTGGATTGGAATGCCGACGCCGGGCAGGATTTGCTGCGTCCCCATGGCGAGGCCGGCGGAGCCGCGGGTCGGGTCGGCCTTGATGAAGATGTTGCCGCCGCGCTGGACGAGGTGTTCGCCCTCGTCCGCGCCCAGCACGTATCCGCTCGGCGTGGCGGCCGTTGCGCTGGTCGCTTGCCCCAGCGCACGACCTGCGCCGACGCCCGCGAGCGCGAGGACGGCCGACCGGCGGCTGATTCTTCTCGTCATGACGTCAGCTCCTGATTAGGCGGCATCCGATGCGCCGCGATGCGGGGCGCATGGTGCCCGTCGTCCACGCGCCGCGCTTTGACGCCAGCTTGACCCAACCTCCAGGCCAGCTTGATTTTTTCGGAAGCGCCGGACCGGAATCTGCGCTATGGCCTGACGCTGGAGACAGCTGGCAGGACAGCATGCGCTACCGCTTCGATGCGTTCGAACTGGACAGCCGGCGCCGCGAGCTTCGCCGCGCGAGCGAGCTCGTCCGCCTCGAACCCCAGGTGTTCGATCTCCTAGAATTTCTCATCCGTAACCGTGACCGCGTTGTCTCCAAGGACGACATGATCGCTACGGTCTGGAGCGGCAGGATCGTCTCCGATTCGACGCTGACCAGCCGCCTCAATGCGGCGCGCAGCGCGGTCGGCGACGACGGAACGGTCCAGCGGCTCATACGGACGATGCGGCATCGCGGCGTTCGCTTCGTCGGCGACGTTTCCGAGGAGCGCGAGCCGGCCGGCATTGGGCCGGGCACCGGCGCGGCGGATGGCGCGGCCGCAGTGATGCAAGAAAGCGCGGCGGCAGTTCTCGAAACGCCGTCGATCGTGGTCCTGCCGTTTGCCAATTTGAGCGGCGATCCGGCCCAGGACTACTTTGCCGATGGAATGGTGGAAGACATCACCATGGCGCTCGGCCGCCTCCCCTGGCTGTTCGTCATCGCGAGCGCCTCCGCCTTCACCTACAAGGGTCGCTCCGTCGACCCACGGCAGGTCGCCGCCGAGCTCGGCGTGCGCTACCTCCTCCAAGGCAGTGTGCGCAAGGAACGCACGCGCATCCGCATCGGCGTGCAGCTGACCGATGCGTCGAATGCGCAGCAGATCCTGAGCGAGCGTTTCGAGGGCGAACTCCGCGATATCTTTTCCATCCAGGACGATGTGGCGACGCGACTGAGCGCGGCGATCGCCCCGGCCCTGCGCTCGAAGGAGGTCGATCGCGCCCGGCGAAAGCCGACCAGCAACCTCACCGCCTATGACCTTTTCCTGCGCGCGCTGCCGCCGCACCGGGACAATCAAGCGCAGAACGAGCAGTCGCTGCAACTGCTGTACCAGGCGATCGAGCTCGACCCTTCGTTCAGCTCGGCCTATGGGCTCGCGGCCTGGTGCCACGACATCCAGGCCGTGTTCGGCTGGTTCCCGCCGTCGGACGCGCGGCTCGACGAAGGGCTCAGGCTTGCCCGCCTGGCGGCGGACACCGGCGACGACGACCCCGATGCGCTGTGGATGGCCGGCCTCACGATCGCGACGCTGTCCGGCGACGCCGGGCGCGGCGCAGCGCTGATCGACAAATCGCTCGCGATCAACCCGAATTCCGCACGCGCGTGGTGGGCGAGCGGGGTCGTGCAGACCTATCTTGCACGCTTCGATTCCGCGTTTGCGAGCTTCGAGCGATCGCGCAAGCTCAATCCGCTCGACACGGCCTCCTACGCCCACTGGACGGCGGTCGCGACCACCCACGTCTTCGCCGGAAGCTATGGCGACGCCCGGGAGGCACTCGCCAAGGCGCTGCTGGATTGGCCTGATGCGCCGCCCGCGCTCCGGCTCGACGCCGCGGTTTGCGGACTTCTCGGCCGCGCCGACGACGGCCGCCACTCGCTGGCGCGATTGCTCGCACTCATCCCGCATTCGACGATCCAGACCACCCGGGCGTATCTCGAACCGATCACCGTGACGCAGCCGCGCGTGCTGCAGGCTTTGCTCCAAGGCCTGCGCCAGGCCGGCCTGCCCGAAGGCGCGCCGCGCTACACCAGCAAGGTCACGAGCCTTCGCTCGGTCTGAGCGGCACGCGCCCGTCTAAATCGGCTGGCTCCGCGCGATCGTGATCGTCGAACCTGCGAGCGAAAACGAGCTGATGCTGGCAAAGCCGCAATCGGCGAGCATCGTCTCGAGTTCCTCTCTCTTCCACGAATGCCCGCCGTTGCGGACGGCCTTCAGGGTGCGCAGCGCCTCGCCCCAGTGCGTCCGTTCCGGCGCGAACAGGCTGAAGACGAGCCAGCCACCGGGGATCGATGCGCGTCGCAGCCGATCGAGGTTGCGCCGCACGGCGTCGGCCGCAAGGAACGGCCCCGGCAGCCACACAAGCGAGAAGACGCCTCGGTCGTCGAGCGCGTCGAGATCCTGACGGCGCAGCGCGATGCGATCCTGCATTTGCGCGGCCGCGATGTTGCGGTGTGCGAGCTCAAGCGCGGGTGCCCATCGGTCGATGGCGACCACGGTCCAGTTGGCCCAGCGGCGTGCGACCTCGATCGCCAGCCATCCCGCGCCGGCCCCGACATCGAGAAACACCCCGGGGCGGGCGAGCGTTGCGGCGAATGCCGGCGTCGTGGCGGCTGCGGCCTCGAACGCGCGCACAAACGCGCGTGACGTCATCCCCTGACCGTCGATCACCACGGGATCGTCATATGACCATCCTGGCGCGCGCCCCGGGTGCTCCAGCAGGTCGGCCGCCTGGCGGAAAAACGAGTCGATGATGCCAAGCGCGGTCGCCTGTTGCTCGGCGGTCGTGTCGGCCAGCAGATCAGGTTCGACGCCGCGGATCACCTGCTCGATCAGATGGCGGACCCCGGGCGAGACGGGCAGTCCGTCGCGGCGGCACCGCAGTTCGGCGCCGATCACCGCCAATGCATCCATCGAGGCGCACAGCTCGTGCACCGCCTTCATCAACTTCGCATCGCTCACGGTTGCCCACGACCTCGGTTGCGGATCGGAGCACATTAGCAAATGTCGACGTGAAAGACGGCAGGGCGTCCCGCTCCTGCGCAACCGTCCCACCGCCGCTCAAGCGACGACGCTTCGTCTATGCACCGTGACGGTCTCGCCGATGTCGAACGTCATCAGGTCCTCGCCCGCCACCAGCGGCCCGTCGTAGGTCTGCCGCGTCTCGGCGACGATGTCGTCGATCGTCGGTGGCGCGACGTTCTCGCTGCCGAGCGCAACGATATGCGTGTAGGCGGCGAGCTTCGGCCTGGTCTGGGCAAAGACGCGGCCCGCGTCGCGCGGGATCGTGTGATGCGCGACGATCCGCTGGATGTACGCTTCCTTCATAAGCTCCGGACGCGCACTCGCGACCTCGTGGACGAGGAGGTCGGCGCCGGCGCCGTATTTGATGACGTTCTGATTGTACCGCGTGTCGGAGGAGAACACGGCGACGCGTCCGCCATACTCGAAGCGATAGCCGTAGCACGGCTTGATCACGTCGCCATGGTCGACCTCGAAAGCGATCACTTTGACGCCGTCCTGCTCATACACGACCCCGTCGCGGTCGAACTCGCTGACGTCGGTCGCGATCCCTGAGGGCGGCAGCTTCTCGTCGGCGATGCGGATCTCGATGTCGCGCGCATAGGCGCGCTCGAGATTCGTCATCAGCTCGCGCGCGCCGGTCGGCCCGATCACCCGGTAGGGCGTCTTACGCCGGCCGAAATGCGACTCGAGCCATCCGGTGAGCCACACGTCGGGCACGCCGGAGGTGTGGTCCGAGTGGTAGTGGGTGAGAAACTGCACGTCGATGCGGCCGAGCGGAATGCCGAGCTGATAGAGCCGGATGGCGGCGCCACGGCCGGCATCGATCAAGAATTTTCGCTCGCCAGCCTCGACCAGCGTACAAGGGCCGAATCGGTCGGGGCTCGGGATCGGCACGCCGGTCCCGAGCAGCGTCACGCGGAAAGTGGCACTTGTCATGAGTTGATCTTGATTCCCGCGTCCCTGATGACCTTGGTCCAGCGCACCGTCTCGGCGTGCACGTGGGCGCCGAACTCCTGCGGCGTGCCGCCGCCGACGTCGGTGCCGATCTTGGCGAGCGCGTCGCGCACCCTGTCGGTCTCGAGCGCATTGTTCACCGCGCGATTGAGCCGCGTGATCACATTCGTGGGCGTGCCGGATTTGACCAGGAGCCCGGCCCAATCCTCGGCGACGAGCCGCGGGAATCCGGCTTCGGCGATGGTCGGCACGTCCGGCAGCACCGGATTGCGTTTGTTTCCCATGACGGCGAGCGCGCGCAGCTTGCCGGTCTTGATGAATTGGACGACCGGCAACAGCGTGATGAACTGGTAGGTATTGACGCCGGCCAGGAGGTCGGCAATCGCCTGTGGGAACTGGTTGTAGGGCACGTGCGTCGCCTCGACGCCCGTCTCGAGCTTGAACAACTCGCCGAGCAGGTGCGCAGGCGTGCCGAAGCCGCCCGACGAGAACGTGTGCTTGCCCGGGTCCTTTTTGAGGAATTCGACGAACTCGGCGACCGAATGGGCCGGCACGCTCGGGTTCACCACCAGCACGTTGTAGCCGGTGCCGATCCGGATCACGGGGGCGAAGTCGCGATCGAGATCGACCGCCGCCTTGGGCATGAGGGCCGGGACCGCGGTGATCGGCGTCGTGACCGAGAAGACGGTATGCCCATCGGCCGGCTGCTTGAGGACGTCGCCGATGCCGAGCGTCATGACGCCGCCGGGCCGGTCCTCGACGATGGTCTTCCAGCCTTCCAGGTCCGCCAGCGCGTTGGCGACGATGCGCGCCAAGATGTCGGGCGGCGTGCTGGCCGAGGTCGGCACGACGAACTTGATCACGCCGGCCGGAAACGCTTGCGCGCGCGCCGGCGCGAATGTGCCCGCGCCAAGGGTAAGCGTCGCGGCGCCGCTCAGGAATGCACGTCCGTTCATGGCGTCCTCCCACAGGCTGCCATCCTGCCCGCATCGTCTCGCGACGGCGCTCGAGGCAGCATCACGCTAGCCGGACCCGCCTTTTGTGAATAGAATGAAGATGGAATGAACCCATAACTTTTTGGAATGTGAATTCCATGCCCTGGAACGAGCGCACCAAACGCCGCCTCAAGCTGCGCGACCTCGATATTCTCGCCACCCTGATCGATGCCGGCAGCATGGGCAAGGCGGCGGCGCGCCTCAACGTCTCGCAGCCGGCCGTCTCGAAGGCGATCGCCGAGGTCGAGGCCGCGCTCGGCGTGCGGCTGGTCGATCGCGGGCGGCGCGGCATCACGCCGACGCCCTACGGCCTCGCGCTCAAGAAGCGCAGCGTCGCGATCTTCAACGATCTGCGCCAGGGCGTGCAAGACATCGATTTCCTCACCGATCCGACGACGGGTGAAGTGCGCATCGGCTCGACCGATCCGATCTCCATCGCGTTGGTCTCGCCCTGCATCGACCGGCTGTCGCGAAAATATCCGCGCATGACTTTTCACGTCATCGCCGGCAATACCGCCAGCCTCTATCAGGATGTCGTCGATCGAAACGTCGAGTTTGCGATCTGCCGGATGATCGGGGCAATGCCGGATGATCTCGCGGCCGAGGTGCTGTTCCATGATGCGCTGGCCATCCTGACGGCGGCCGCAAACCCGTTGACGCACCGCCGAAAGCTGACGTTGGCCGACCTGGTGGACGAGCCCTGGGTGCAGCTTCCGGAGGACAGCCTGTTCGGCGCAATGGTGACCGAGGTCTTTCGCGCCAAGGGATACGAGCCGCCGCGGCCGACGGTGGTGACGCATTCGGAATACCTGAAGAACGATTTCCTCGCGAAGGGACGGTTCCTGTCAGTGCTGCCGGGGTTCATGCTCAAGGTGCCGGGATGGCATCCGCGGCTCAAGGCGCTGCCGATCGCTCTGCCCCATACGCGCAAACCGATCGGGCTGATCACCTTGAAGGGACGCACGCTCACCCCGCAGACGCAATTGTTCATCGAGAGCGTGCGCACGGTCGCGAAGGGGATGGCGCAGCCCTAGCCCGGATGGAGACGCGTCGCGGAAGCGCACTCGGCCGGGCCGGACGGGTCATATATTCATCTTGATCCCGGCGTCCTTGATCACCTTGGTCCAGCGCACGGTCTCGGCGTGCAGGTGGGCGGCGAACTGTTCCGGCGTGCCGCCGCCGACGTCGATACCGAGCTTGGCGAAGGCGTTGAGCACCTTGTCGGTCTTGAGCGCACTATTTACGGCGCGATTGAGTCGCATGATCACGTTCCTGGGCGTGCCGGCTTTGACGAGGAGGCCGGCCCAATCCCCTGATTCGAGTTTCGGGAAACCGACCTCGGCGATCGTCGGCACGTCCGGCAAATCCGCATTACGCTTGCGGCTCGTCACGGCAAGTGCGCGCAGCTTGCCCGTCTTGATGAGCTGCGCCACCGGCAGAATGGTGATGAACTGGTAGGTGTTCACGCCCGTCATCAGGTCGGCGATCGCCTGCGGAAATAGGTTGTAGGGCACGTGCGTCGCCTGCACGCCGGTCTCGAGCTTGAACAGCTCGCCGAGCAGATGCGCGGGCGTGCCGAAGCCGCCCGACGAGTAGGTGTGCTTGTCCGGGCTCTTCTTGAGAAACGCGATCAGCTCGGCGACCGAATGCACCGGCACGCTCGGACTGACCACCAGCACGTTGTAGGCGGTGCCGACGCGCACCACGGGAGCGAAATCGGTCTCGATGTTGATCGACGCGGCGGGCATCAGCGCGCTGATCGCGGCGACCCCCGTCATTGCAGCGAGCAGCGTATGGCCGTCGGCGGCCTGCTTGAGCACCTCGGCGGCACCGAGCGTCATCACGGCGCCCGGCTTGTTTTCGATGATCGTCGCCCAGCCTTCGTTCTGGGCGACCGCGTTGGCGACGATCCGCGTCACGATGTCAGGCGGCGTGCTGACCGAGGCCGGCACGACGAAACGAATGACTTTCGATGGGAAGGTCTGCGCACGCACGGGAGTGAACGCGGCAGTGCCGAGGCCGAGCGTGGCGGCACCGGTCAGGAATGCTCGTCTGTTCATCGCTTCTTCCCAATTCATCGTCGCCGGTTGGCGGCGTCCAGCACCTGCGGGTTCACCACGTTGATCGGCGAACCTGCGCCGTAAGCGATGATCTGGCCGAAGATGTCGGTGAACTGCGTCTCGTATTCCTCGACCGTGACGTAGCCGAGGTGCGGGGTCGCGACCACGTTCGGCATATTGAGCAGCGGATGCGTGGTGTCGCGCAGCGGCTCCTCCTCGTAGACATCGACCGCCGCCCAGCCGGGACGGCCGGCTTTCAACGCAGCCACAAGGGCGCCCGGCTCGATCAGCGGCGCGCGGCTGGTGTTGACCAAAAGCGCGCTCGGCTTCATGCGCGCGAGGTCGGTGGCCGTGACGATGTGGCGGGTCGCGTCGACGAGGCGCATGTGCAGCGAAAGGATGTCGCTTCGCTCGAAGAAGGCTTCCTTGCTCGGCGCCACCTCCCAGCCCTCGGCGCGGGCGCGCTCGCGCGAAGCCTCGCGCGCCCAGACCAGCACGTTCATGCCGAACGCCTTGCCGTAGCCCGCGACCGCGCCGCCGATGCGGCCCCATCCGTAGATGCCGAGCGTCTTGCCGCGCACGCTGTGTCCGACCGCCATCTGCCAGTGTCCGGCCTTGAGCGACGCCATCTGCTGGGGAATCTGCCGCATGGCGGCGAGCACCAGCCCCCAGGTGAATTCCGCCGTCGCAAAAGACGGCGTGCCGGCGTGCTGGTCCGACGAGACGACAATGCCGAGCCGCGTGCAGTCCTCGATGTCGATATGCGGGTAGACGCTGCGCTGGCTGATGAGCTTGAGCCTGGGCAGGCGCTCGAGCAGGGGCTTACGGATTTTGGTGCGCTCGCGGATCAGCACCAGCGCCTCGGTGTCCTCGAGGCGCTCGGCCAGCGCGTCGGTGTCCTGGGCGTGGTCGTTCCAGACGGTGACGTCGTGGCCCGCGAGCATGGCGAAGCACGGGAGGGTGCGGACGGTGTCGAAATAGTCGTCGAGGATGGAGATTTTCACGAGGCGCCTCCGTTCCGGGGCGCCGTTTTACTACTTCGTGGGCACTGCGTCTGCGCCCTCTCCCCCGCTTGCGGCCGCTTGCGGGGGAGAGTTGGAGAGGGGGAAGCCGCGAGTCATGCGTTTGCGGCTTCCCCCTCCCCGCCCTCCCCCGCAAGCGGGGAGGGCGCCCAACCGCTGTGCCTGCCTCACTTTGTCATCCGAGCCTTGATGGGATCCTTCACGTTCTCGACTTTCTCGAACTCGACGTTCTTCAGCTTCCCGTCCACCTTTTCGACCTTGCGGAAATACACCGTCTGGACGATATCGCGCGTCTGCGGATCGATCGAGATCGGACCGCGCGGGCTTTCCCACGTCATGCCCTTGGCGGCGGCGATCAGCGCCTCGGCGTCGCTCTTGCCGCCGGTCTTCTTGAGCGCCTCGTAAATCAAGTGCATGCCGTCCCAGCCGCCGACGGCGAAGAAGTCGGGGTTGCGCTTGTAGGCGGCATTGTAGGCGGCGACGAAGTCCTTGTTCATCTTCGAATCGTGGTTGTAGTCGTAGTGGAAGGCCGTCACGACGCCGAGGGCTGCCTCGCCCATACCGCGCAGCGCGTTCTCCTCGGTGATCTCGCCCTGACCGAGGATCTTGATCTTGGTCGAATCCATGCCGCGCTCGACCAGCGCCTTGGCGAGTGCCGCCGGCTGCGCGCCGCCCGGCACGAAGATGTAGATCGCTTCCGGGCTCGCGTCCTTGATGCGCTGGACGAAGGCGGAGAAATCCGGATTGGCGAGCGGGATGCGCAGCGAGCCGACGATCTCGCCGCCCGCGCCCTTGAAGCCGCGCTGGAACGCGCCCTCGGCGTCGAGGCCGGGCCCGTAGTCGGAGACCAGCGTGTAGACCTTGCGCGTGCCGCTCTTGTAGACCCAGGCGCCGAACGCCTCGTTGATCTGCGGAACGGTGAGCGAGGTGCGCACGATATAGGGCGACTTGGTGGTGATGATCGCGGTCGCGGCGTTCATCACGACCTCCAGCTTCTTCGCCTGCTCGGACACGTCGGCGACCGCGAGCGCCTCCGGCGTGATCACGAAGCCCGCCAGGATGTCGACGTGGTCGTTGACGACGAGCTCGCGCGCGATGCGCTTGGCGACATCCGGCGAGCCGCCGTCGTCGCGGCGGATCAGCTCGATCTTGCGGCCCGCGACCACGTCGCCGTGCTGCTTGATGTAGAGCTGGATCGCGCCGTCCATCTGCGCCGACGCATCGGTGAACTGACCTGTATAGGGCATGATCAGCCCGATCTTGAGCGGCTGCTGCGCCAGCGCCGGCGTGCCGGCGAGCAACGCCGCCAGCAGGCCGTAGAAACCCCATCGCCCCATTCGCATGTCTTCCTTCCTCCCCTCGCGCGCGCCCCGAGCTTCCATCCCGGTGGCCGTCCATTCTACAACGTTACGGCCAGCTTGCCCTTCCGGGCCGCGGCTGGCTAGACAGGATTCGCCGGGGCGCCCGATGAGAAAGCCGTCGAAGAGTCGCAAGGCTACGGCGCGCGCAAGCGCACGGGGGCGCGCGCCCACCGGCCCGCTCGCGGGGGTGCGTATCATCGACATGACGACGGTCCTGATGGGCCCCTATGCGACCCAGATCATGGCGGACTACGGCGCCGACGTGATCAAGGTCGAGCCGCCCGAGGGCGACATCATGCGGCACGGCGGCCCGATGCGGTCGCCGCGCATGGGGCCGATGTACCTGCAGGCCAACCGCAACAAGCGCAGCATCGTCCTCGACATCAAGACCGCGGGCGGCCGCGATGCGCTCAAGCGCCTTTGCCGGGACGCCGACGTGTTCATCTGCAACGTCCGCCCGGCGGCGCTGCGCCGCGTCGGCCTCGGGCCGGAGGACATCCGCGCCGGCCATCCGCGGCTCATCCATGTGAGCCTGATCGGCTACGGCGAGGGCGGACCCTATTCGGGGCGCCCCGCCTATGACGACTTGATCCAGGGGCTGTCCGGCATTCCGGCGACCTTCCAGCGCACCAGCGGCGCCGAGCCGCGCTACGCGCCGCTGACCATGGCGGACCATATCGTCGGCCTCAACGCCGTGCATGTGGTGCTCGCCGCGCTCCTCGAGCGCGAACGCTCCGGCAAAGGCCAGGCGATCGAGCTGCCGATGTTCGAGACGCTGGCGCAGTTCGTGCTCTCCGACCACCTCGGCGGCCGCGCCTACGAGCCGGCGATCGGCCCGCCGGGCTACAGCCGCCTGCTCGCGCGCGACCGGCGGCCCTACCGCACCAGCGACGGATACATCTGCATGCTGGTCTATACCGACCGGCACTGGGAGGCGTTCTTCCGCCTGATCGGCAAGGCCGAGCAATTCCACAGCGATCCGCGCTTCACCACCGCGGCGTCGCGTGCGCGGCATTTCGCCGAGGCCTATACGCTCATCGCCGAGGTGCTCACGACGCGGACCACCGCGGAATGGATCGCGGCGCTGCAGCAGGCCGACATCCCGACCGCGCCGATGCACGACCTCGACGCGCTGATCGACGATCCGCATCTCACCGCCGTCGGTTTTTTGCACGCGCTCGACCATCCGACCGAAGGGCGCATCCGCCTGGTCGGCATTCCGAGCCGCTGGAGCCGCTCGCGGCCTTCGATCCGCCGCCATCCGCCCGGGCTCGGCGAGAACAGCGTCGAGGTGCTGCGCGAGGCCGGCTACACCGACGCCGCGATCGCGCGCCTTGCGGCCGACGGCGCGCTCGGCAAGGTCGAGGTGCCCGCATCGCCGGCGCGGCATCCGCGCGGCACACGCAAGCCGCGAAAATCATGAGTGTCGGCTTCACGGCGGAGCAGGAGCAGCTTCGCACAGCCGTGCGCCGCCTGTGCGAACGCTTCGGCGACGACTATTGGCTTGCCAAAGACCGCGACGGCGGCTTTCCGCACGACTTCCATCACGCGTTCGCGCAAGCCGGATGGCTCGGCATCGCGATGCCGCAAGATTTCGGCGGCGCCGGCCTCGGTATCACGGAAGCCGCGCTGATGATGCAGACGGTCGCGGAGTCCGGCGCTGGCTTCTCTGGCGCCTCGGCGCTGCACATGAATATCTTCGGCCTCAACCCGGTGGTGATGTTCGGCAGCGACGCGCAGAAGCGCCGCATGCTGCCGCCGCTGATCGCCGGCGACGACAAGGCCTGCTTCGCGGTGACCGAGCCGGACGCCGGGCTCGATACGCTGAGCCTGAAGACGCGGGCGACGCGCGATGGCGATCGTTACCTGGTGTCGGGGCAGAAAATCTGGATCAGCACCGCCCAGGTCGCCAACAAGATCCTGCTGCTCGCGCGCACCACGCCGGCCGACGAGGCCGAGACGCGCACCCGCGGGCTCACGCTGTTCTACACGGA
>DASXCK010000519.1:0-4449 GCA_036491235.1 Xanthobacteraceae bacterium | reverse complement strand
TTCTTCATCCATGACTATCACCCGATGCACCGGCCGATCAGCGTCGCCGAGGTGTTCACCTATTCGTCCAACATCGGCGCCGGAACGCTCGCGCGCACGATCGGTGTGCCGGCGCATCAGGCGTTCCTGCGCAAGATGGGGCAGCTCGACCGGCTGCGCACCGAGCTGCCGGAAAGCCGCGAGCCGATGGTCCCGAAGCACTGGACCGAGGTGAACACGGTCACGATCTCGTTCGGCCACGGGCTGTCGGTCGAGCCGCTCCAGGCCGTGATGGGCATCGGCGCGCTGATGAACGGCGGCCTGCTCATCCCGCCGACTTTCCTGAAGCGTTCGGAAGCGGACTCACGCGCGCTCGCGAAGCGCGTGATCAAGCCGGAGACGAGCGTGGCCATGCGCTACCTCATGCGTCTCAACGCCGAGACCGGCGGCGGCGGAACGGCGACCAAGGCCGATGTTCCCGGCTATTACGTGGGCGCCAAGACCGGCACGGCCGAAAAGGTGTTCGGCGGTCACTACGTCAAGAAGCGGCTGATGACCGACGTGATGGCGGTGCTGCCGGCGGATGATCCGCGCTACTTGGTCTTCATCATGCTCGACGAGCCGCAAGGCTCGCCCGAGACCCACAACTTTGCGACGTCCGGCTGGAACGCGGTGCCGACAGCCGCCAAGGTGATCAGCCGGGCGGCGCCCTTGCTCGGCCTCGAGCCGCGCTTCGACCTGCCGCCGCCGGATAAGCTGATTTTGGCGGGCGCGCGGCTGACGCAATAGTGCCGGCACGGCGCCGGCGTTCCCTCTCCCCGCAGGGGAGAGGGAAGATAGAGCGATCAATTCCATCGTGCCCGAAAATGCTCTAAACCGGCGCAGTCCGCCTTGATTCCGGACGAGGAACCGAGCCGCGATGAAGCTGCGCGATCTGCTGAGCGAGGACGCCCGCTGCGAGGCGCGCTTCGACGCGCTTGCGATGAACGGGCTCTCCGCCGACAGCCGTGCCGTCAAGCCCGGGTTCCTGTTCGTGGCGGTACCGGGCACCAAAGCCGATGGGCTTGCGTTCCTTCCGCAGGCGCTGGCCGCCGGTGCGGTCGCCGTCATGGCCGAGCGCGCGCCCGCGCAGCTTCCTGACGGGGTCGCGTTCGTGCAAACCGGCAACGTGCGGCGCGCGCTCGCGCTCGCCGCCGCAAAGTTCTTCCCGCGCCAGCCCGCCGTGATCGCGGCCGTGACCGGCACGAGCGGAAAGACCTCGGTCGCGGCCTTCACGCGCCAGATCTGGGGCGCGCTGGGGCACCAGGCGGCGAGCGTCGGCACCATCGGGGTGGTGACGCCGGATCGGGAAGTCTACGGCTCGCTGACGACGCCCGATCCGGTCGAGCTGCATCGCACGCTCGATGCGCTGGCGGGTTCCGGCATTACGCATCTCGCGCTCGAGGCCTCCTCGCATGGGCTCGACCAGCATCGCCTTGACGGCGTGCGGGTCGCCGTCGCGAGCTTCACCAATTTGTCGCGCGATCATCTCGACTATCATCCGACGCTCGAGGCGTATCTTGCCGCCAAGCTCATCCTGTTCGAGCGCATCGTGCGGCCGGACGGGGCCGCCGTGATCGCGGCCGACAGCGCCGAGGCCGCGACGGTCGCGGCGGTAGCGCGCCGCCGCGGCCTTGCCGTCATGACGGTCGCCCGCAACGGCGAGGGCATCCGTCTCGTCGATGCGACAGTGGATGGATTCGCACAGATCCTGCGGCTCGCGCACGCGGGCAAGACACACAGTGTGCGCCTGCCGCTGGTCGGCGCCTTCCAGGTCGAGAACGCGCTGGTCGCGGCCGGCCAGGCGATCGCGGCGGGCGGCGAGGCGGACGCGGTGTTTGCCGCGCTCGAGCATCTCGAGGGCGCCAAGGGCCGTCTCGAGCTGGTCGGCCGGCGCGCGGGCGCGCCGATCTTCGTCGACTATGCGCACAAGCCCGATGCCCTCGCCAAGGCGATCGAGGCGCTGCGTCCCTACGTGCGCGGGCGCCTCGTCGTCGTGTTCGGCGCCGGCGGCGACCGCGATCACGGCAAGCGGCCGCTGATGGGCGCGATCGCGGCCGAAAAGGCCGACCGCGTCATCGTCACCGACGACAATCCGCGCAACGAGGAACCGGCCGAGATCCGTGCCGCGATCCTGGCAGCGGCGCCCGGCGCGATCGAGATCGGCGACCGGGGCGGGGCGATCCGGCAAGCGATCGGCGAGCTTTCCGCCGGCGACGTGCTGTTGATCGCCGGCAAAGGTCATGAAACCGGCCAGATCGTCGGCAAGCAGACGCTCCCCTTCAGCGATCACGACGCGGTCGCGGCCGCGCTCAAGGAGAATGTCGCATGAGCGCGCCCTTATGGACCGTCGACGCGATGGCCGCCGCCATGCGGGCCGTCCGCGTCGGCGCGCTGCCGGAAGCCATCGAGGGCGTCTCGATCGATAGCCGTTCGGTCGCGCCGGGCGAGGCGTATTTCGCGATCAAAGGCGACACCCATGACGGCCACGCCTTCGTCGCGGCGGCGCTCGCGAACGGCGCCGGCCTTGCGGTGGTCGCGGAGGGGAAACGCGGCGAGATGCCGGCGGACGCGCCGCTGCTCGTTGTGCCGGACGTGCTCGCCGGGCTTGCCGATCTCGCCGCGGCCGCGCGCGCGCGCAGCGAAGGTAAGATCATCGCGGTGACCGGCTCGGTCGGCAAGACGTCGAGCAAGGAGGCGCTGCGGCTCGCGCTCTCGCGCGACGGCGAGACCCATGCGTCGGTCGCCTCGTTCAACAACCACTGGGGCGTGCCGCTCTCGCTCGCGCGCCTGCCGCAGCGCGCCCGCTACGGCGTCTTCGAGATCGGCATGAACCACGCGGGCGAGATCACGCCGCTCACCCGGTTGGTGCGGCCGGACGTGGCGATCGTCACCACGGTCGCGCCGGTGCATCTCGAGTTCTTCGGGTCGCTCGCGGCGATCGCGGACGCCAAGGCCGAGATCTTTCTCGGCGTTGCGCCGGGCGGCGCCGCGGTGATCAATCGCGACAATGAGCAGTTCGCCCGCCTCAAGAAGGCCGCGGCGGCTGCGGGCGTCGCGCGCATCGTCGCGTTCGGCGAGCACAGGAGCGCGGATGCGCGGCTCATCCGCTACGCGTTGCAGCCGGAAGCCTCGACGGTCGAGGCAAATATCCTCGGCCATCACGTCGCCTACAAGATCGGCGCGCCCGGCAGGCATCTCGTTCTCAATTCGCTCGCGGTGCTCGCGGCGGCCGCGCTCGCCGGCGCCGACCTCGCGCTGGTCGCGCTCGCGCTCGCCGATCAGACGCCGGCGGCCGGGCGCGGCACGCGCATCGCACTCGCGGTGCCGGGCGGCAGCGCGCTCCTGATCGACGAGAGCTATAACGCGAACCCGGCATCGATGCGCGCCGCGCTGGCGCTCCTCGGGCAGGCGACGGTCGGCGCGCGCGGGCGCCGCATCGCGGTGCTCGGCGACATGCTCGAGCTCGGCGCGGCGGGCGCCGAGCTGCACCGCGAGCTTGCCGCCGCGGTCCGTGAGCACGCGATCGACCTCGTCTTCTGCGCCGGGCCGCTGATGCAAGCGCTGTGGCAGGCGCTTCCCTCTGAGCGCCGGGGAGGTTATGCGAAGGATGCGGGCGCCCTCGAGGGCGAGGTCGTCGCCGCCATCCGCGGCGGGGACGCCGTCATGGTCAAGGGCTCCTTCGGCTCACGCATGGCGCCGATCGTGAAGGCGCTTGTCCGCCGCTATCCGGCGCCCGCCGCGGCCGCGCAGGCGCGCGTTCCAGTGCAAGGCTGACCTGATGCTTTATTGGATTTCATCGTTCTCCGATTCGGTCTCGGTCTTCCGGATCTTCCGCTATCTCACGGTGCGCACCGGCGGCGCGACCGTGACTGCGCTGATCTTCGTGTTCTGGTTCGGGCCCGCGATCATCAAGATGCTGCGCGTCAAGCAGGGCAAAGGCCAGCCGATCCGGGCCGACGGGCCGCCATCGCACCTGATCACCAAGAAGGGCACGCCGACGATGGGCGGCCTGATGATCCTGTCGGGCCTCTTGGTCGGCGTCCTGCTGTGGGGCAACCTCGCCAACCCTTATGTGTGGGTCGTGCTCGGCGTCACGCTCGGCTTCGGCGTCATCGGCTTCTACGACGACTATCTCAAGGTCACCAAGCAGACCCACCGCGGCGTACCGGGCTGGGTCCGGCTGCTGATCGAAGGGCTGGTCGCGGGCGCCGCCTGCGTCGCCATCATCTTCATCGCGCCGGCGGACATCGCGACCGCGCTGGCGTTTCCACTGTTCAAGCAGCTGCTCCTCCAGCTCGGCTGGTTCTTCGTGATTTTTGGCGCCTTCATCATCGTCGGCGCCGGCAACGCCGTGAACCTGACCGACGGCCTCGACGGCCTCGCGATCGGCCCGGTGATGATCGCGGCCGGGAGCTTCGGCTTCATCGC
>DASXCK010000518.1:0-10406 GCA_036491235.1 Xanthobacteraceae bacterium | reverse complement strand
CGGCCGGCGCGACCGGACCGAGTTCAGCGCATCGTCGCTGTCGCGCGCGGTGCGCGTCTCGTAGCCCTCGTCCTGGAGGATACCCGCGACCAGCTCGCGGATATCCGCTTCGTCGTCAACGATGAGGATGTCGGACGCCATCGCTATTTACTCGCGGCTGTAGTGGGAGGCGGCGCGGAAGCGGAGGGCTCGTCGTTGGCGGGCGCGACCGCTTCGGCCGCAAAGCGCAGTCGCATCCAGGCGCCACGCGCGCCCGGCGTCTTGTCGCCGGCGTCGCGCAGCTCGATGCGGCCGCCATGGTCTTCCAGGATCTTGCCGACGATCGCGAGACCGAGCCCGGTACCCTTTTCGCGCGTCGTCACATAGGGCTCGAGCAGCCGCGAGCGGTTCTCCTTCGGCAGCCCGATGCCGTTGTCGACCACGTCGATCACGATGTCTTCGCCCTCGCGCGCGGCCGAGACCTGAATGTGGCCGCGGCCGAGCTCGGCGGGCGGCACCGCCGAGACCGCCTCGGTCGCGTTCTTTATTATGTTGGTCAGTGCCTGGGAGATCAGGCGGCGGTCGAACTTCGCTGGCATCGAATCCTGGGCGAACTCGGTGTCGATGTCGATGTCGGTGTGGCCGACCCGCATCAGGAAGACGACTTGGCGCACCGTGTCGGCGGCGTCATCGGCGGTCATCACCGGCTTCGGCATGCGGGCAAAACGCGAGAATTCGTCGACCATGCGGCGGATATCGTCGACCTGGCGCACGATCGTGTCGGTGCATTGCTCGAAGATCGCCCGATCTTCCGTGATGGTCTTGCCGTACTTGCGGCGCAGCCGCTCGGCGGAGAGCTGGATCGGCGTGAGCGGGTTCTTGATCTCGTGAGCGATGCGGCGCGCGACGTCGGCCCACGCCGAGGTGCGCTGCGCGACGACGAGCTCGGTGATCTCGTCGAGTGTGACGACGTAGCCGTGCTGCGGGTCGGCGGTCTGCTCGGTCGCGACCCGCACCGAGATGATGCGCTCGCCGCCGGCCCGGCTGATGGTCACCTGCCCATGCACCAGCCGCTGGGAGCCGGCGAGCGCGCTCGCGACGAGCTCGGCGAGCTCCGGTGCGACCTCGGTGACCTTGCGGCCGATCGCCTCCTCGGCGCTCGTCCCGATCAACCGCTCGGCCGAGCGGTTGAGGATGCTGATCTTGCCCTCGGCGTCGGCGCCGATGACGCCGGCGCTTGCGCCGGCGAGCACGGCTTCGATGAAGCGGCGCCGGCTGTCGATCAGGTCGCGCGCGCGAACGATGTCGTCACGCTGGGTGCGCAGCTCCTGCGTCATCTTGTTGAAGGTCTCGCCGAGCTGACCGAGGTCGCCCTCCGACGAGCGCACCGGGACCTGCACATAGAGGTTGCCGGTCGAGACGATATTGGCCGCGCCGATCAGGCGGCGGATCGGCGCCACCAGCAGGTTCGCGAAGTTCAGGCCGATCCATACCGCCGACAGCAGAACCGTCAGGGCAATGACGGTGTACATCAAGGCGAATGCGATCTGCACGCCGAGACGGCGGGCCTTGAGCTCGTCGTAGGACTCGAGCATCGCGCTGGCCTTGGTGCCAAGCTCGACCACCCGCGGATCGATCGGGCGCACGCCATAAAGGTAGGTATCTTCATAACCGCGCACCTTGATGAGCGCGATCATGAGGTTCGTCTGCGGGACCGGCTCCACGTGTGCTTCGGTATCGCTCACCTTGTTGAGCATTGCGGTCGGCGGGAGCAGGACTTGCGTCTGCTTGCTGGCTCCCGACTTGACGATGATGCTGCGGTCGGCGCGGATCAGCATGGCGTCTCGCATGCCGCGCAGCGACGCCTGCGCGGTGAAGAACTGGCGGAAGCGATCCTGGTCCTGATCGAACAACGGTTTCGCCTGCGTCATCGTGATCGCCATCGCGATGGTGTCGCCGCGCAGCACCCCGATCTGTTCGCGGACGTAGATTTCGGCGACCACCAGCGTGTTGCTGATGAGGTCGCGCGCCGACAGGAGCTGATCGAGCCCGCGGTCGAGCGTGATGCTGGCGACGATCGCGACCAGGATCGCCGGCACCGCCGCGATCACCGAGAACAGGCCGACGATCCGCGTATGCAGCCGCGCCCCTGCCCGCCCACGCCGGCGGGCCTGCATGACCGGCCAGATTTCGCGCACGATGACACCCAGCAGGACCAGCACCGCGAGGGCGTTGACGCCAAGCAGGCCGACCACGACGTAATGGTCGGCCGCGATCGGCGTGAAACCGACGAGGACCAGAAAGGTCGCGAGCGCCGAAAGCAGCGCCAGGCAGACCGCAATGGGGCCAATGATGCTTATGACGCGCCGGCCGCCCGTTGAGGCGGTCGCCGTCGCGTCTGTCAGCGCGGCGTCTTGCAGGGTGGTCATGGCTCCCCGTGGCGATGCCTTCAGGCGGACGAGTGGCGCGCCCTGCCCTTCACTGGCACAGATCCAGTGCGGCATTTATACAACAATGTTGCCGGATTGCGACAATTCCGCGGCGTGTGCGCGCGGCACGATGGTCGGACACACCAAAGGAGTTGAGGAAATCCAGGCAATGAATTGATTTCCCTCAAGTCCTCATGGATCGCGAAACGGAAACGTCAGCCGCCTGTGCGGATCACTTGGATGTCGAGGTCGCGGATTTTCTTGCGCAGCGTGTTGCGGTTGACCCCCAGGAGGTCGGCAGCGCGGATTTGATTGCCCCGCGTCGCGGCCAGCGCCGCAGACAGCAACGGGTATTCGACCTCGCGCAGGATCCGGTGGTAGAGGCCAGGCGGCGGAAGGTCGTCGCCGAAGTCGCCGAAGTAACGGGTCAGATGCCGCTCAACCGCGCCCGCGAGGCTCTCATCGGTACGCGGCTCCGCGCCTGCCGCCGGCATCGCGGGCTGAGCAAGCTCCCCCTCGATGACGGCCGACGTGATGGTTTCCTGCGGATAGAGCGCCGCCAGCCGGCGGGCGAGGTTCTCGAGCTCGCGCACGTTGCCGGGCCAGCGGTGCCGTTTGAGCCGGTCGAGCGCGGCGGGCTCGATCTGCTTGGGCGGCAGACCTTCGCGCTCCACGATGGCGAAGAAGTGCCGGATCAAGTCAGCAATATCCTCGACCCGCTCGCGCAGCGGCGGCAGGCGGATCGGCACCACGTTGAGGCGGAAAAACAGATCCTCGCGGAAGAGCCCCTGCTGGATCAGGATGCGCAGGTCCTTGTTGGTGGCGGCGATGATGCGCACGTCGGTCTTGATCGCCGTGCGCCCGCCGACCGTCGTGTATTCGCCCTGCTGCAGCACGCGCAGCAGGCGCGTCTGCGCCTCCATCGGCATGTCGCCGATCTCGTCGAGAAACAGCGTGCCGCCTTCCGCCTGCTCGAAGCGACCCGAGCTGCGCGCGTTCGCGCCCGTGAAGGCCCCCTTCTCGTGCCCGAACAGCTCGGACTCGATGAGATCGCGCGGGATCGCGGCCATGTTGATCGCGACAAAGGGACCGCTGCGCCGCTTTCCGTAGTCGTGCAGCGCGCGCGCGACGAGCTCCTTGCCGGTGCCGGATTCGCCCGAGATCATCACCGTGAGGTCGGTCTGCATCAGCCGCGCCAGCACGCGGTAGATGTCCTGCATGGCGGGCGAGCGTCCGACCAGCGGGATCTGGTCGAAATCCTCCACCTTGGGGGCGGGGCGCGGCTTCTCCTTGGGCTCGGACAGCGCCCGGCCGACGATCGCGATCAGCTCCTTCAGGTCGAACGGCTTTGGCAGGTACTCGTAGGCGCCGCGCTCGGAGGCGCGGATCGCGGTCATGAAGGTGTTCTGCGCGCTCATGACGACGATCGGCAGGTCCGGCCGTACCTTCTTGATGCGCGGCAACAGATCGAATGCGTTCTCGTCCGGCATCACGACGTCGGTGATGACGAGGTCACCGTCCCCCTGGCTCACCCAACGCCACAGTGTCGCTGCGTTGCTGGTCGAGCGTACCTCATAGCCGGCGCGTGACAGCGCCTGATTGAGCACCGTACGGATCGCCGCGTCGTCGTCGGCAACCAGTATGCTTCCCGCAGGCATTTGCGACCCCTTCAGGTTCCGCCGCCCGGCTCGGCGTCGTCACCCGTGAACTTGGGCATCAGTACGCGAAAGATCGTCCGTCTTGATTGCGACTCACATTCGATGACCCCGCCATGATCGCCGACGATCTTGGCCACCAATGCAAGTCCGAGGCCAGTGCCGGTCGGCTTGGTGGTGACGAAGGGGTCGAACATATGGGGCAGCAGGTCCTCGGGGACCCCCGGGCCGTTGTCTCGGATGCAGAACTCGAGCGGCAGCGACACGCGCGTCTTGCTGCCCGGCAGCGACAGGCGCACGCCCGGCCGGAATGCGGTCGTGATATGGATCTCGCCGTCGATCGCGTGCTCGCCGATCGACTCGGCGGCGTTCTTGACCAGGTTGAGGAAGACCTGGACGAGCTGATCGCGGTTGGCGAACACCGGCGGCAGCGACGGATCGTATTCCTCGACGAACTTGATGTGGCGGCCAAAACCCGATTGTGCGAGCCGTTTGACGTGCTCCAGCACGGCGTGGATATTGACCTGCTCGCGTGCGACGGGGCGCTCGTCGGCGAACACTTCCATGCGATCGACGAGCTTTACGATGCGGTCCGCCTCGTCGCAGATGAGCCGCGTCAGCGTACGGTCCTCCTCGCCGGCGGACTGCTCGAGCAGCTGCGCAGCGCCGCGAATGCCCGACAGCGGGTTCTTGATCTCGTGGGCCAGCATCGCGGCGAGTGCGATGACCGAGCGTGCGGCGCTGCGGTGGGTGAGCTGGCGGTCCATCTTGTCCGCGATGGTACGCGCTTGGAGCATCACCACCACGAAACCGGGCTTCTCGGGCACCGGCGCGACATGCAGGTCGACGATGCGCTCGCCAGCAAGCCGCGGCGAGGAGAGATCGACCCTGTATTCGTTGACGGCGGCGCTGCGGTTGCGCACCTGCTCGATCAGCGCGAGCAGCGGCGAGCCGAACGGCACCAGGTCGCGCATCGCGTGGCGGCGAAGCAGCGACACCGACACCTCGAAGAAGGATTCCGCCGCGACATTCGCGTCTACGACGCGTCCGTCCGGTCCGACCACCAGCACGGGATGCGGCAGCGAGTTGAGCACCGCATCGGCGGCGCCCATCGCGGCGGGCGCATGCGGCTCGATGAAGCTCATGCGGCGGCTTTCCAGGCGAGCGCCGCGAAGGCTTCGGCAAGGCCGCGCCGAACCCCGCGCGGATCCTCGTTCGGCAACACGCGGGCGCGCCATTCCTTGCGCAGCGCGTCAGGCGCCCCGGCTGTCTCGGCCGCTGCGTCGATCGCCCATCCGAGATGCTTGCGGGCATGCTTGGTGCCGATGCGCGCCCCATGATGCGCCAGCATCTCGTCGTAAAGGTCGGTCACGAGCGCGAGCTGCCGCTCGAGCGACGGCGGCGGCTCACGCCGGCCGGTCGCGATAAAGCGCGCGACCTGCCCGGGCAACCACGGGCGGCCCTGCGCGCCGCGCCCGATCATGACGGCGTCGGCGCCGGAGGCCGCCAGCGCCGCGACCGCCTCGTCGCAATCGGTCACGTCGCCGTTGACCACGAGCGGGATCGTGACGCTGTTTTTGACGGCGCGGATCGCGTGCCAATCGGCCTGCCCGGTATAGAACTGGCAGCGTGTGCGACCATGCACCGTGATGAGGCGCACGCCGGCCGCCTCGGCACGGCGTGCGAGTTCGGGTGCGTTGAGCGAGTGCCAATCCCAGCCGAGCCGCATTTTCAGCGTGACCGGTACCGACGCGGCCGCAACCGTCGCATCGATCAACGTGAGCGCATGATCAAGGTCGCGCATCAAGGCCGAGCCCGACGCACCATTGGTCACGTGCTTGGCGGGGCAACCCATGTTGATGTCGATCACCTGGGCGCCGGCGCCCTCGGCGATGCGCGTACCTTCGGCCATCCAGTGCGCTTCGCAACCCGCGATCTGCACCACATGCAGGCCGATGCCCTGCCCCTCGATGCGCAGCCGCGTATCGGGCCGCGCGCGGGCAAGCGACGCGCAGGCGGCCATCTCGGAAACCACCAGGCCCGCGCCCAACTGGGCGGCGAGCCGGCGAAACGGCGCATCCGTCACGCCCGACATGGGCGCAAGCATCACGCGGTTGGATAGATCGAGAGGACCGATCCGCAGCGGCGGCGCGCCATAAGTCGTTGCAATTGCGCTGTTTGCGTCCATGTGCCTAGCTTTTAGGCGATCCCTTCTGGTGCAAATAGATTAGCCTTTTTTTTAGGCCACGCAAGTGCTGCAATGCACCATTGTGGATGGATGGGCAATGCCAAACCCGGTCGCCGGAACCCGTTGTGTCCGCCCGTCACCCGGCCTAAATCACGCGCACTTTCACTGGCGGGGTCAAAATGACAGGCAACGTGGCGGCGGTCGTGGTCGCGGGCGGGCGCGGCCTTCGCGCCGGAGGCGACGTGCCCAAGCAATATCGCACCCTGGGCAACGTCCCGGTCCTGCACCAGAGTCTGGCGATTTTCGCGAACCACGCCGAGATCCGCTGGGTCCAGCCCGTGATCCATCGCGACGATGGCCCGCTCTTTGCGGCCGCTTCAGAGGGACTTGCGATCCTCACGCCGGCCCACGGCGGCGCCACCCGGCAGGCCTCGGTGCGCGCGGGACTAGAGGCGCTCGCCGGCCATCGCCCTGCGATCGTGCTCGTCCACGACGCCGCCCGCCCCTTCACGTCGCCCGCCCTGGTCTCGCGCGCCATCGCGGCCGCCGGCCAAGGCGGCGCAATCCCGGGGGTTGCGATGACCGACACCATCAAGGAGGTCGACGGAAACGGCGCCGTCGTACGCACGCTCGACCGTGCCCGTCTGCGCGGCATCCAGACGCCGCAGGCCTTTGCGTTCGATGCACTGTTGGCGGCGCATCGCAAGGCGGCTGCGGCCGGGCGCGAGGATTTCACCGACGACGCCGCGCTGGCCGAATGGGCCGGCATGGCGGTCGGCGTATTCGACGGCGAAGCCGGCAACATCAAGCTCACGACGTCCGATGACTTCGCCCAGGCCGAGGCGCGCGCGATGGCCGCGCTCGGCGATATCCGCACCGGCAACGGCTACGACGTGCACGCCTTTGCGGACGGCGATCACGTCTGGCTCGGCGGCGTCAAGATCGCGCACGACCGCGGCGTCACGGGTCATTCGGACGCCGACGTCGGGCTGCACGCCCTGGTCGACGCCATCCTGGGGGCGTTGGCCGATGGTGATATCGGCTTCCATTTTCCGCCCAGCGACCCGCAATGGAAAGGCGCGTCGTCGGACCGCTTTCTCAAGTTCGCGGTCGATCGTGTCGGGCAACGCGGTGGGCGCGTCGCTCATCTCGACCTCACGATCGTGTGCGAGGCGCCAAAAGTCGGGCCGCACCGCGATGCGATGCGGGCGCGCATCGCTGAGATCGCCGGCATCTCGACCGATCGCGTCGGCGTCAAGGCAACGACCAGCGAACAGCTCGGCTTCACGGGCCGCCGTGAAGGCCTCGTCGCCATGGCGACCGCGACCATCCGGCTGCCATGGGGCGCGGCGTGAGCGCCGCGGATGCCGCCAAGCGCCTGCTCGCGCAGTGCCGTGCCCGCGGCCTCAAGATCGCGACCGCTGAATCCTGCACCGGCGGCCTTGTCGCAGGAGCGCTGACCGACATCGCCGGCTCGTCGGACGTGGTCGACCGCGGCTTCGTCACGTATTCGAACGAAGCCAAGCACGAGATGCTGGGCGTGCCGAACGCAACGTTGAAGAAGTTCGGCGCCGTCAGCCGGCAGACCGCGGAGGCCATGGCGCGCGGCGCGCTGAAACATTCCGATGCCGACCTCGCCGTATCGATCACCGGCATCGCGGGCCCGGGCGGCGCGACGCCGGGCAAGCCGGTCGGCCTGGTGCATTTCGCGGCGGCGGCGCGCGGCGGCCGGGTGATCGCGCGCGCCAAGAAATTCGGCGACATCGGCCGTCGCAAGGTCCGGCAGAAGTCGGTCGACGAGGCGCTCGCGATGCTCTCATTGCTGGCGCGACGGGCAGCCCGCTAACGCGTCTTGCACCCGGTTCAAGTCGTGGCGCCACGCGCCGTATAAACCTGATCGGCCCGCCGCTCGAAAGCATCGGCAAAGCGACGAAACACCACCTCGAACATCGCGCCCATCAGCATGCCGAAGGCCCGGCTGCGGAATTCATAGTGCAGGTAAAACTCGACGTCGCAGCCGCCCTCGCCGGCGTCACGGAAGCGCCAGCGATTGTCCAGCCGGTTGAACGGGCCGCTGAGATAATCGACGATGATCTGCAGTTCCGGCTTGTCGAGCGTGACGCGCGTCGTGAAGGTCTCGTGGATCAGCTTGTACATGACCGTCATCTCGCACACGATGGTATCGCGCCCGCGCTCGTCCTGGCCGCGCTTGCGGACCTTGAGCGCGCGGCAGAACGGCACGAATTCCGGATAGCGTTCGACGTCGGCCACGAGAGCAAACATCTCGGCGGCGGTGTGCCGCACGCGGCGCTTGGTCGTAAATTGCGGCATGGATCAGACAATCTATTTGCGCGTGACCGTCACGCGCCGGCGCGCGCCGCCTTGAGTTTCGCGAAATCGTCCCCCGCATGATGAGAGGAGCGGGTGAGCGGCGACGCCGCGACCATCAAAAATCCCTTGGCGTAGGCGATCGTCTCGAGCGCCTTGAACTCGTCGGGCGGTACGTAGCGGACAACGGCGTGATGCTTGCGGGTCGGCTGCAGGTACTGCCCGATGGTGAGAAAATCGACGGCTGCCGAGCGCAGGTCGTCCATCACCTGCAGCACCTCATGTCGTTCTTCCCCGAGCCCCACCATGATGCCCGACTTGGTGAACACGCCCGGGTCGAGCTCCTTCACGCGCTGCAGCAGGCGGATCGAATGGAAGTAGCGCGCGCCCGGCCGCACCGTCAGGTATTTCGAGGGCACGGTTTCGAGATTGTGGTTGAAGACGTCGGGCTTGGCGGCCACGACGGCATCGAGCGCGCCATCCTTGCGCAGAAAGTCGGGCGTGAGCACCTCGATCGTGGTCGTCGGGCAGCGCGCCCGGATCGCCCGGATAGTGGCCGCAAAGTGCCCGGCCCCTCCGTCTGCGAGATCGTCGCGGTCGACGGAGGTCACCACGATGTGGGCGAGGCCGAGCTTTGCGGTGGCCTCCGCGACATGCTCCGGCTCCGCCGCATCGAGCGCGCCGGGCAGACCCGTCTTGACGTTGCAGAAGGCGCAGGCGCGCGTGCAGGTGTCCCCCATGATCATGAAGGTCGCGTGCTTTTTTTCCCAGCACTCGCCGATGTTCGGGCAGCCCGCTTCCTCGCACACCGTATGCAGCCCGTTCGCGCGCACGATCGCATGCGTCTGCGCATAGCCGGGCGAGACCGGCGCCTTAACGCGGATCCAGTCCGGCTTCTTTCCGGCAGGCTGGTCGGGCCGATGCGCCTTCTCGGGATGGCGCGCCGACGCTTTGCCGACGGTATCGAGCACGACGACCATGCGGTCCTCGATTGCGGGTTGCACGTGTACTTACGCACCACGCCGGGCATCTGCAAGGCGCCACGCGGACCCGGGCGTTGATCCGCCTCGGCGATTCCCGATGCAGGCGCGAACGCGACGTTGGCTCAGCGGTCGCATGCAGATGCCCGCGCACCTCGGAATCGGGACACCGGCCCTCAAGCATAGCATGCGGCGCCTTTGCGGGCTGATCGGCGGACCGCCCATGCTACAGTCCGCGGTCCGTTGCGGACCCGGAGGAAGACGCATGAGCTATGAGGGACTTGTCGCCGAGACCGTGGCATTTCGCGGCCACAACAACGACCAGGGTGAGGCCTATTACGCACGGCCGTCGCGACCGGGCAAATTCCCCGGCGTGGTCATCATCCATCATTTGCCGGGGTGGGACGAATGGACCACCGAGGTGGCGCGCAAGTTCGCGCATCACGGCTACGCCTGCATCTCGCCGCACCTCTATTTCCGCGACGGCCCCGGCAGCCCCGATGACGTGGGCGCGCGCGTGCGCGCCGCCGGCGGCGTCGCCGACGAGCAGGTGATGGGAGACGTGAAGGGCGCCATCGCATACCTGCGCGCCCAGCCGAATGCCAGCGGCAAGATCGGCGTGATCGGCTTCTGCTCGGGCGGCCGCCATACGTATCTCGCGGCGTGCAAGCTGGCCGACATCGATGCTGCGGTCGACTGCTGGGGCGGCAACGTCATCGTCGACGACAAGTCGCAGCTCAACGCCAAGCGCCCGGTGGCGCCGGTCGACCTCACCGAGCATATGCGCGTGCCGCTGCTCGGGCTCTTCGGCAATGACGACCAGAATCCGACCGCCGACCAGGTCAAC
>DASXCK010000517.1:0-4111 GCA_036491235.1 Xanthobacteraceae bacterium | reverse complement strand
TACCAAGGGTTGCTCGCTCGCGGAAAGCCCAAGATGGTCGCCCTCATCGCCGTTGCTCGAAAGCTTCTCACCATCCTCAACGCAATGCTCCGAGACAAAAAACAATGGCAACCTGCTTGAAAAAGAACACAGTCGCTGAGGAGCGAGCGAAGCGAGCCTCGAAGGATGGCGGCCGATGCGGTGCAGCAGGGGAACAAGTGGCGCCGCCGCAGGGAGACGGGATAGAGACTGCAGCAACACAAATGCGGGAACATTGATGACCTCAGTCGACATCGAAGATCCCTATCTCTGGCTCGAGGAGATGGACGGGCCGCGCGTGCGCGAGTGGCTGGAGGCGCGCAATGCCGAGACCGTGAAGGCGCTGGAGGACGCGCGCTTCGAGGCGGACCGCAAGACGGCGCTGAGCTTGCTCAATGCCGACGACCGCATTCCGTTCATCAGCCGGCGCGGCCGCTACGTCTACAACTTCTGGCAGGACGGGGCGCATCCCAAGGGGCTGTGGCGGCGCACCACGCTCGCGGATTACCGCAATGCGCAACCGAAATGGGATGTGCTGATCGACGTCGACGCCCTCGCGGCCGCCGAGAAGGAAGACTGGGTGTGGCATGGCTGCACGGCGCTGCCGCCTGATTATCGCCGCGGCCTCGTCCAGCTCTCGCGCGGCGGTGCCGACGCGAGCGCGATCCGCGAGTTCGATCTCGAGGCGAGGCAGTTCGTCGCCGACGGTTTTTCACTGCCCGAGGCGAAGACCGGCGCCGCCTGGATGGACGAGAACCGGCTCCTGGTCGCAACGCCGCTCGGCGGCGAGGATTTTGCGACCGAGTCTGGCTATGCGCGCACCGTGCGGCTGTGGCGGCGCGGCACGCCGTTCACCGAGGCGCCGATCGTGTTCGAATGCGAGCGTGCGCACATCTATGTCGGCGCCTCGCAGGAGCTCGACGCGCCGCGCCCGCGCACCGTCTTCGTGCGCATGCTCGACTTCATCAACTCCGAGGTCTTCGTCGAGGAGGAGCCGGGCAACCGGCGGCGCCTCGACGTGCCGACCGACGCCGGAACCTCGCTCAAGGGTGACACGCTGATGGTCACGCTGCGCACCGACTGGACGGTCGGCGGAAAGACTTTTCCGGCGGGCGTGCTTCTGGTGATCGGCTTCGACGCCTTCATGGCGGGCGATCGCAATTTCACCGTGCTGTTCACGCCGAGCGAGACCGTTTTCCTCGAGGGCGCCGACATGGCGGGCGACGTGATCGCGTTCAAGACGCTCGACGACGTGCGCTCGCGCGTGACCATGGCGCGGCAGGAACGCGGCACGTGGCGGATCGAGCGGCTGGAAGGCTTCTCCGAGCAATCGGTGGTCGACATCGGCGGCTTCGATCAGGATTTCAGCAACGCGATCGTGCCGCCGGACGAGGCCGGGCAGTTCGCGCTCTATGTCAACGACGCCGTGACGCCGATGACGGTGTCGCTGGTGCGCTTCGGGGAAAAGCCCGAGCCGCTCAAGGCGGGGCCGCAGCGTTTCGACGCGCGCGGGCTTGTGGTGACGCAGCATCACGCGACGGCCGACGACGGCGCGCGCATTCCCTACTTCCAGGTGGGGCGCAAGGACCTCAAGCTCGACGGCAGCCACGCGACGCTGCTCACCGGCTATGGTGGCTTCCAGATCTCGCTGTTGCCCTATTACGCGGGCCTTGCCGGCAAGCTGTGGCTCGAGCGCGGCGGTGTCTACGTCATCGCCAACATCCGCGGCGGCGGCGAGTTCGGTCCGGCGTGGCACGAGGCCGGCCGGCGCGAAGGCAAGAAGGTCGCGCAGGACGATTTCGCGGCGGTCGCGAGGGATCTCGCAGCGCGCGGCGTGACCAAGCGTGAACGCCTCGCCTGCCAGGGCGGCAGCAACGGCGGGCTTTTGGTCGGCAACATGTACGCGCGCCATCCGGAGCTGTTCGGCGCCATCATCTGCCAGGTGCCGCTGCTCGACATGTGGCGCTACACCAAGCTCAGCGCCGGCCCGAGCTGGGTCGCCGAATACGGCGATCCCGAGAAACCGGAGGACTGGGAATTTTTGAAACTCATCTCGGCCTATCAACTGGTCCAGCCGGGGCGCGGCTATCCGCCGATCCTGCTCACCACCTCGGCGCGCGACGACCGCGTGCATCCCGGCCACGCGCGCAAGATGGCCGCGAAGCTCATGGCGCTCGGGCTGCCGGTCTATTTCCATGAGCCGCCCGAGGGCGGGCACGCCGGCGCCGCCGACAACGCCCAGGTCGCCTACAACGAGGCGCTGTCGTATGCGTTCCTGAGGAAGACGATCGCGCCGGAGATGACGGCGTAGCCGTCATTGCAAGGCGGCACCTCACGATTTTCGTCATGCCCGCGCTTGGCCCGGGCATCCACGTCTTTGTTGACTTGGGCAAAGACGTGGATAGCCGGGACAAGCCCGGCCATGACGAGTCATTCTTGGTAAACGGAATCGATACGCGATAGGCACCTGCCGTCGTCTTCACCCCGCCGAAACCTCTCGGCCGTACCGTCGGGCCAAACATTCCTCACTGCGAGCGCTCCCTATGCTCCCAGACCAACCTCCGCCCGCCCTCGACATTCGCGGGCTCACCAAGCGCTTCGACCGGCCGGCGGTCGATCGGCTCGATCTGATCGTGCGCGCCGGCGAGTTCTACGCGCTGCTCGGGCCGAACGGGGCGGGGAAGACCACGACGCTGCGCATGGTGGCGGGGCTGCTCAAGCCCGACGCGGGCGCGATCGCGGTCGCCGGCATCGACGCGCTTGCCGATCCGGTGGGCGCCAAGCGCGTGATGGCGTGGGTGTCGGACGAGCCGATGATCTACGACAAGCTCACGCCGTTCGAGTATCTGGAATTCGTCGCGGGTCTCTGGGGTATCGAGGCGCGCGCCGCGGAATTGCGCGCACGTGCGCTGATGGAGTGGCTCGGCCTCTCGCCGCACGCGCATGAGCGCTGCGAGGGCTTCTCCAAGGGCATGCGGCAGAAGGTTGCGCTCGCCGGCGCACTCGTCCACGACCCGAAAGTGATCATCCTCGACGAGCCGCTCACCGGCCTCGACGCCGGCTCGGCGCGCCAGGTCAAGACCGTGCTGCGCGAGCGCGTCGCGGCGGGCGGCACCGTGATCATGACGACGCACATCCTCGAGGTCGCCGAGCGCATGGCCGACCGCATCGGCGTCATCGCGTCGGGCAAGTTGATCGCGCAGGGCACGCTCGACGAGCTGCGCCGCCAGGTGGGGCATGAGGCCGGCAACGGCACCGCGGGCGGCACGCTGGAGGATACATTCCTCGCGCTCGTCGCCGAGCAGCCGCAGGCGGCGTGATGAGCGCCCCGCTTTTCTTTCGTCATGGCCGGGCTTGTCCCGGCCATCCACATCTTGGTGCGTTTGCAAGGAAGGCGTGGATGCCCGGCATTCGCCAGGCATGACGAGGAAGCACGCCACATGAGCCAGCCTGCCACCCTCACCTGGTTCGCGACGCACGAGCTGCGGCTCTCCTGGCGCGACTGGCTCGGGATGATGACGGCCGGGCGGCGCTGGCGCGGGCGCAGCGTCGTGGCGGCGCTGGTGCTCTTCGGCATCGCCATGCACCTCATCGCCTACAGTATGGTCGGGCCATACGCGGCGGTCGGCGCCGAAGTCGACAAGGCGTCGCTGGTGACGATCACGGGCTGCGCGCTGTTGTCGTGGTCGCTGATGGTGTCGCAGGCGATGGAATCGGTGACGCGCGCGTTCTACACGCGCTCAGATCTCGACCTGATCCTCTCGTCGCCGGTCGCGGCACGCAAGCTCTTTGCGGTGCGCATCGCCACCATGGCGGGCGGGATCGCCACCATGGCGGTGCTGCTCGCGTCGCCGTTCATCAACATGCTGGCGCTGCAGGGCGGCGCGCATTGGCTCGGCGCCTATGCGGTCGCGGCCGCGCTCGGCGCCACCGCGGCCGCATTCGCGGTCGCGCTCACGGTCGCGCTGTTCCGCGCGATCGGGCCGAAGCGCACCCGGCTGATCGCGCAGATCGTCGCGGCGGTGATCGGCGCCGGCGTCGACAAGGCGACACTGGTGGCGATCACCGGCTGTGCGCTGCTGTCGTGGTCGCT
>DASXCK010000516.1:0-7591 GCA_036491235.1 Xanthobacteraceae bacterium | reverse complement strand
GATCGCGCGCGTGCGCTCGCTGGTGCGGCTCAAGATGATGACCGACGAGCTGCGCATGCGCGCCGTCACGTCGAAGGAGATCGGCATCGAGAACCCGGCGCGCGAGGCGATCGCCGACACCGGCAAGGGCGGCCGCGTCCTGGTGGTCGACGACCGCAAGGGATCCTACGAGCGCCTCCACGCCATGCTCGCCGACGAGCACGAGGTCGAGGTCGAGCCCGACCCGGCGGAGGCGCTCTATCGCGTCGCCGACGGCGGTTACGACCTGGTCGTGGTCTCGCTCGGGCTGGAGCACTATGACGGGCTGCGGCTGTGCAGCCAGGTGCGCTCGCTCGAGCGCACCCGCACGACGCCGATCCTCGCAGTCGCCGAGGCGGAGGACAGCACGCGGCTGATGCGCGGCCTCGAGATCGGCATCAATGATTACCTCGTGCGCCCGATCGATCGCAACGAGCTCCTGGCGCGCGTGCGCACGCAGGTGCGCAAGAAGCGCTACACCGAGCGGCTGCGCGACAGCGTGCAGATGTCGATCGAGGCGGCGATCACCGACGCGCTCACGGGCCTGCACAACCGCCGCTACATGGAGACCCATCTGGCGACGCTGGTCGAGCAGGCGCACACGCGCGGCAAGCCGCTCACCGTGCTCGTCCTCGACATCGACTTCTTCAAGGCGGTCAACGACACGCACGGCCACGACGCCGGCGACGACGTGCTGCGCGAGTTCGCGGTGCGGCTGAAGAAGTCGATCCGCGGCATCGATCTCGCGTGCCGGCTGGGCGGCGAGGAGTTCGTCGTGGTGATGCCCGACACCGACATGGCGGTTGCGACGATGGTCGCCGAGCGCCTGCGCCGGCGCATCGCGGCCGATCCGATCCCGATCGCGGGCGGCGAGCGCAAGGTCGAGGTCACGATCTCGATCGGGATTGCGGCGGTCGCGGGCGCCGAGGACAGCGCCGCGAACGTGCTCAAGCGCGCCGATCTGGCGCTCTACCGGGCGAAGCGCGACGGCCGCAACCGCGTGGTCGCCGACGCGGCCTGATTCCACCACTGCTGGCGCATGAACGTTCCCCGGCGCCTGCGGCATCGGGCGGTGTCGCACTCTCCGAGCCGAATGGGTGTCGGGTGTGTCCGTGGCGGCCAAGGCGGGTGCCGCGGGCCGCATCAACCATAAGAAGTTAGGTTGACCGGGAAAACCGGGTCTCATCAACGGGTTAACGGGTTGATTTCATCCGTGCTTCGGGTAGTTTCCGAACCTGCGGCGGCCCTCAAGGCCGACGCCGCGCCGGGACCCAAAATCGGCGCGCTAACTGACCCTATTCCCAAACCCTGCGGAGTGCTCAGGTCCGCCGCATCTCCTGGGTCCGTGGGGTTCGGCCGGCCCGGGAGCGGTGAGAGTGGCCTCCTCATACCACCGCTTCCGGCCGGCCACCTTTTCGCGCCATCTCAAGCATTTGCGCCACGATCCTCAGGTCGGGCGCGAGCCGATCCTGGCATCCGGAAATCATGCCCAGAAATGCAAAAGGGCGCCTCAGGGGCGCCCTTGGAATTGGCTCGTGCGGCGGGCCGATCGCTACTTGATCTTGCCCTCGCGGAACTCGACGTGCTTCTTCGCGACGGGATCGTACTTCTTCATCACCAGCTTGTCGGTCTTCGTGCGCGAGTTCTTCTTGGTCACGTAGTAGAAGCCCGTGTCGGCGCTCGACACCAGCTTGACCTTGATGGTCGTGGCCTTGGCCATGGATGCACCTCGGATTGAGCGGCGGCGGGCCGCGGATTTGCCCGGAACGTAACGGGGGCGGGCGGAAAGTCAAGGAACGGCGAATACGAAGGGCTGCCGGTCGTATTCCCATTCGCGACGCGCTATTCGCCTTACAGCAAATCCCGCGCGCGCTTTCGGTGCACCATCCGATAATACGGCACCGGCAGGTCGTGCGCGAAGCCGCCCGTGATGCGGGCGGTGAGCTCTTCGAGCACGGCAGTCGTGATCGTCGGCATGTCGAGGCGCGAGGCCTCGCTGATCGGCAGCCACACCAGCTCGGTGAGCTCGGTGTCTGGGCCGACGACCCCCTCGTGACGCGCCGCGATCTCCTCGGCATCGATCGCAAAGAAGCGCGTATCGAAGCGCTTGGTGCGCCCGGGCGGCGTGATGGCGCGCGCGACGAAATGCACGGCCGCGAGATCGGGCACGACGCCTGCCGCCACGTAGCCGTCCCAGGCGCCGCCGGGCGAGCGGACAGGCTCGCGGCCTTTGGCGCCGAGCAGGATGCCGGTCTCCTCAAAAGTCTCGCGGATCGCGGCGAGCGCAAACGCGCGGGCGCGCACCGCATTCGGGCGCCGCATCGCCTGCATGAGGCGCGCCGCGACGCGCGGCTCGAGCGGCGAGGCGGACGGCATGCGGCCGTCGACGGGCTCGACCCGGCCGCCCGGAAACACGAACTTGCCGGGCATGAACTTGTGGCTGTGGTGGCGGCGGCCGAGCAGAACCTGCGGCGAGGGCCCGCTGCGGTCGATGATGATCATGGTCGCGGCGTCGCGCGGCCGCACGGTCGGGTGGTCGCCCACATGGTCGATCTCGCGCAGCCGATCAAGCCGCCGCGCGGCGTCGTCGTTCATGGCAGTGGGTCCTGGACGCGATCCGTATGCACGCCATCGTCGGGATAGTCCGGGTCGAATCCGTGCATCCGGTTCGCCCATTGCCAGCCGACGATCGCGCCTTTGACGGGCTGCAATAGACCGAGCACCAGCGCGATCGTCAACGGCGTCCAAAGCATGGCATGCAGCCAGTAGGGCGGCGAGTACAGGGTCTCGACCAGGAGCGCGAGTGGAACGACGATGTGGCCCGTGATGAGCATGACGAAGTAGGGCGGCGCGTCATCGGCGCGTTGATGAAACAACTCCTCGCCGCACACCGCGCAGCGGTCGACCACTTTCAGACAGGCGCGATAGAGCCGCCCCTCTCCGCATTTCGGGCAACGGCAGCGAAAGCCGCGCCCCATTGCCTGCCCAAGCGGACGATCGGGTCGGCCGGCGAAGACGAGCGGTTCGGTCATGACCGCCGCCTTGTACGCCGCGCGCGCGTGCCGCGATACGGGCGGTCCGCGCCGCGTTGACGGCGGCCGCGGCGGCTGTCCGCATCGATGCGTCCGCCGGACAAAAGCTCGAAGCGCAGCGCGCCGGCGACCGGCACGGCTTCGGCGAGCCGCACCGAGACGCGGTCGCCGAGCCGGTGAGTCTCGCCGGTGCGATCGCCGATCAGCGCGCGCTTGTCTTCGTGGAAGCGGAAATAGTCGTCGCCGATGGTGCGCGCCGGAATGAACCCGTCGGCGCCGGTCTCGTCGAGCTTGACGAACAGCCCGGCGCGGGTCGCACCGCTGATACGGCCCTCGAAGGTCGCGCCGACGCGGTCGGCGAGGAAGTGGGCGATCAACCGGTCGGCGGTCTCGCGCTCGGCCGCCATGGAGCGGCGCTCGGTTGCCGAGATGCGCGCGCCGATCTCGGCGAGCGCCGCCGCATCGGTCTCGGCCGGCAGGCCGTCGTCGCCGAGCTTCAGCGCGCGGATCAGCGCGCGGTGTACGATCAGATCGGCGTAGCGGCGGATCGGCGATGTGAAGTGGGCGTAGCGGCGCAGGTTGAGGCCGAAATGGCCGTAATTCTCGGCCGCGTACTCGGCTTGCGACTGGCTGCGCAGCACCACCTCGTTGACGAGGGTCTCGACGTCGCGGCCCTTCACGCGATCAAGGATGTGGTTGAACTGCTCGGGCCGCATCGCGCCCGCCTTGGGCAGCGAGATGTCGAGGCTCGCGAGGAACTCGCGCAGCGCGTGGAGCTTCTCGACGGCCGGCTCGTCATGCACGCGGTAGACCAGCGGCGTGCGGGCGCGCTCGAGCGTCTCGGCCGCCGCCACGTTGGCGAGGATCATGAACTCCTCGATCAGCCGATGGGCGTCGAGCCGCTGCGGCGACACCACGCGGTCGATGGTGCCGTCGGGCTTGAGCAGGATCTTGCGCTCCGGCAGCTCGAGGTCGAGCGGGCTGCGCTCCGCACGGGCGCGCTTGAGCGCCGCATAAGCTGCGTAGAGCGGGCGCAGCACCAGGGGCAGAAGCGGCTCGGTGGTGTCGTCGGGGTGGCCGTCGATCGCGGCCTGCGCCTGCGCGTAATTCAGGCGCGCGAAGGAGCGCATCAGCACGCGGTGGAAGGTATGCGAGCGCTTGCGCCCGTCGGCGCCGATCACCATGCGCACCGCGAGCGCGGCGCGATCCTCGCCGGGACGCAGCGAGCAGAGATCATTGGATATCCGCTCCGGCAGCATCGGCACGACGCGGTCCGGGAAATAGGTGGAGTTGCCGCGGGCAAGCGCCTCGCGGTCGAGCGCCGAGCCGGGCCGCACGTAGTGCGCGACGTCGGCGATCGCGACGTCGATGACGAAGCCGCCCGGATTGGCCGGATCCGTGTCGTTGCGCGCGAAGACGGCGTCGTCGTGGTCCTTGGCGTCGACCGGATCGACGGTAACGAGCGGCACGTCGCGCCAGTCCTCGCGGCCCGCGAGGGTCGCGGGCCGGGCGCGCTCGGCCTCGTGCAGGACCTCTTTGCTGAAAGTCTGCGGGATGCCGTGGGCGTGGATCGCGATCAGGCTCACGGCTTTCTCGCTGGCGAGCGAGCCGAGGCGCTCCTTGACGTGCGCGACGGACAAGCCGAAGCGGCCGGCTTTGTGCATCTCGACCGCGACGAGATCGCCGTCCTGTGCGCCGCCGGTGTGATGCGGGGCGATCGCGAACTCGCGGCCGGCGTTCTTCTTATCGACCGGCTCGAGACGCCCGCCGTCCGCGACGGCGTGGAAGACGCCGAGGATGCGTTGCTTGGCGCGGTCGATCAGCTTGACGACGCGACCGCGGTAGCGGATCGCGTCGTCGTCATCGTCGGTCGCTTCGGTCTTGATGAGCGCGCGGTCGCCGACGCCGGCGATCTCGGCGGGCCGCGCCTTGCGCGGCACATGGATGCGGATTTTTGGCGCTTCGCCGTTCGCTTCCGTATCCCATTCGGTGGGGACCGCGATCAATTCGCCATCGGCGTCGCGGCCCGTGATGTCGGCCAGCACCACGGCGGGCAGCGTGCCGGCATGGTGCAGTTTCTTGCGACGGCGCTCGAGGCGGCCGTCATCGGTCAATTCGCGTAGCATTGTCTTGAGCAGGGCGCGGTCGGCATTCTTGAGCCCGAAGGCCCGCGCGATCTCGCGCGTGCCGACCTTGCCGGACTGAGAGGAGACGAAGGCGACAAGGTCGTCCTTCGAGGGGAGCCCGCCTAGCGGGCGGCGTTGCGCGGCCAATAATTTGTCCATCAGGCGCTGACCGCAATATGGGGAGCGCCTGGCCGGATTACCAGACGCCTATTTCGCAGCCTTCTTCTTCTTGGCAACGGTTTTGGCCTGAGCTTTGGGTTTCTTGGCGGCTGCGGGTGCCGCCGTGGCCGCGGATTTGGCGCGGCGCGGCGTGGTGCGGCGCGCGCGCGGCGCATCGCCGGTGGTGGCGCCGCCTTTGCCGGAGCGCGCGTCGAGCAATTCGACGGCCTGGACGAGCGTGACCTGCTCGGGCGTCATGTCCTTCGGCAGGGTGGCGTTGACACCGGCATGGCTCACATAGGGGCCGTAGCGGCCGCTCTTGACCACGATCGGGCCGCCCTTGGCGGGATGGGCGCCGAGCGGACGGCCGGGGTCGCGTCCGAAGCGGCCTTTGGACGGACCTTTGGCGATCTTTTCGGCGATCAGCGTGACGGCACGATTGAGGCCGACGGTGAACACCTCCTCGATATTCTCAAGGTTGGCGTAGGTCTTGTTGTGCAGCACGTAGGGGCCGAAACGGCCGATGCCGGCGACGATCGGCTGGCCATCTTCCGGATGCGTGCCGATCGGGCGCGGCAGCGACAGGAGCTTGAGCGCAAAATCGAGATCGACCGATGACGCCTCGGTGCCCTTGGGCAAGCCGGCGCGCTTGGGCTTCTCGCCGTCCTTGCCTTCGCCGAGCTGCACATACGGGCCGAAGCGGCCGGAGCGCAGCGTGACCTCGAGACCGGTCGCGGGATCGTCGCCGAGCTTCTTCGACGGCTCCATGCCGCCTTCGGCTGTCGCCGTCAGGGGGCGCGTGTTGCGGCAGTCCGGATAATTGGAGCAGCCGATGAAGGCGCCGAACCGCCCGAGCTTGAGCGAGAGCTGGCCGGTGCCGCACACGGTGCACTGGCGCGGATCGCCGCCGTCGGCGCGCGGCGGGAAGATGTGCGAGCCGAGCACCTCGTTGAGCGCATCGATCACCTGGCTGATCTTGAGATCCTTGATCTCGCCGATCGCCGCGGTGAAGTCGCGCCAGAAGTCGCGCAGCAGATCGCGCCAGGGGAGCTCGTTGTTGGAGACGCGGTCGAGCTGGTCCTCGAGCCCCGCGGTGAAATCATACTCGACGTAGCGCTGGAAGAAGTTCTCCAGAAACGTGACGACGATGCGGCCGCGGTCCTCGGGATAGAGCCGGCGCTTGTCGAGGCGGACGTATTTGCGGTCCTTGAGTACCTGGAGAATCGACGCATAGGTCGAGGGCCGGCCGATGCCGAGCTCTTCCATGCGCTTGACCAGCGAGGCTTCCGAGTAGCGCGGCGGCGGCTCGGTGAAGTGCTGGGTCGCGTCGATCTTGCGCTTCTCGAGGCGCTCGCCCTGGTTCATCTCGGGCAGGCGGCGGGATTCGTCGTCCTCCGGCTCGTCGTCGCGGCCTTCCTGGTAGACGGCGAGGAAGCCGTCGAACTTGATCACGGTGCCGTTGGCGCGCAGGTCGATGGTGCGGGCGCCGGCCTTCGCGGTGATGTCGACGGCGGTGCGCTCGAGCTCGGCCGATTCCATCTGGCACGCCAGCGCGCGGATCCAGATCAGCTCGTAGAGCTTGGCCTGATCGGCCTCGAGGAATTTTGCCACCTCGCGCGGCCGGCGCGAGACATCGGTCGGGCGGATCGCCTCGTGCGCTTCCTGCGCGTTCTTGGCCTTCACCTGGTATTTGCGCGGCGCCTCCGGGACGTAGCGGGCGCCGTAGTCGGCGCCGATCATGTCACGGATCGACCGCACCGCGCCTTCGTCCATGTCGACGCCGTCGGTACGCATATAGGTAATGAGACCGACGGTCTCGCCCTCGATGTCGGTGCCCTCGTAGAGGCGCTGCGCGACCCGCATCGTGTGCGCGGGCGCGAAGCCGAGCTTGCGGCTTGCCTCCTGCTGCAGGGTCGACGTCGTAAAGGGCGGGTAGGGGTTGCGCTTGGCCGGCTTGGAGTCGACGAGCGCCACCGTGAAGGCGGCCGTCTCGAGCGCCTGCTTGAAGTCCTCGGCCTCAGTGCCGGTACCGATATCGAGCCGCTGGATCTTCCGTCCGTCGGCCCCGACCAGGCGCGCCTCGAAGGTCTCGCGGCGCGGAGTCGCCAGCGTTGCGACCAGCGACCAGTATTCGCGCGGGACGAATTTTTCGATCTCCATCTCGCGGTCGCAGACGAGGCGCAGCGCCACCGACTGCACCCGGCCGGCCGAGCGCGAGCCCGGCAGCTTGCGCCAGAGCACCGGCGAGAGATTGAA
>DASXCK010000515.1:0-14435 GCA_036491235.1 Xanthobacteraceae bacterium | reverse complement strand
CACGAGCAGGCGGAGCCGCCCTCGTCGCAGACGCTCGCCGACGCGTGGCGGCCCTATATCGAGATCTGCATCGCGGCGTTCGGCAGCAAGCGCGCGATGTTCGAAAGCAATTTCCCGGTCGACAAAGGCTCGTACAGCTATCCGGTGTTCTGGAACGCGTGCAAGCGCCTCGCCAAAAATGCGAGTGCCGACGAAAAGGCGAACCTTTTCGCCGGCACAGCCGCGCGGTTCTACCGGCTCGATTGAGCGGTCTGGAAATCGGGCACCCGCCAGCGGCGCGCCATGAAGTGCCGCTTGTGCACGTGGACGATTTTGCGATGCTCCGGCTCCGCGCGTGTCGCGTGCGTCACTTCCGCGTGCTCGGCGGGCGCCGGACGCGTATTCAGCCCGATCGTCTGCATCAGCTTCGCCAACTGGACATCCTGGCTGGTGATGATCTTGCCGAAGTCGGCCGACGACGCAAACGCCGGGCGGGCGCCGAGCTTTTCGCAGCCCGCCTTGAACTCGGGGCTCGCGACGGTGTCCCGGATCGCGGCTTCGAGCCGCGCGACGACCGGCTTGGGCGTCCCCTTGGGCACCGCGATGCCGCGCCAGGCTTCGAGCGATACGTTGATGCCCTGCTCGCGTGCCGTCGGCACGTCGGGAAAGGCGGGATCGCGCTTGTCCGTGAGCGCCGCAAGCAGGCGCAGATCGCCGGTGCGCACGTAGCCGGTCAGCGCGGCCGGCAATTGCACGGCCGCATCGATCTGATGGCCGAGCAGGGCAGGCACGAGCTGCGCGGCGCCGAACGGCACGTTCACCACGTCGGCGTTCGCGGATTTGAACAGCGCGACCGATGAAATGTGGGTGTGGCTGCCGGCTCCGGAATTGGCGACCGTCACGGTCGCGGGCTTGGCTTTCGCCGCCGCGATCACGTCAGCGAGCGTCTTGTAGGGCGAGTTCTTGCTCACCGCGAGCACCGGGGATTCGACCAGCACCTGCGCGACCGGCTCGAACCGCGCATAGGTGAACGGCAGCGTGCCCGCATAGTAGGTGGTCGAGATCGAATTCGAATTCCACACCAGTGCGTGGCCGTCCGCCTTCTGCTCCGCGGCATAGCGATAGCCGATGGCGCCGCCGGCGCCGGGGCGGTTGTTCACGTAGACCTTGACCCCCAGCCGCTTCGACAGGCCGTCGGCGAGAAGCCGCGCGCTCACGTCCGCCGAGGAGCCCGCCGGAAACAGCACCGTCATCTCGATCGGGCTCGTGCCCGGGAAAGCTTCGCCGAGCGCCGGCGGTGCGAGTGCCACGGCGGCCGCAAATGCGGCAAGCATTCTCATCCACGTCATGCGTTGCTCCATCCATTCCATATCGAGTTTCGTTTCGTCGTCTGTTTGAGCCTGATCTTTTCCGAAAGCCGGTATCCGCTTTTCGGGATCATGCTCTATTGGGGTGACGTCGCCTGTGCCGGGCGGCGATGCGCGTGGCGCAGTCGCCGGGCGTGCTTACGGCGGGTCATCATGCGCCGTCCGCGATGAGGCGGCGGGCGGCGCCCGTTGCGCTTCCTCATGGCGCGCTTCCTCATGGATTGCCGTTCGAACTCTCCATGAGCGCCAGACGATGTGTCGCCTCGTCCGAGCCGAGCTCACGCGCGCGCTCGTACCAGTGGCGCGCCTGATCGGCGTCGCCCTGCACGCCGCGCACGCCCTGTTTGGCGAGCACCGCGGGGTCGAAGGTCTCGGCGAGCGCCAGCGCGCCTGCCGCGACGTCGGCATCCGCAACGCGCTGCAGCACGATGCGGGCCGTCACCACATCGCCGACCGCCGTGAACTGCTTGCCTTGCTCGAGCAGCAGCTTGATCTCCTGCGTACCCATCGCGGGCCGCGGGTGCGGCGGCGAAAGTGGCTGCGCCGGGCTCGCGCTCGCCTGTGTCGGTGGCGTGACGGGCGGGGCACTCGGCGTAGCGACGGGTGGCGTGCTCGGCGCTGCGACGGATGGCGTGCTTGGCGCCGCGATAGGCGGCGTGCTCGGCACCGCGACGGGCGGGATGTTCGGCGCCGCGCTGCTCGGCGTGTCGCTCGGCCACGGCGAGACGCGCTCCACGGGGACGGCGTGCGACGCCGGTGGCGCGACCGCGAGCGTCGCCTCCTGCGTGGTTGCGGCCGGCGGCCTTTCGGCGGGCGGTGCTGCGAGGATCGGCTCCGCCGACGCGACGGAATAGCGCGCCGGCGCGTTGGCGGGCCGCGGGTCGAATTCGGCGGCGCCCGCTTTCGGATGTTCGGCGACGGACGTCGCGCCGCCATAGGTGGGTGCGCCGAGCACCTGCGCGGCGATCCGGCGCGTCAATGAATGCCAATCGCCTTCGATGGCGAAGGCGACGGCCGCGGCGACGAGGCACGCGAACGTGACTCTGGCGAAGATCTGGAGATAGCTCGTCCGCTGCACGGGCGGCGGCGGCAGGTAAGACGGCCGCAGCGACCGCGGCACGCGCAGCCCGTCGATATAGACGTCGGAGTCGCGTGGCCGGTCGAACAGTGGTGGCGGACCGGCACGGCGCGCAGGCGCGGGAGGTGGTGGCGGCGGCTCGCCGACCTTGCTGTCGCGGCGGATCGACGCCAGCAGCGCGGCGAGCCGCGCCATGTCACGTTCTTCGTTGGTTCCTTGCGACCCGCCCTGCGGCGCGCCGGCGTCATAGGCGTAGATTCGGTCCGCGCGCAGGTCGTCGCCCGGCGCATCGTCGCGATCCCGGCCGCTCTCGTCGCCGATTTCGGCATGCGGCGTGTCGGGCGCGAGCGGAATGTCGTGTTGGTCGTCCCCCCGATCGACCTCGTCGGTCGGCTCATCGGCCGCGGCCAGCGGCGCCGTCCCGTCCTCGTCGCGGCGGCGCGGCCCGTTGCCTTCGCGCAGCCGCCACGGCGCGTAGTCGATCACATTGGGCATCTTCGGGCGTCCGACCGGAGTACTCATGACCACACCTCCCCTGTTCGAGCGCCTTGACTGCCCGCCAGCAGCAAAGACGCTTCGTTATTATCGTGACCGATCCGGTTGATGGCGGCCCGCGCCGCGGGCCCTTCGTTTGAGGATGTTCCTGTCGGCGAACCGCTATTCTTTTCGCCGAAACATGCGCTGGTCAGGTCAGTGCTGCGCCGGCGGTGCTCGCCAGTGCTGTTGCCACTCGACGAATTGGCGAAACAGCGCGTCGCGTTGCTGGACGCTCATGTCGGCGCCGCCGTGGGAGACGAGAAACGCCGCGAAATCCTGCGGTGCCGCCGGCGCGGCCGGAGTTGTCGCGGCCGCCGGGTGCTGCTGGTTGAGCTTGGCCAGCATCTCGGTCGCCACGTTCCAGCGCTGCCAGCCCGGCACGGTCGCGGCGAGATTGACGTCGCGCCACTTGGGATGACGTGGCGGCTCACGGAACTTGTCCCAGTGCGTGAACAGCGCCTCGACGAAGCGGCGCACGCGCTCGTAGCGGTCGCTGCCGCGCGGCCAGTTGAACACCGCCAGCACTGCCGGCACCGCGATGGTGTCGACGCGCTCGCCGTCGCCGACCAGCGTCGGGTAATCCTGCTTGGTGAACTCGCCGATCGTGTAGTAGTCGGCGAATTTCTGCGAGAACGGGATCGACACGAAGTGCAGTCCCGAGTCGTGCGGCAGCTTCTCGAAGAAGTCGACGGGCTTGCCGATCACGCGCACGAGCGCGCCGATCTCGCCCGACTTGAGCTTCTGCAGCGCGGTGGGGTTGTCGAAATTGACCGGCTCAACCTTGACGCCGAGGCGCTGGAAGACGATCGACCCGGTGAGGCTCGAGGCGCTTCCGGGCGGCCCGAAGTTGACTTTCTTGCCGCGCAGGTCCTCGATGCTGTGGATGTCGCTGCGCGCCAGCACGTGCATCTCCGACACCGGCAGCCGGATCACGTACTGGACCCTGTTCTCGAGGTTGTAGATCTTCCGCGTGGTACGAAAATACTCGAAGACGTCGGACTGGGTGATCGCGACGTCGACGCCGCGCAGGTAAAGGAGGTCGTCGAGGTTGGACGCGGCCCCGTGGGTGACGATCGGCAGGACGCGCAGATTGTCCCCGTCATCGAGCACCTGCGAAAGCTCGTCGGCGAATCGCATGTAGGTACCGGAGAGCAGGCCGCCGACAACGCCGACGACCGCGCGGTTCATGCGGTCCTTCATCGTGCTCTCGCTGCCGCTCGGCTGCAGCGACTTCGGTATCGCTTGAGCGCGTGCCGGGGATCCGAGTTCCGCTTGCAGCGGTATCATGCCCCCGACCCGCAGGTCGAAGATTGATAGAAAGACCCCCAGCGCCAAAATTATAAGGGTACGCATTACATCCACCCCTTATCCCCATGTTCCACTTAATCGTCGATAACAATTATGTTGTGAATCGGGCACACGGCCGAACTTTTTTCAAAAACGTGAAGAAAGGTATTGACCTGTGGATTCGCATCCGCGCGCGCGGTAAAAGGGTGCGTGTGTTTGTTGAAAGGGTCGCCGTTCGAAACGTCACGACTTGGAAAGTGATGCGCGCCGTCACGAAAATGTCCGAGTGAATGACGCTGCGTCACGGCGTGCGTCGACCCGATGCGAGAAACGTGGGACCGCACATACGATTTTTCGCCGCGGCTGGATCAGCGCATCATCCATGAATCATGTGGATAACATTAACGCGATGCGCGTGATCGCTCGTCGGCACGCGCTAGCCATTTGTCCCGCATGATTTTTTTCGCAGTCGTATCTGCATCCGATCAAATCGACTTTGCTGATGCAGTGCGTCAGGCCGCGCGCACGGTCTTGCCTTGCGATCGGATCTTCATGTCCTCGAGGATCATGTCGGCGCCCTTCTCGCCGATCATGACCGTCGCCGCGTTGGTGTTGCCCGAGACCACGGCCGGCATGATCGAGGCGTCGACCACGCGCAGGCCCGTGAAGCCGCGCACGCGCAGGCGTTCGTCGACCACCGCCTTCGGGTCCTGTCCCATGCGGCAGGTGCCGACCGGATGATAGGTGGTCGAGCCGCGCCGGCGGATGAAATCCAGTAACTCCTCGTCGTTGTTGCATTTATCGCCGGGCTCGATCTCCTCGGCGATGTAGCGGGCCATTGCGGGGGCCTGGAAGATGCGCCGCATGGCCTTGGTCCCGGCGACGATGGTCTCGCAGTCTTTCGGCGTTGCGAGATAGTTCGGGTTGATCGCCGGTGCGGCGCGTGGATCGGCCGATTTGATGCGTACGAAGCCGCGGCTCTCCGGCCGCAGCAGCACGCAGTTGCCGGTCACGCCCGGGAACGGATGCAGATCGCCGCCGACCTGGCCGGCCGAGAACAACGAGATCGAACACTGCGAGTCGGGCGTCGCCGAGGTCGGCAGTGCCCGGATGAAGACCGCGGACGAGACCGCCGGGATCGCCAGGTAGCCACGCCGGGTCAGCAGGTAGTGCGAGCCATGCCAGAGCTTGCCGTGCCAGGTGCGCACCGCGTCGTTGAGCGTGATCGGGTCCTTGACCCGCAGCATGATGCGGCCGGACAGGTGGTCGTTGAGATCGTCGCCGACGCCGGGGGCATCCGCGACCACATCGATGCCGTGCGACCTGAGCAGCGTCGCCGGGCCGACCCCCGAGAGTTGCAGCAGTTGCGGCGAGTTGAACGCGCCCGATGCGACGATCACCTCGACAATGGCGCCGGCGCTGCGTTTTTCATCGCTCCCTTCGCCGACCAGATACTCGACGCCGGTCGCACGCCGGCCATCAAACAGGACGCGGGTCGCCAGCGCCCCTGAGACCACCTTGAGATTGGCGCGGCTGCGCGCCTGCTTGAGATACCCGGCGGCCGTCGAGGCGCGCACGCCGTTCTTCATCGTGGTCTGGTAGTAGCCGGCGCCTTCCTGCACGGCACCGTTGAAGTCGTCGTTGCGCGGATAGCCGCACTGCACCGCCGCTTCCACATAGGCGACGGCGAGAGGATGGCGGTCGCGCAGATCGGACACCGCCAGCGGGCCGCCGTGCCCATGGAATTCGTCGGCGCCGCGCTCGTTGTGCTCCGCCTTGCGGAAATACGGCAGCACATCGGTGTAGCTCCAGCCCGCATTGCCGAGCTGGCGCCAGTGATCGAAATCCTCCGCTTGGCCGCGGATGTAGATCAACCCGTTGATCGAGCTCGACCCGCCCAGCACCTTGCCGCGTGGGGCAATCACGTTGCGGCCGTGGCAGCCGGGCTGCGGCTCGGTCGCATAGCACCAGTTGTAGCGGCGATCGGTGAACAGCCGGCCGAAGCCGAGCGGGATGTGCAGCCAGGGATGCCGGTTGCCCGGGCCGGCCTCGAGCAGCAGCACGCGGTGACGGCCCGAGGCGGTGAGCCGATTGGCGAGCACGCAGCCGGCGCTGCCGGCCCCGACGATGATGAAGTCGAATTGCTCTGAGCTCGGCACGTGCAGTCCCCCGTCCGATGGCGGCCGCAGGCGATCCCTGCCTGGAGTGGGGAAAGGCTATCCCCGAGAAGGCGTGGTCGCCAAGCGTCCGCCGACTTGCATCCGCCGACTTGCGCCATGCTCTGGGGCGCCGGCGCTTGCCGGTCGCCGCGGCAAAATCGCCTGCATTGATTTCATTGGAGTTTCTAGCTTTGTTTTGCGCGGACGCTTCCTCGGCCAGGCACCGGCCTCGCGCCACGAAAATGCGGCCACAACCGCCTCCTTGAAATCCCTCGATTTTCTAGCTTTGTTTTGCATGCTCGGCCGCAAACGCATCGAACGCGCGGACGGCGATCTTGCGGCGCGACAGGGCGAGACGCTCATAGCGGTCGAGCCGCGCGAGCGCCTTGAGCGGACGCGCGGCGTTCCTGAGATCGGCCGCGAGCTCGGCGACCAGCGGCAGCTTCACGCTCCGCACGCGGCGCAGATCGATCAGGGTCTCGGCGATCCGGCACGCGAGCGCGTGCCCGGTCCCGTCGAGCGCGGCGCCGGTCACCGACGCCTCGATTCGGCGCGCCAGATCATCGACCTCGCGGGCGAGCACCTCGTCGGCGAGCAGCGGCACGGTGAGCCCGTGGCGGCGTGCATTGCGGGCGACGCGCGCCTTGCCGGCCGCGGACTTCGGGCCTGTGCTCTTGCGCGCATTGGCGCGGCTCGCGCGGGCGCGGGACCTCCCTGGCGCGTCGCTCATGCGGCGGCCTCGTGGGTGTGTCCGGCCGGTGCGGCGACTTCCACGAACTCGGCATCGGCAATCTGCGCCGCGGCGGCTTCGCCCAGCCGCGCGCGGAAAGGCGCATGCTCGCGGTGATGGCCGATCTCGCGCAGGGCGGCGGCACGGCGCGCCTCGGCCGAGGCGGTCATGCGGTCGATGCGCTCGATCTCGGCAATACCCACCGCAAGCGTACGCGCCATCACGTGATTGATGCCGAGGCCGGCGGCGGCGAGCACCGCGTCGACCTCGGCGACCGCCTGGAGCTCGCGCGCCGCCCAGCGCCGGGACAGTTCGAAGGTGTTGCCGTGCACGTCGAGCGAATAGAGGAGCTTCTGCATTCCCTGGTCGGCGCAGGCGGTCAGCAGCGCGGCCTTGAGCCGGCGCAGCCGTAGCGCTTCCCAGACGAGGTCGGCGACGTCGCGGGTCCACGCCTCCTCGATCACGTTGCCGGGCCGCACATCGGCGGTCATGCGTGCGAGCAGCGTGTCGTAGCCCGCGGCATCATCACCCGGGATGAGCGGCAGGGCGCCGAGGAAGGCGAGGTCGGGCAGGGCGGCGCAGGAAGGAGCGGGGAGAGCGGTGGCCATGGCCGGAGTCCTTTTGTGGGAGCGCTGGCGGTTGCAGGACGTATCGATGGACGTCCAGGTCCGTTCCCGCATGAATGACGTCGGCCGGGAAGAACAAAGTGGCGTGCAATTCCCGGCTTTTTTGCCGATGAGTGTGCGCGCAACGATTTGGCTGTGGGCGGCGCCAGGCGGTTTCCGCTTCGGGTCGTGCTAACGCTCCAACTTATTTTGCGATGATGCATGGCGCCCCTTTAGCGACCCCGTCCGCCCCCGCCGCAACCCACCCATACACCGGTTGCCCTTTTTGCCAATTGAGTCGGATATACGTCGGAACGGAGGAGAACCGGCTGGCGTTTTACCGGAACAACTGTGCAGATTGGTACACATGTGAGTACAGGCGATCTATTGCGGCGGCCGAACGACCACCCGGGCGATCCGGTCGCGTGCAAGCGCTGCGGCAAGCCGGTCGAACTACTCAATGTCATCGCGCGCCTCGGGGACCAGCCCGCTCGCCGGATATTCGGCTGTACGTCGTGCACCTACCTGGATTGGGTGTCCGAGAGAATCTAATCGCGCTTCTCATCATCGCCGATGGCGAGGCCGCCTTACGCGAGACCGCCGTTGCGCACCCGGCGAGGTCGGCCGCGTCATGATCGCAATGATCTCGGCGGAGTCGTAGGCTCGGCGGCCGAAATCCGCTTGTCTCGGCGTCACGCTGCGAGCGAACAGCCGGCCGCGACAATGACCGGGAGGTCGCGGCGATGTTCGCACAGCCCACGTCACCAAGCCGCGCCTCCAATTCGCGCTCGATCACGCATTTGCGATCACCCCCTCATGAACGCCTGGGAACGCGCGGCCGCATAGGGCGTTGGGTCGACGCCTGACTAAAGTGGCCACGCCTCCTGGTCGCTCATTGCCGCCGTCTCGACCTCGGCAATGCACCTTGGGGCGTTGCGGCTTGTGCCGTCAGGAGAGCGATCGCGAAAGGCGCTCCGACCGCTCGATCGCACGGGAACGACAATCTGCGCAGGCATGCGCCGGCGAACTCCGTCGTCCCCACACATGCCGCAAGGTGCCATGTTGCAGGATGCATGGCCGATCGGGATGCGATGGCCTCACAATACACCCGCAGAACAATACACCCCCAGACAGGAGACGAAGATGGCTCATTTTAGATTGAAATCAACACTCCCCCTGACGTTGGTCCTCGGCTTCGCGTTTGCGGTTCCGGCCGTGACGATGGCGCAGGCGCAAGGGTCGCGTGACCCGGCAACCCAGCGCAACCTCAACGACCAACAAGACCCCAGCAAGTCGCGCCTCAATGATCCGGCCAACGCGCGCAATCTCAACGATACACAGGACCCCAAGAACTCGCGCCTCAACGACCCGTCCAACGCGCGCAACGTCACTGATCCGGCCAACGAGAAAGAGAACAAGCGCGACACCAAGTAACCAAGTAATATGACGGCGGGCGGCACGCCGACCCGCCGGTTTGCGCTTTCCACATGCATCGGATCAGGCGAGCCAAGGTTCGCCTGATCCATTTCTCGTGAGAACGACAGGTTACGGCGGCACGCGGCGGCGGTCGCCCTGGCGTCGAGATGCTGACATGAGAATCTCGCTCGCGCGGGTGACATTTCTGCTCGCGGCCGTCGCGTTGATCGCGAATGGCCCGGTTGTGGCTTCTGCCGAGCAGATGTCGGCCGGGCGAATACAAATCGAATATGTCCCGCCCAAGAATCCCCAGCACGAGGCGCTTTATTACCAGCTCATGGAGCGCACCGCTCTCGAGAAGATCCAAGCCATCTTCATGCCGTTCCGCCTGCCGCGCGACGTCAAGATACGGACGGTGGGATGCGACGGCGAGGCGAACGCATGGTATCAGCCGATCGATAACGTGCCGACCGTCACGGTTTGCTACGAATATCTCGACCAGCTCTGGCAGCGTTTGCCGATGATGATGACGAACGACGGGCCGACACCGACCGACGCCCTCGTAGGTCAAATGCTTTTCGCGTTCGCCCACGAATTCGGGCATCTCGTCTTCGATGTCTACGACGTTCCGATCTTCGGCCGTGAGGAGGACGCCGCCGACAATTTCGCGATATTCGTCATGCTGCATATTCGGGCAGATGCGCCCCGGCTGATCATGGGAGCTGCATGGTCCTACCAGGCCTTCATCAAGGACGTCCGGCAGAATCCCAAAGCCACCCTGCCCCTGGCCGCATTCTCCAGCAACCATGGGCAGCCGGAGGAGCGCTTCTTCAATCTGGAATGCATGGCCTACGGGTCCGACGCGAAGCGTTATGCCGATCTCGTCGACAAGGGACTTTTGCCGCAGTCGCGCGCCAAGGACTGCAAGTACGAGTACGACGTGATGAAATTCGCATTCGACAAGACGATCCTGCCGCATATCGACAGGGCGTTGGCGGAGCAGGTGCTGGCGAGGGATTGGCTCGCGAGCGCGGCGCCGCCGCGCGCGTTACGCTAAAGCGTTCTCCATTCAATTCGATCCGTCATGGCCGGGCATAGCCGTTCGAAGAACGGCGTCGCTTCCGCCTGCGCGCTCCGCGCTTCGGCGGACTCAAGCCCGTTCCGTAGCTCGCGCAGCGAGCGAAGGCGGGTCGCTCGCCTATGTCGCGGCCATCCACGTCTTTCTCACTCGATCGCCAAGACGTGGATGCCCGGTACAAGGCCGGGCAGGACGATGTGGCACAATGTGAACGGAATCCGCGCTCGTGCCCGCTTCGGTGAAACACGATCTTGGCCGCCGCAGCGCCTGATCGGATGATCCATCCGCGATGTGCGTGCGTAAATTATCCCCGGGGCTTCTCCGCGATTGTAACTGTCGCGTACCGAGCACGTGGAGGGGGGTAGGGGCATGACCGAGATCCGTTTGATCGGGCCCGACCGGGCGGGGATGCGTCGTGGACGCGGTGAAAGTGCGGCGTCCACGGCCCCGTCTCCCGGAAATCTGAATCCGTTGATCAGGAGCGTCGCGGGTGCGTCGATCGAGCAAATCGACTTGATCTTTCTCGAATTGCAACGCGTTCGCGACGTGCTGCACAGCGAAGGCGCGCGACTGGGTCATGAGATCGCCAGCTATGGCAACCTGAACCAGTCGATCCTGGCGACCATGAAGGTCATTCGCGAAAGCCTCACGCCGATCGCCGATAACGGAAATACACCGCGAGCGTGACCGGCTGGCCTGGGACAGCGGAGGGCGTCACTGATCGGCGGCACGGCGCCGAAGGAGCGTCGTCGGTCATCTGTCGTTCGACCGGCATCGCTGCGATGTCCTGATCAAGGCATGGTCTGGTCTGCGAAGGCTATGCGCCCGCGGCCGGCGGGCGCGGAATGATGATCTCGCAGGTGAGCCCGGCGGGACTCCAGTCGCACAGCAATTTCCCTCCAAGCCCGGTTTCGACAAGCGGGCCGATCAGGCGCGTGCCAAATCCTTGATGATCGGGCGGCGTGACGGGTGGGCCGTCTGCCTCACACCAGCGGATCACAATCTCCACGTCGCCACGAGACCATTCAACGCGAAGCTGCCCCGAAGGGACCGACAGAGCCCCATACTTGACCGCATTCGTCGTCAACTCGTGCAGAACGATCGCCATCGATTGCGCCGATTTCGGATCCAGGACGAGCGCCGGGCCGCTGATATCCGTGCGCGCCGCTCCCGCGACGCGATAGGGAGAAAGCTCCTTCATCACGATATCGCGCAGGTCGACGCCCACCCCACGTGATTGCGCGAGCAGCGAATGCGTATTCGACAGCGCCTGGAGGCGCCGAAGGATGGCCGCCTTGAAATCTTCGACGGAGTCGGCATGCGTGAGCTGTATGGCTGCCTGGACGACGGCCAGCAAGTTCCTCGCGCGATGATCCACCTCGAGCGAAAGTATCTTTTCGCGTTCCTCCGCCTGATTGCGTTCGGTGATGTCCTGAAAGCAGTTGACCGCGCCGGTGATGTTTCCGTCGCTGTCCTTGACGGCTTCGATGTCGACGAGCGCGACGCCGCGCGAACCGTCTGGGCGTTCGATATGGACTTCCCGTTGACGCACGGAAATCCCGCTGCGCAGTACATCGGCCATAGGGCATTCATGACGCGGAAGCGGACTGCCATCGGGACGATACATTCGGTGCGGTCCGCAAAATCGTTCATCGGGATCGCCGGGCCGGGGCGACCGGCCCCATAATTCGGCAGCGCGGCGGTTGTAGCGACGAACCAGGCCCTCGGCGTCACAAACATAGATCGCAAATGGCACGTGCTCGAAAAGCTGCGCCGGAAAGGCGAAGACGTGCGCCTCTTCATCCAGAGCGCCAGCGGGGCCGGCGGCCTCGGTAAACGATGGCCAAAACGACGGAGCAGCGCTCTGTGGTGTCGGCATCGGTACGCTCCCTGACAAGTACAGGCGGGAGCACAATGAACTCTCGGTCACCGGCGCCTGAAGGGGAGCCCGAGCCGGTGATGCCGCACTGTACCCCGCCAGTTGCTCAAAGCGCGAGTGAAATCCGTGAGTCGGTTTTGCGACTTGCCCCTGGGAGAATTGCTTTTCCTCGGCGATCAGCACGCAGTCTCGCCATCGCCCGCATCCCCGATACGGCCGGGACCGCGGATGCGCACGATGCGATCGGCGCGGTTGAGGGGCCGCGCACTTCAAAAGGTTTTCGACCCTCTGCGATGCAGCATGACCGCCCTGATCTAAAGCGACGCGATGAGCCCCGATGCGGGCGCTCTTCAGCGTGCGGTCACCATACGGAGGAGACTTTGCTTTCCGCGGGAACCTACCGGCGTGTTCCGCGTCTATAGAAAGCCCCTCAGGTGCCCCGGCATGGCGGACGCGTCCTACCACCTAGATCAAGCCGCACGATTCGAACGGGTGGCCGAGCAATGCTCGGTCCCCGAGCTCGTGCCGTATTACCGCAAACTGGCGCGGCAATATCGCGATCGCGCCGCCACACTGCTGGGCCTGCCGTTAGACCCAGGCCTCCTGGATGGCGAGATGGCTGATTAAGGTGCCTCGGTCGAAGTCCTGATCGGCGTTTGTGGAACGAGGCGGGTCAGCTGCTCGCGCCTGCACACCTCGATCTGGGCCCAGAGGCACAGACAGTCCCTTCGCAATTGCAAGATTTCGAGCGGCGTGTAGGCGCCGGGCCTCGCGAGCGCGATCTGCCGACGCAGCGCCGCCAATCCGTCTTGCAGGTCCCTGAGTCCAGGCATCGCCAATTCCGAATCAGCGCTACCCCCCTGATAGACCATTCTCGCGGAGAACGATTAAGAGGAAGTAGCGCTGTGCTAATTTGGGCGGCGTATGTGCCGGGTGATGGTGCGCGCGATGGCCATTCGAGCGCTTGCACACGGTCGGGAGACCGGAATGGCGAAGAAGCTCAAGACCTACCAAACGTCGCTGGGTTTCTTCGACCTCGCGGTCGCGGCGCCGTCGATGCAAGCGGCTTTGCGAGCGTGGGGCGCCGACAGGAACCTCTTCCATGAGGGCGTGGCGAAGCCGAGCGACGATCCGGACGTCATCGCCGCGACCATGGCGAAGCCCGGCGTGGTCCTCAAGCGTCCCGTCGGCTCCGCCGCATCGTTCAAGGTGGACGCCAAGCTGCCCACCCACCTTGCCGACGGTGGAGCGAAAAAGGGCGGCCGCAAGTCCGCGCCCGCGAAAAACAAGCCTCGGCAACGAGCCACTGATCAGGCCGCCGACCGGAAGGCGGCGCTCGCGTTCGATCAGGCGGAGAAGCGTCGCGCGCGCGAAGGCGCGAAGCAGGAGGCCGCGCGGCGCAAGCTGCGCGCGCGACAGCAGCGCGCGCTCGACAAAGCGCAGGCTGCGTTGGACGCCGCGCGCCGCAAGCATCAAAAGAATGCTGCGGACATCCAGGCTGAGCTCGCGGCGCTGGAGAAGCGGTCGCAGGCCGAGGACGCCCGTTGGGAGAAGGAGCGGGCACGTCTGGAGACCGCGTTGCGACAGGCGCAGGGATAGTGCAGCGGATCGCCATTCGCCAAAAAAATCCCTGCAAGATTGGATTCGGCCGCGGGCACCTTTCTGAAACGCCCTCGTGAACTCGCGCGCACACTGCGCGAAACGTTCGGCTATGGAGCTCAATGTCCCATTGTCGCCTGCTGCAGTGCCTGCTGCACTGCGCTCTGGCTCGCGACGGTGAGCGCGGATTCGCCGATGATCACCGGGTCGTCGGTCATCGCGCAGATGAAGATCTGCCCGGCATTGGCGGCGTCCGGCGCCACCACCACCGCCATGCCGTTGAAGAACCAGCTGTTGCCGGCCGCATCGGTCGTGCGCACCCAGTTGCCCGAGCTCGCCGCGTAGATGCTGTTCTGTGTCGCGTCCGCCTGGTTCATCGCCAGCACGCGATCGCCGGCGGCGAGCACCACCGTGGTGTCGATCGTCTGCAGGCCCGCGAGCGCGATCGGCCCCGTGGTCGCGGGGCGGCAAGGCGCGAAGAAGCCCGCCTGCAGCAGCGTATTGCCGTTGATCGAGTTGATCGAAACCGAGCGCCTCCCAAAAAGTTGGGAACGCTTCACTTGGCATACCCATAGACTAGCGGTATCTGGACTTCTACAATGCAAGGCGCCCGCATTCGAGCCTTGACGGCATGACGCCCGATCAGGCCTACATCACGCCGCTGCCTCTCCGCTTGGCAGCCTAACCCCGGCAGAGGCTCCACTTATCGACGCGGAAAATC
>DASXCK010000514.1:0-8717 GCA_036491235.1 Xanthobacteraceae bacterium | reverse complement strand
CGTGAGACGTCTTCCCAAGCGCCCCATGCCGAAATAGGCTTTCATGAATGGGCCCGTCCGCCCGGCGCCACGCATCTCGGAGGAACCATGCCGATCACGTTCCGCCAGATTCATCCCGTGTTCGTCGCCGAAGTATCGGGCGTCGATCTGAGCAAACCGCTCACGTCCGACGAAGCTGCCACGCTCGACGCCGGGATCAACAAATATGCCGTGCTGGTCTTTCACGACCAAGACCTGACCGACGACCAGCAGATGGCGTTCACGCGCAATTTCGGGCCGATCGAGGATTCGCGCGGCGGCAACATCACCAAGCCGCAGGACAAGCGCCTTGCGGTCGGCATGAACGACGTCTCCAACCTCGGCAAGGACGGCAAACCGCTGGCGCCGGACAGCCGCCAGCGGCTGTTCAACCTCGGCAACTGCCTGTGGCACTCGGACTCCTCGTTCCGCCCGATCCCGGCCAAATATTCGCTGCTGTCGGCGCGCGTCGTGAACCCGGTCGGCGGCAATACCGAATTTGCCGACATGCGCGCCGCCTATGACGCGCTCGACGACGACACGAAGCGCACGATCGAGGATCTCGTCTGCGAGCACACGCAGATGTATTCGCGCGGTTCGCTCGGCTTCCTCGATTTCACCGACGAGGAAAGGCAGTTGTTCAAGCCGGTGCTCCAGCCGCTGGTGCGCCGCCATTCGCAGACGGGGCGCAAGTCGCTCTATCTCTCGTCGCACGCCGGCGCGATCGTCGGGATGCCGATGCCGGAAGCGCGGGTGCTCTTGCGCGACCTCACCGAGCACGCGACGCAACCGGCTTATGTCCATGTGCACAAATGGCGGTCGCACGACCTCGTGTGGTGGGACAATCGCCAGACCATGCACCGTGTGCGCCGCTACGACCAGGCGCAGCCGCGCGACATGCGTCGCACCACCGTCGCGGGCGACGGGCCCGCAATCGGCGCACGTGTGGAGCGGGCCGCCGCTGCGGGGTGAATGACGCCGATCGCGTCCGGGGTGGAGTGGCAGCGTCTTACTCGATCACACAACCCCACCCCGGCTCGCTTTCGCTCGCAGACCTCCCCCTGCAGGGGAGCGTGGAGGCATCCGCATCACTGATGCTTGATGAACGTCCCGGCGCGCAGCTCGCTCACGGCCTGGCGCAACTCGCTGTCCGTGTTCATCACGATCGGCCCGTGCCAGGCGACCGGCTCCTCGATCGGCTTGCCGGAGACGAGCAGGAAGCGGATGCCCGCGTCGTCCGCCTGCACCGTCACCTCGTCGCCGCGGTCGAACACCACGAGCGAGCGGTTGCCTGTGCGCTCGCGCACCAGCGTCTCGCCCGCCGCCGTCTCCTTCTCGGTGAGCACGCCGAACGGCTGCGAGGCGGCCGCGAAGGTGCCGGAGCCGTCGAATACGTAGGCGAACGCATGCCGGTCGGTCTCGACGGGCAGCGTCTTGCGCTTCCCCGGCTCGACCCAGATGTCGAGGTAGCGCGGATCGGCCGCGACGCCCTCGACCGGGCCGCGCTTGCCCCAGAACTCGCCGCAGATGATGCGCGCCTTGGTGCCGTCGTCGTCAGTCACCTCCGGGATCTCGATCGCCTTGATGTCCTGGTAGCGCGGCTTGGTCATCTTCAGCCGCGACGGCAGGTTCGCCCAGAGCTGGAAGCCGTGCATCCGGCCCTTGGCATCGCCCTTCGGCATCTCCTGATGCATGATGCCGCTACCCGCCGTCATCCATTGCACGTCGCCGGCGCCGAGCGAGCCCTTGTTGCCGAGGCTGTCGCCGTGGTCGACCGTGCCGGCGAGCACGTAGGTGATGGTCTCGATGCCGCGGTGCGGATGCCACGGAAAGCCGGCGCGGTAATCGTCCGGCCGGTCGTTGCGGAAGTCGTCGAGCAGGAGGAACGGATCGAATTCGTCGGTCTCGCCGAAGCCGAAGGCGCGCCGCAGCTTGACGCCGGCACCCTCCATGGTGGGCGTCGATTGGATGATGCGCTTCACGGGCCGGATGGACATGGGAAGCCTCTTCGGTATCGCCTCGCGCGGAGGTCGCAGGTGTATTTTTGACAGGTCGCTTATGTGGTAACCGTCCGCGTCTTCGTCCAGGCCGCGGCGGTGGCGCGCCGATACCGCGAGGGGCCGTGAAGGCGCCTTGTCGCGTACACGTGATCGTGTCACGAACCGTGTGCCCGGACCTGCTAGGGGAGGGCCGGGACCCGGCGCAAAGCCGGAATACCCGCCCCTCACCGGGGTTGATCCGTATGTCGCGGCGCGTGAGGGCCCGCGGAATTCTTGGGAGATTTTCATGCACAAGATCGCACGGGCGGCCGTCATCGCCGCCGGAATGAGCCTGATCGCGGCCTCGACGGCCTGGGCGCAGGGCCAGATGGCGCCGGCCAACAAGCCCGCCCACCTGCGCGGCACCATCGAGAAGGTCGACGGCAATACCCTGACCGTGAAGGTGCGCGGCGGCGGCACCGCGACCCTCAAGCTCGCCGACAACGCGCGCGTCACCGCTCTGGAGAAGGCGAGCGTCGCCGACATCAAGCAAGGCGATTTCATCGGGGTCACCGCCATGCCGCAACCGGACGGCAGCCAGAAGGCGATCGGTCTCCACATCTTCATGAACGCGCAGCGCGGTGTGGTGCCGTCGGTCTTCATTCCGTGGGATCGCGAGCCGGGGAGCACCATGACCAATGCGGATGTGGCCAACATGGTCACCGGCGTCGACGGCCAGACCTACACGGTCAAGTACAAGGACGGCGAGAAGAAGGTGATCGTGCCGCCCAACACGCCGGTGGTGCGCTTCGTCTCCGGCAACAAGGACGACGTCAAGGCGGGCGCGATGTTCTTCATCGTGGCCGCGACCAAGCAGGCGGACGGCTCATATACGGCGCCGGCCATCAATGTCGGCCGCAACGGCGCTGCGCCGCCGATGTGATTTTCTCGTCGGGGCGACGACAAAACGGCCGGCGGCGCTCAGCGTACGCCGGCCAATTATCATGGGAGGAAGTCGATGAGTGCGAAGTCAATGGGTGGGAGGGCCTTGCTGTTTGCGGCTGTCGGCCTCGTCGTGGCGTCGGCCGCCGTCGCGCAGCCGAAGCCGGTGCGCGTGCGCGGCACCGTCGAGGTCGTGAACGGCTCGATGCTCACGATCAAGACGCGCGAAGGTAGCGAGGTGAAGGCGAAGCTGGGCGACAAGACGGTGGTCGTCGCGGTGGTCAAGGCCTCGTACGCCGACATCAAGCAGGGCTCGTTTATCGGCGTCACCGGCATGCCGCAGGCCGACGGCAGCCAGAAGTGCAAAGAGATCCACATCTTCCCCGAGGCGATGCGCGGCACCGGCGAGGGGCATCGGCCGTGGGACCTCGAGCCGAACAGCACCATGACCAACGCGACCGTCGACCAGATGGTGACCGCGAAGGACGATCATTCGATCACCCTCAAGTACAAGGACGGCGAGAAGAAGATCGCGGTCGGCGCCGATTGCCCGATCGTGACCTATAAGCCGGGCGACAAGGCCGAGCTCAAGCCCGGCGCAAAGGTCTTCATCTCTGCCGCCAGCAAGGACGCCGACGGCACGCTGAGGTTCGGGCGCATCAACGTCGGGCGCGACACGCCCCCGCCGATGTAACTTGGACAATGTGGGCTAACCGTGTGAGCTGATGTGAGGTGGTTGCGATGAAAGTCTTGAGAAAACATGTGCTGGTCGGCGCGGCGCTGCTCGCGGCGGTCGGCGTAACAGCGGCGTCGGCGCAGCAGACCATGCGCGTGCGCGGCACGATCGAGAAGGTCGACGGCGACAAGGTCGTCGTGAAGCCGGACAAGGGAGCCGACGTGGCGCTGACGCTCGCCGCCAATGCGAAGATCGTCGGCGTCGCCAAGGCGAGCCTCAAGGACATCAAGTCGGGCGATTTCGTCGGCAGCGCCGCCATGCCGCAGGCCGACGGCAGCCAGAAGGCGCTCGAAGTGCACATCTTCGCCGAGTCGATGCGCGGCACCGGCGAGGGTCACCGGCCCTACACGACGCCGGGCAGCACCATGACCAACGGCACCGTCGGCGACATGGTGACGGCGACCGCCGGCGACACGCTCACGGTCAAGTACAAGGACGGCGAGAAGAAGATCGTCGTCGGCCCCGACGTGCCGGTCGTGCGCTACGTGGTCACCGATCGGCGTGAGCTCAAGCCGGGCGCCCACGTCGTCGCGCTCAATGCGATCAAGAAGCCCGACGGCTCGATCGATGCCCCGCGCATCAATGTCGGCCGCGACGGCCTGGTGCCGAAGTAAGTCATTCATCTGACCCCGTCATTCTGAGGCCGCGCGCACAGCGCGCCCTCGAAGGGCCGGGCGGAAGTGACGCAGCAAGTGAGCCGCTGCGCCGCAGCGGCTGTCCTTTTTCGAGGCTCGCGGCGTTTTCCTTTGGGCGCGCTCGGCGCGCCCAAACGGCTCGCGCCTCGGGTCGGGGGCATGTCAACGCGTCCGGCTCAGGTTTTGGCTAAAGATTAGGCGATCGCCGGAGCGAATTTACGCAGGCCTCGCGCAATCGGCTTCAAGCCGATGAAAACCATAGTGGTTTTGCCGCGCTTCCGTGGCACGCCGATTGCAAAAATGGCTCTCTGAGACCGTCCAGCGTGAGCCATCAACCCGGAAAGGATTCATCCATGAAACGCGCCGACCTCACCGAAAAGATCCTCGACATCAAGCGCGCCAAGGGCTGGAAGTGGAGCTACATCTGCGGCGAGATCGGCGGCATGTCGCCGGTGCTGATCGTCAGCGCGTTGCTCGGCCAGATGAAGCTCACCAAGCCGCAGGTCGCCAAGGCTGCCGACCTGTTCGGCCTCTCCGAGGCCGAAGCCGCGATGCTCAACGAGGTGCCGATGCGCGGCAACCCGATGCCGCCAACCGATCCGGTGATCTATCGCTTCTACGAGCTTGTCATGATCAATGGGCCGGCCTGGAAGGCGTTGATCGAGGAGGAGTTCGGCGACGGCATCATGTCGGCGATCGACTTCGACCTGCAGTTTGAGCGGCAGCTCGACCCGAAGGGCGACCGCGTGAAGCTCACCATGTCGGGCAAGTTCCTGCCCTACAAGTACTACGGCGCGAGCGGCAACGTGCCGCAATACGGCTTCAAGGAGGAGTGAGGGGCGCCCGCGGGCGGTTCGCTTTGCGGATGCCCCATTCGGTGATAGCCAGCATATGGCATCACCGATTCGGGGTCGCTCATGACGCGCTTTGGCTTTTTCCTCGCCCGCGCCGGCGTTATCTGCACGCTCGCCGCCGGCGCGCTCACGACCGCCCACGCCGCGTCGCCGCTGCCGTTGCCGACAGCATCGCCGTCGGTCGACGCGGCGCTCACCGCCAAGTGCAAGGCCGCTTCCTTCGCGCGCCGCCCGGCCGGCCAGATGGCGGCCACCATGCGCGACATGCAGATCAAGCGCTGCGTCAAGAACCGCGGTGTGCTGCTCGATTGAGACGCTGCGCCGGCGCGTGTCCCGTGCGTGATTGCTCTGGGCGGCTCAAGACATCGATTTCGGCACCAACAGCACGATGCCGGATGCCAATAACAGCAGCAGGATCACGTTGCGGAAGGCCTCGTCGTCGAGCTTTCCATAGAGCTTGAACCCGCTCCATAAGCCGGCGAGCATCAGCGGCGTGCCCAGCAAGTACAGTTTGACGGTCGGCACCGTGACGGCGCCGGCAAGCCCCAGCGTCACCAGGCTGAGCGCTGCCGCCGCCAGGGTGACGGGCTGAAAGACGGCGCGTTGCGCATCCTTTGTCATGCCGCGCAATTGGCACCAGATGGTCACCGTGATGCCGACGAGCCCGGTCAGCCCGCCGAGCCAGCCGTTGAGGAAGCCGACTACGACATCGGCCGTCTTGGTGGCTTTGATCGGCCGGAATGCCGGCCGCGCCAGGCCCCAGATACTGTAGGCGATTAGCAGGAGGCCCATGCCGATGCGCAGGCTGACCGGATCGACGTATGTGAGCAGCATCGTTCCGAGCGGAACGCCGAACGCGCCGCCGATAATGTAGGGCGCGACCAGGTGCCAATCGAGCGCGTGCCGCAGCTTCCAAATGCCGTAGCCCTGGGTCAGCAGCCCGTAACCGACGATCAACGTCGCGGTCTGCACCGGCGTGATGATGTGCAGCCACACGCCGGAGACCACGAGGCCCATCGCGAAGCCCGCGATGCCGGAGGTCAGGCCGCCGACGAAGGCGGCGACCAGGAAGAGGCCGAGAGATTCTAGAGACAAGCCATCCATGGATCGCTCGCAATGCGTAGCGGCCGGCGCTTGGATGGCGATACATCTGAAGGGGAGGCTGCCGGATTCCCCGCCGCGAATGTACACGGAGGATCAGCGAGAGCGCAATGACCTCCCGGGCGTCGGCTTTTTCGAGGGATTTTCGCGCCGACATGTTTCGCGAATTTTCCTGGATTTCCCGTCTCCGCGAGAATTCTCGCCCCCGCTGGAAAATGGCGGGAGAAAATGATTTTCTTAGATACGCGTTCGCTTCGATTTCCTTGACTTGGGTGAGATCGCTCAGTATCGCGCAGCCGTCGAGTTTGGGTGGGGGAGAGTTCATGGGCGCTGCCGTACGTCGATTTGGATCGCTTGTTGCCGCCGCTTTTGTCTTGGCCGTCGCGGCCGGTGCACCGGCACATGCGCAATATCCCGAGCGGCCGATCGAATTGATCGTGCCATGGGGGCCCGGCGGCGGCGCCGATCAGCTTGCGCGCCTCGTCAGCAAACTGGCGGAGCCGATGCTCGGGCAGGGCATACCGGTCGTCAATGTGCCGGGCGCCACCGGCGCGACCGGCATGGTCAAGCTCACCTCGGCGCCCGCCGACGGTTATTCCATGGCGATCTACATCGCCGACAGTCACGCGCTCCTCGCCGGCAAGAACCCGCGCTGGACGATGAAGGACATCATCCCGGTTGCCGTGATGCTGCAAGGGCCATCCTTCATCTTCGTCGCCGAAAACAGCCCTTACAAGACCTGGCAGGATTTCGAGAAGGCCGCACGCGCCAACCCCGGCAAGCTCAAGGTCGCGACGCTCGGCTTCGGCAGCGTCGACGATTTCTCCCTCGGCGTGCTCGAACGCAAGGGGATCAAGGTCGTGCAGGTGCCGTTCTCCAAGCCGAGCGAACGCTACGTGTCGATCCTCGGCGGACACGCGGATGCGCTGTACGAGCAGGCGGGCGACGTCGCGCAATTCCTCAACAGCAAGCAGATGCGGCCGTTGATGATCTTCGGCAAGGATCGGCTGCCGGCCTTCAAGGACGTGCCGGCTTCCTACGAGCTCGGATTTCCCGTCGCGCTGCCGCAGTTTCGCTCCATCGTGGTGCGCGCCGGCACGCCGCCCGACCGCGTGCGCAAATTGTCGGAAGCGCTGGCCAAGATCGCGGCCTCGCCGGAGTATAAGAAATTCCTCAAGGACCAGTTCGCCTTCGACAACAGCTTCATCGATGCGACCAAGGCGACGCATTTCGTGAACGAGCAGCTCGATGACATGAAGAAGGCGACGGCGGCGAACTGATGTCGCACGCGGCGGTCGAGCGCGCCATGAAGCCGGGCCTGATCCGTTCAATCCTGCCGTATGTCGCCGGTGCTGCCGTGGCGGCGGCGCTTTTCGTCTACACGGGGTACATCGACTATACGCCGCGGCCCGGACAGATCGGGCCCGCGACATGGCCGCGCCTCGCCATCATGCTGATGGGCGCGTCGTGTCTGTTCGAGATCGCGCGGCGAATTGTCACCAAGAATGCCGTCGCGACCGGCATCATCGAGGCGCTCGAGCGGGATGAGCCGACCGGGCCGGAGACAAAGTATCCGCTGACGCTCATCGGCGGGATCATTCTCGTCTCCATCTACGCATTCGCGGTGCCCTACCTCGGCTTTCTGCTGGCGACGTTCCTGTTTCTCGCGGCTTTCATGTATGTCGGCGGCTATCGCAAGCATCTCGTGATCTGGATCGCGAGCGCCACCGTGACGCTGTTCTGCGGCATCCTGTTCTTGCGTATCGCTTACGTTTCGCTCCCACGCGGGATAGAGCCGTTCGATCGCATCACCGACGCCTTGCTTCTGATACCCGGCCTCTGATCGGCGGCGCCATGCTCGACATCCTCCTTCAGCTCGGCGCCGGCTTTCTGCACTGCCTCACGCCGCTCAATCTGGCGATGCTGGTCGTCGGCATCGTCATCGGCCTGATCATCGGTGTGCTGCCGGGATTGACCCTGGTCATGGGCGTCGCGCTGGCGCTGCCGTTCACCTACAAGATGGACGTCACCGCCTCGATCGTGTTGCTCACCGCGATGTACGTATCGGGGACCTATGGCGGCGCTTTCACGGCGATCCTCTTCCGCATCCCCGGCGAGCCCATCGACGTGCCGATGCTGTGGGACGGCTACACCATGGGACGGCGCGGCCAGCCCGCAAAAGCGCTCGGGTGGACGTTGGTCGCCGCGCTCGGCGGCGGGCTCGTTTCGGCCGTCGTCATGGTGCTGCTCACCCAGCCGTTGGCGAGCTTCGCGTTGCGCTTTTCCTCGCCCGAATACTTCGTCATCGTCCTGTTCGGCCTGTTGAGCGTGGTCGTGATCGGGAAAGGGCCCTTGCCCAACGCGCTCATCAGCATGAGCGTCGGGCTGTTGATCGCGTCGGTGGGCACCGATCCGATCTACGGCGCCTACCGCTTCACCTTCGGCTCGTCGG
>DASXCK010000513.1:0-1566 GCA_036491235.1 Xanthobacteraceae bacterium | reverse complement strand
GCGCGCCTGGTTCGGCGTCGTGAACGTGGAGGTGACGATCGCGAAGCCCTTGTCCTCGCCGATCTCCTTGGCCATCGAGTCGATCATCGCCTTGCCGATGCCGTTGAACTCGGCCTGGTTGACGAACCACTCGCGCGCGTCGGGCGTCGAATTGGCGTCGTAGCCGACGACGTGAATGCCCTTCGACAGCGCCTTCTTCAACACCGGCGCGATCGCGACCGGATCGTTGGCGGCGAACAGGACGCCGTCGACCCCGCGCGTGATGTAATTGTCGATGAACTTTATCTGTTCGTCGATCTTGGCCTCGGTCGGGCCGTCGGTCGTCACCTTGACGTTGCCGAGTTCCTTCGCCGCGTCCTGCATGCCCTTCGAGGTCGCGTTGAAATAGCCGATGCCGATCAGTTTCGGCACGTCGACCAAACTGATTTCCTTGCCGGCCTTGTCGGGCGCGCCGACCGCCTTGCCGCCGTCATAAGGCTTGGCCGCCACCGTCCCGCCGCCGCCGCCGGCGCCGCAGGCGAGCGGGTTGGTAGGCAGATCGTCCGCCCCGTCCCATTTCTCCGCGGCGCGGGCGCTCAGCCCGAAACTCAGGGCGAGAGCCGCCGCCGCAACACCAGTCATCAAGAGCTTCGTCATCATTTCCTCCTTGTTCGCCGCTCCGCGGCCCTTACTCCGTCAACCGCCGAATTCACGGCGCTTTTGCAGAGAACTCGCCAACAACGTCGACGCGATCAGCACCGTGCCGATGACGATGATCGTCGCGTCGCCCTTCACGCCTGTGAGCGCCAGCCCGTCTTTCAGCAACTGGATCATCACGAGGCCGATCACCGTGCCCCAGATCGTGCCGGAGCCGCCGAAGATGCTGGTCCCGCCCAGCACCACGGCCGCGATCACGTCGAGCTCGTAGCCGATGCCCATGTCGGAGCGCGTCGTCGTCACGCGCGAGACGAGCACCCAAGCCGAAACGCCCGCCATCAGGCCGGAGAGCGTATAGACCACGAGCTTGATGCGATCGACCGGAAGACCGGAAAACCGCGCCGCCGTCTCGTTGGAGCCGATCGCGTACAGCGAGCGGCCGAACGTCGTACGGTCGAGCGCGACGCCCGCAATCACGATCGCCACGCCCAGCAGCCAGAGCTGTGTCGGCGCGCCGAGCCACTGGCCCTGCCCCATGAAGTAGAACCATTCGGGATAGCCGCGCACCGAGCGACCTTGGCTGACACCCTCGGCGAACCCGCGGTACAGCGCGAGGCTGGCGATCGTCATGATCAGCGGCGGCACTTTTACGCGCGTGATGAACAGGCCGTTGACGAAGCCGGCGAGCGCGCCGAGCGCGAGCGCGATCACGATCGCCCCGGGTAGCGGAACGCCGAGGTTCTTCCAACTGTAGCCCAGCGCGATCGCGCAGAGCCCGACGACCGAGCCGACGGAAAGATCGATGCCGCCGGTGATGATGACGAAGGTCATCGGCATCGCGATCAGCCCGACCTCGGCCATCAGCCGGCCCTGGTTGAGCAGGTTGTCGAGGGTGAGGAAGCGGTCGTTGTAGGCGCCCAGGATCGCAAG
>DASXCK010000512.1:0-41555 GCA_036491235.1 Xanthobacteraceae bacterium | reverse complement strand
TGGTGCGACCGCCTGCCGGCCGGCATGGACTACGCCTTCTTCGATGCCTGCGTGAACACCGGCCCGGCGCAGGCGGCAAAGAACCTGCAGCAGGCGATCGGCGTGCGCGTCGACGGCTTCATGGGCGACGTCACGCTCGCCGCGTGATGGCGCTCGCCGCCGCGCCTGGCGGCGCCGAGGCTGCGATCCACGCCTTCTGCGAGCGCCGGCGTGCCTTCTACCGCGCGCTGCGCCAGTTCCCGCGCTACGGCCGCGGCTGGCTCGCGCGCGTCAACCACGTCGAGAAGGCCGCGAAGGCTTTTGCGGCGCAAGCCGCCGCGCCGCAGCGCAACGGGCTGCATGACGAGCTCAAGGCCCAGGCGACCGCGAAGGCGCGGGCCGAGGACACCGTGGCGCCGCCGCTCACGCCCGCGACCGGCGCCGCGACCACCACCGGCAGCGTGGTCGCGGCCGGTGTCGCCGAGCAGCTCGGCAACGCGAGCCAGCAGTTGGCGCCCTTCCAGGACACGATCGCGATCGTGAAATACGCGCTGCTCGCCATCGCGGTCGCGACCATCGTGCTCACGCTCTACGGCCTCGCGCACGACGGCAAGGTCAAGGCCGCGATCGGCTAGCCCTGCGGCCGCGCTGCCCGACGCTCCAGCGTCATTGCCCGCGCAAGCGCGCGATCCGGTACGCCGCCGCGCGGCGAGGGCGCCATGCCGGCGTTCCGCCCGGGGACGCCGTGGTTGCCGGGTTGCCCGCCGTCGCGGGCAATGACGCGCGGGTTTTGCAATCGATAAGCATCTCGGGGGAGCCAACCATGTGGGGCGCGCTCTTTTCCTTCCTCGGCGGCCCCGTCATCAAGGGGCTGATCGACGCCTACCGGACCAGGCTGCAAAACACCACGCAGCAGGACAACCTCGCGGTCGATCTCGCCGAGAAAGAGATCCTCGGCGAGGTCGCGCAGCGCCAGACCGAGGCCGCGCTCATCCGCCAGGAGCAGGGCTGGTGGCCGACCGCCATCATCCGCCCGCTGTTCGCGGCGCCGTTCATCGTCTTCACCTTCAAGGTCGTGGTCTACGACAAGGTGCTGGGCTTAGGCACCACCGACGCGCTCGATCCGAACCTCTGGGGCGTCTTCCAGGCGGTGGTCTACGCCTATTTCGGCGGCCGCACGATCGAGAAGGTCGCGCGGATCTTCAAGCGGTGAGGGGGCGGCGGAGGGACGTCACCGCACATCCCCGCATCTGCCCCCGTCATCCTTGGCGTTCGCGAAGCGAGCCTCGACTTGTCCCGACGTAGCCCGAAGGGCGAAGGCGGAAGGATGACCGGCCGAGGCTTCGCGGCGGCACGAACACACGCTCCGACGTCGACGCGACAACTAAAGCCTAGCCAACCGACATCATCCAGCCCACGTGACGAGACGCTTCGCAACGAAGCGCCGCGCAACGGCGTGCGCGCTCGCGCGCTCCCCGCCATCTCGCTCCATCACACGCATCCGAGAGCACCCCATGTCCTCCATCTTCGATCTGATGCCGGCGAGCTTCTGGCCGGTGCGGTCGTTCATGCCGCCACCCGATCCGGTGCAGCCGCCCGTGTGGCCGTCGTCGTCGGCGGCGGGCGGGACGATGCCGCCGGTAGCGCCGCCGCTCGGTTGGGGGGGCGGCGCCGCCCGATGCCGATACGAGCGTGGCCGATTGGGATCGCGCGATGCGGCAGGCGCTTGCGCCGCGGGGCAGCGCGGCACCGGGAGGCGCGACAGGCGCTCCCGACATCGGCGACAGCGCCTGGTCCGACCAGATGCTCGCCGACGCCAAGCGCGCGCATGACTTCGTCATGTGGACGTTCGGCCCGCCGAGCGCGCCACAAGCGGCGGCGACGAGCGCCACGACGCCGCTCGGCGCGCCGCAATATCTGGGCGGCGCGCCGTCGAATTTCGTTGCCGCACCTGCGGCCACGGTGCCCCCGCCGACACGGCCGCCGGAAGCGGATGATGCAAGCGCACTGCCGCTGGCGTCCATCGCCGCCGATCAGCAGCCCGACCTCGGTGCGATCTATGGCAATCGCAACATCACGCGGCAGGGTCAGCGAGCGCGAGAGGCCGCCGCGATGCGTCCGCCGCCTGCGCCGCAGATCCTCGACGCCATCAATTCGCTACCACGCGGTATCGTCAAAGGGCTTGCGGGTACCGCGTCGGCCAGCGGGCAAGCGGCACAGATCGAGATGCAGCAGCCGGTCGATGTGCCGAGCGGTGATGAAGCGACCGATTTCATCGAGCAAAATATCACCGGGTCATTGCCGAAGCCGCAGGGCCCCGCCGGGCGAGTCACTGAGACGATCGGCGAATTCCTCGGCAACCCGGTATCCTATATCGGCCCGGGGAGTCTCGCCGCAAAGGCCGTCCAAGCGATCCTGGCCGGGATTGGGTCCGAGGCGGGTGGTGAGCTCGCCAGAGGCACCCGGGCCGAGCCGCCCGCACGGATCGGCGGCGGGATGCTGGGCGGCGGTGCTGTGTCGGCACTGGAGCGCGCTCCCGCCGCGGCCGACGCGGCCGTGGCGAATGCGGCGCGGGGTGCGCCGCGGTCGCCGACCGCACCGGCTGAGCCGATCCAAGCTCCACCGGTCGAGCCTCACGCCAACAGTGCGGCGTTGCGGCCTGTTGATCCGGCGGACGTTCCGCTTGTGCCAACCCAGCCTCCCGATCCGGCCAGCGCTCTTGCCGCTGCGCGCCTCAACGGTATCGATCTGGATGCGCTATTAGCGCGGGCTCATGAATTTCACAGCGCATTGACAGACGACATCGCGGAAGGTCAGAGAACGACGGCCGTCCTGCTCACGGATGGACCGACCATTATTGGCGCAGGTAATAAAAAGGACATATATCCCGTTCAAAGGCGTCTCTTGCGGGAAGGGGAAATCGAGGCCAGGCGGCCAAACACAGACGCGGAAAAGACCGTTCTATTAAAGGCAATAGAAGACGGACACAGACCGCGAGCCATCGCAGCAACGCGGCTCATATGTGACGAATGTGCGGGCCTCATCAAGTCATTGGGCGGCATATTGACGAGTGACACGACCGCAGTCTTTCCTCCCTACTGAGACAGCGAGCCAAACATGCTGACATTCGATAGAGCCCAAGTGACCGAGCGGATCGTGGTATTGCCGAAGCAACTGCGTATCGCGTTCGCGGCCGCCTGCACGCAGCGGCTACTTCCAAAATCTATCGGTAAATCTGCGGTAAATTCACGAGAAAGGCCGGAATCCGCGATGAGAATGCTGCGCGAACTTTGGGACGGTGTCGAGCAGGACGCATTCGATCCCAAGAACCTCCGGCGCGACTTTGCTGCTTGCGAGGCGCTCGTCGCGGAGTACGAGAGAGGGCCGAATTGCGCAGACAGCGAAATTGATGAGGACGCTATTCTCTCATTGGCCCATGCTCTCAACACCGCACTTTCGGGCAGTAGTCACGATGCGATGTTGGCCGCAGAAAGCGCCTATAACGCGTTGGATGATTATATCATCCAACGCTTTGACGTTGACGTCAACACGCCGGGCGTTCAGTCGCTCATCGATTCCTTTCCGGTCATGCAGGCAGAACTGTCGCGGCAACAAGCGGACTTGGCAGAGCTGCATGCCGCGGCGAAGAACCCGGGCTCGGAAGCTGCCGTCATTACGCGCATCAGGCGCCGCGCTGAACGCGACGCGATCTCGTTCTTCGGGTCCCCGTCACCGAGGGGCTGATCGGCGTCTACAAGACCAAGCTGGCGAACACCACGCGGAGGACTACATCACGTACATGCCGAAAAGCGAACATCGGCTGCGGCCTGGTGGGTTGCACGCGGGATCCAATTCGTGGAATTTTCAATGGGACCAATTTTATCGTAAGTACCCGCGCCCTTCATTCGATCAAGTCCAGGAACAGCTTAATTCGATGATCAAACAGAGGGCGAAGCCATGATTCGATCCTTTGCGCTGCTTGAAACGCCACGATCGGCTCCGCGCTTTGAGCACAAGTGCGAATTCGAACGCATTCGATGCCCAGCGGACGCGGGGCACGCGCGCGCTGGCGGGCCGATAGGGGGAAAGTTTACGGCGCTTTTCAGCTCCTCGCGTCTCGCGGATTTCAATTGGGGTTGGCTCTCCGATATCCTGATCTCCGAAAGGGCCTTGCGGATTCTTGAGAAAAGCAAAATTACAGGATTTGAAGTCAGGCCGGCGAGTGTCGCATTTTCGCGCCCTGGCATGGGGAGTCCGCCGAGCCTATTCGAACTCATCGTTACGGGTTGGGGTGGTGCGGCCGCGCGGGCGTCCGACCCCCGGACGATCGAATTTTGTCCGTCGTGCAGACATCGCGTCTATGAAGTTGGTCACCCGAGGAGGATCATCGATCCGGCCCAATGGGATGGGAGCGACTTGTTTATCGTCTGGCCCTTGCCCAATTTTCGGTTTTGTACCCCCCGGCTCGTTCGTATCCTTCAACAGAACCGAGTTAGTGGTGTCGACGTGATACCCGCTTCCGAAATCCCACTGCGTCCTGGAGCGACCCTCGCGCCGGGCCCGCTAACGGGATGTATGCCGCGAGTTCGGGCCTTTGAAATTGCGAAGCACTTCGATGTCTTATGATGCCCGGGCCGCGTCGATATGCTGGCATTCGGAAGAGAGCGTATCACGGACCAGATCGAGCCGCTGCCGAACCGATTGCGAGTTGCGCTCGATGCGGTCGCCGGCATGGGGGCGATCATGCAGGCGATCGGCGTGGGCGACCTCGGCGCCCGCGAGGCGGGGGAGCTCGCGAGCGTGGTCGCCGGATTTTCGCAGACGGTCACGACCGCGCAGATGGAGCAGCGGCTGGCCGACATCGAGAAGGCGGTCTTGTTGTTGAATCGCGAGTGAAGCCAGCGGCGGCGGCCGAGCGTCAAACGCGCCAGGCCGACGTTCGAGCCGGGATTCAAGTCGAAATTCAAGCCTAAATTCAAACGCAGGACGCAAGGAGCCCGCCATGGCGAAATCGATTGCGGCCGGGACGCCTGATCGCGTTCCGGCGCTGGAGCGGCGCGTCACCCGGGTCGAGGATGCGGTCGACCGCATGCCCGATCGGGTCGCGGCCGGCTTTGCCGAAGTCAAGGATTTCATCCGCCAGGAGATCCAGGACCTCAAGGCCGATCATCTCGGCGGCATCCGCGCGACCATCGAGCGCGTCGAGCGCGACCACAAGGGCGAGCAGGGACGGCTGACCGACGATCTGCGGCGCGCCTGGGATGCGATCCGCAAGCTCGAGGACGACCGCAACCGCGAGGCCGGCAGCCGCCGCGTGACCTCGTCGATGGGCCACACGCTCACGGCCCTGTTGAGCGGCTCCAGCGGCGGCCTCGTCGGCTGGCTGCTCGCCCGTCTCGGCGGCGGGCCGTCGCATTAGGCCAGGCCGGCCGCGCCGCCGGCGGCGATTTTGGCCGCACCAGCACCCCGACATTCCAACCCTGTCAGCACGAGGAGCAGGCCATGCGCCGTCGCGCGGGCGCGCTCGCGCGCGTCTTTATCGTCATGGCGGCTGCAGGAGCAGGGCTGGTGCCGACCGCCACCATTCGCACGCTTGCAACGCCATTCATCGTCTTCACCTCCAGGGTTGTGGTCTACGACAAGGTGCTCGGCCTCGGCACCACCGATGCGCTCGACCCTAATCTCTGGGGTGTGTTCCTGGCCGTGATCTACGCCTATTTCGGCGGCCGCACGATCTAGAAGGTCGCGTGGATCTTCAAGCGGTGAGGGGTTGGCCGAAAAATGTCTTCGCGCCCTCATGTGCTCCGGCACCCTGAGGCGCTCGCGAAGCGAGCCTGGAAGGATGATCGGCCGGGGCATTCGCGGCGGCACGACCACACGCTGCGACGTCGACGCGGCTATTAAAGCCTAACCAACCGACATCATCCAGCCACGTGACGAGACGCTTCGCAACGAAGCGCCTCGCGCAGCGACGCGCGCGCTCCCTCCATCTCGCTCCATCACACGCATCCGCGAGCTCCCCATGCCTTCCGTCTTCGATCTGATGCCGGCCAGCCTCTGGCCGGTGCAGCCATTCATGCCGCCGTCCGATCCGTTGCAGCCCCCGGTGTGGCCGTCGTCGTCCGCGGCGGGCTGGACGATGCCGCCGGCAGCGCTGCCGCCCGGCTGGCCGCCGGCGACGGCGGATGCCGATACGAGCGTGTCGGCATGGGATCGCGCCATGCGGCAGGCCCTCGCCGCGAACGGCAGCGCCGCGGGTCCGACCGAAGCCGCGAGCGCCTGGTCCGACCAGATGCTCGCCGACGCCAAGCGTGCGCATGACTTGGTGACGTGGGCGTTCGGCCCGCTGAGCGCAGCGCGGGCGGCGCCGACGAGCACCGCAATGGCTCTCGGCGCGCCGCAATATCTGGGTGGCGCGCCGTCGAATGTCGTCGCGGCATCCGCGGATGCGGCGCCTCCGGCGATACGCTCGCCGGAAGCAAATAATGCCAACGCTCCAATGCAGGCACCCGCCGGCGCTGATGAGCAGCCCGACCTCGGCGCGGTCTACGGCAATCGCAACATCGCGGGGCAGGGCGAGCGAGCACGAGCAGTCGCCGCGATGCGCTCACCATCAGGAGCCGGTGTGCGCGCGCGCACCATGGATATCCCGGGTTCAGACTCGTCCCAATCGCAAGTTGGTCCGGCGATGCCCACGGTGGGTCACGCGTTCCTCCCACCACCGCTTCCACTGAATATAGGTTTTAGGCCGAACCGAGCTCAATCACCGTGGTCGGCATTCGACGATCAGACCGACAGACTAACGAAGGCATGGAAGATACTCGGAATAATGGGCGGGTGGGAGCCTGTGCCCGATCCCGCGTCCGTGACCGTGTCGAGCTCGCCGTACGGCGTCGTTGCAAAAAAGCCCTTGCCGCCGGAGTTCGAACTGCCGCCGCCGCCGCCATCGGCCTGGCAACTTCCCGAGCCCGACTGGTCCTGGGGCTCTCCGGCCGCGAACGAACTCGCCAAACGAGAGTTAGCGGCTGGTATCCCTCTCGACAAGATATTCATCCCGCCCCACGCCCCCGACCGCGAGCGCCGCGACCTCGCGAGACTGTCTGATTTTTTTCTCCATGGGTCAGGCAACTTCGTGTCAGGTGACCCCGTCACCGGGAGGGATGTCGGTAATCTCGGCTTGAGCGTGTTTAGGACGCTCGCGCTCGGCCTTCTCGGACCCGAGGGCGCCGGCGTCCGCGCTACAGCCGAGACCCTTGAGGCACCCGAGGCAGTCGGCGCAGCCCAAGCCGCGCATGCGGCCTCGGCGCGCACCACCGGCCCCTTTGTCGGTAAGCTCAATGCGCCGCTAGGTCCGCGGGCTTTTCCAGTTGAGGTGCCTCCGGCTCGCCCGGCGGTCCCCGTTCAGCCCGCATCACCGATCGAGCCGGGCGGCGCAGACATTGTGGGATTGCCGAATGTCGATCCGGCAGTCGTCCCAATTGTACCTCATTTTTCTGATCCAATCCTGGTCCGCGAGCTCCAAGCATTCCGGGCTCGTCATAACTTGCCCGAGAATCTTCACACGGTGGGATTCGCGGAAACCGACGTGCCGGGCTTGGAAAATCGGATATACCCAGGTGCCTCGCGGGCGGTCCGAAAGGTGACCGGCCTGCCCGCGCCGGAGCCAGGGCCTCGGCCTGTTGAGGCCCCGTTCAAGAATCCTCGATTTGTAGATCACGCCGAGGAAGAGGCGATAAATCGATTCGTGCGAGACGTCAGAGAGCTCGGCTTACAGCCGGAGGACTTGAAGGGGCATGAATTGAGAATACACCTATCACGGCCCCCATGCGAGCACTGCCGATCAGGGCTTGATTCTGATGCGCCGTCCGGTGTCCTCAAGCAGCTGAGCGAGCTCTATCCAGAGCTGACGATTCACGTTAGTGCCGAACCGGACACCCTGCGAAAGGGTTCCATCTACGCTATAATTCGAGGGGGAAAATATGTCATGCGGAGGGATCAATGACCAGGGAATTGAAGGGCGAGAGCGAAGTCGCCATGCTGGCAGAGGGCCTGCCGGTTCGCTCCCGCGTCTGCCTCACCCTTCTTGCGGCCGATTTCGCGCTGCAACGCCTCCGCGGGTCGCCGGAGTTCAACCTGGCTCGCGACACGCTAACTATGGCGCTCAATTGGCAAAAAGGCGAACGCGCGGACTTGGACAAATGGGATAATCTTTTCAAAGATACCCTAGGATTCGCTTCGCTTCGGGCAAGTAAGCGATCGACAGCCGAAGGCTTGGCTTGGTGTGTGCTCGAGTACCCAATTTGTCATACGGCTTTTCATGTATTTCGCACGGAGAACCTTCCTGTTCCGTTATCGATCCCCACTGTGGAATCACTGATACTGGATGACTTGGACAAGGATTTGCGCGCGCTCGAGCCATCCTCGATGGCGCTGATGTCCAGGGCCGCGGCATATCTCACGAAGCATCCAAATGCCTCGCTCGCTCAGCTCAAAGTGCATGTATCGGAACGGTGAGGGCGAGGCGGCCGTCATCACACGCCGCGCGCGGAGGCGCTTCACCTTCCGTCGCAAGGAAGCCGGCCTGCTGCCATTACCGCCGGCGGCGTCGAACGAAATCAAGACTCCATACAAAAATCGCCGGTTTGTGAACCACGCTGAAGAAGATCTTGCAAGGAATGTCGACCGAGACATAAAAAGGTCGACTCAGAGCAAGAGTACGGCCGTGTGTTGAACATTCATCTGGCCATGTTCCCACTGTCTTTCCAGGGCGCAATCCTGAGGCGCCGGCGGAGCCGGCAGGTGTCCTCAAACAGTTGAGCGAACGCTATCCAAAATTGACGATCCATGTCACTGGGGGCGTTGAACCAGGTGTTGTCCTAGGCTAGGCCGGCCGCGCCGCCGCCGGCGATTGTTGGTCGCACCAGCACCCCGACATTCCAACCCTGTCAGCACGAGGAGCAGGCCATGCGCCGTCTCGCGGGCGCGCTCGCGCGCGTCCTTATCGTCACGGTGGCCGCACTGTCGGCCACGGCCGCCGCGCGTCAACCCGCGTTCGCGCAGGTCAAATGCGTCGGCCTCTACTGCGCGATCGTGAGCGTGCCCGATCCGCGCCATCGCCGAAACGTCGGCGGACAGGTCCGCGACCGTCGCGGCCACGGCGGGCTCGCGCATCGGCGCGGCCGGGCCGTGCGCGAGCGGCGTCGCCACGGCGACAACGCGCGGTGGTAGGATGGATTGAGCGCAGCGAAACCCATCGCGTTGCCGCGAAAGCCATCACGTCGACGGCAAGCTCATGCAATATGGTGCGAGCTTGACCTGCCATGAGGAAGTGAAGCCGGGATCGTCTGCCGGAGACCGACGGCGCAGGCCCAACAAACCCAAGCGGTGCCGAAAATACCTCGGACTCCCGCCGACCTACATTCCGGTGATCGTGCTCGTGGGATGTCCGTCGACCCGGTTGTCGAACACATTATTGTCGCCGTAGCTGATGAGCGAGCCGCCCTCGGGATCGAGCCCGATGTCGTTGCCCCTGAACGTCGACCGCATGACATGGGATACGTTGCCGGGACCGGAGAACAATCCCGAGGCGCCGTTGTCGGCGACGAGCGAGTCGCGCACGATGGCGGTGGCGGTAGCGCCCGCCGTCCCCTGGCCCGTGCTGATGATTCCGTGCTGGAGGTTGTTGGCGATGACACTATTGCTGACCGTGACGTGAATGGCGCTGTCGCCGCCGGAGATGACGTCGACCCCGGTTCCATTCTTGCTGATGATGCTGTTCTTGATGATGATATTGAGCGGGCCGCCGCTCGCCGACACGCCGTCGCCGGCGAAGCCGCGAATCTCGCAGTCCAGCACCTCCACCGATCCGGCACCCGTCACTTGCACCGCATTGGCTTTCGTGGCGATTCCTTGCAGGACGAGCCCGCGAAGGCTGACATTGTCGTTGGGACCGGCATTGACGTTGATCGCGGCGACGCCGCCGTACACGGTCGCCCATCCGTGCCCCTCGATCATGACCGAATGCGTGATGTTCAGCGGTCCATAAGCCGCCGGATCGAGCACCTCGATCTCGCCCGCGACGGCGATGACGTTGAATGCCGCCTGCAGCGAGCGGCACGGCGCCGTGATGGTGCACGCATTGGCGTCGTTTCCAAGCGCCGAGACAAAAGCGCGATTGGCCCCGGCGTTGGCGGACGCGGACAGCAGCACGCATCCAAAGGCGGCGGCCGTGACTAGTCGTGCGGTTCTGGCCATGGAGTTTCTCCCGAGTTGACTGCATTGCCGTGAGAGCCGGACGACCGACTGTCAAACCCCGCTCGCAATCTCGATGCTACCATAATCCGTGGACCGGGAAATTCCCCGCGGCTCCGATCAAACCTTGAAATGCCCATCGGCAGTTTGGGTAATTCGCGCTATCGACCGTGCTGCGCCGGCTACTGCAACGCGGTCGCGCCCGTGAGGCCGTTGCCGTCGACGCCGAAGACCTGGTTGTTGCCGTAGGTCTGCACGCCAGCCCTGCGACAGCGCCGAGCGCGCCGCCAAGGTTGCTCGTGAGGGTGGACGCATTGAGGGCGATGAGCGCTTTCGCGTTTTTCGTTTGGTCCGATATCACGCCGAACCGGCCGTTATTGGCGATCGTCGAGCGCGTGATATGCGCGGTGGCTTTTCCGGGCCGCGTCGCAGGATGGATTGAGCGCAGCGAAACCCATCGCGTTGCCGCGAAACCCACCACGTCGACGGCAAGCCCATGGATGATGGGTTTCGCTTGCGCTCGACCCACCCGCGCCGCCACGCCGCGAGGCGGCGGATCGAGCGCTACCTTCAGGCCGTCAATTCACCACCAGCCCCACCATCCCGGCGTAAGCCGGCGGCGATTGCGTTTGACGCGACGGCTGTAGACCTTCAGCGCCTTGCGGGTGGCCTCGGGCGGGGGCTCGCCCGCGAGCAGCGACCGCGCCGCCGCGGCATTTGCCTCGCCCAGCGCAACGACTTTCTCGACGACCATGCGCTGCGCCTCGCCGCGGCCGCGTTTCCCGCCGCGGGCGAGACGCGCAACGCGCAGCATCACGACGGACGGCGCCTCGACGGCAAGCCGCCCGGCGTCACGGGCGATATCAAACCACGGATTCATGTCTGCGACCCTCCACGTCCCGGGACAACGCGGCGCCGCACGCAAAGTTCTGGTCGGCGCGCAACTTGGCGCATGGCGTGCTTGGCGCCGCGCGCAGGCCCGGCGCCGGATCGCCGCAACTGCGTCGGCCGGCGCGGCGGGACCGAGCGATCCCGCCGCGTATCGGCGTGCGTCGGGGGCGCGCCCGGCTATGTTGCCGCGACGATGGTCGACCGGGGTCCGGAAAATTGCGGCACGCGATCCTCGGCCATGCCGAAATTGTTGGCGAGCAGATGGCGCGGCGCCTTGCTGAACCAGTCCCACAGGTTGCTTTCCTGATACTCGGGGGCGTTCAGCACGCCGACGAGCTCGCACTCGCCGTCGCCGACGTTCTTGACCGAGTGTCCGCACCCGCGCGGGATGTAGGCGCTGTCGCCGGGACCGATCTCGGCATCCGCCATCAGCTTGTCGGTGCCGAACAGCGTGATCTTCGCGCGTCCTTTCATGACGTAGTGCCATTCGCTGGCGTTCGCATGCCAGTGCGGCTGATGCATCGCGCCCGGCTTGAGCTTGAGCAGCAGCGTCGTCATCGTCGTCGCAATCGGAAACTCGCGCACTGACGCGATGTGGAGCGTGCCGCCGGTCGAACTTTCCCGCGGCTTCTGCGCCGACAGGGGGAAGCGGTGCGACCGGGCAGGGTCGAGCGGGCGCTCGGCCCGCGCCTGCACGCCGTCGCGCGGGATGATCGCGCCCTGCATGATGTAGGTCTCGGCTTGCGGAATTCCGGCGAGCCATGGCTGGTCGACGCCATACGCATGCGCGAGCTCGGTGGCATCGAACCGGCTCATCCAGTCGCTGATCCCGAAGGTCCCGTGCTCGCTGTAGAGACCGTCGTCGAAGGCGAGAACGGCATGGCACGGCCCGGTCCCCAGTGTCTGGATCGCGTGGCTGTGCGAGCGCGGAAAGTACCAGAGATCGCCGGGCGCGAGATTGGCCACCTCGACCTCGCCGGCGGGATCGACCACCGTGATCTGGCAGTGGCCGCCGAGCACGAATGCCCATTCGGCCGAGTTGTGCCAGTGCATCTCGCGCGCGCCGCCCGCATTCATGAACAGGTGCGCGCCGGCGATCTCGGTCGCGATCGGCAGCTGGCGCGCGGTGGTGTCGCGCGCCCAGCCGCCGCTGGTCGCCTTGAGCGGGCCCTTGTCGAGCGCCGCGGTGAACTTCAGCGGATCGCCGGACTTGCGCGGTATGATCGGCAGGTATTTCGACGAAGGCGCCGCGTCGTAGCCCGCAGCGTGGCCATCCTCCGCAGCCGCGAGCGCCCTGGGCGCGGCGACCCCGCCTGCACCCATTGCGAGTGCTCCGAGAAACGTACGACGACTGGTATTGATCATGACAATGTCTCCCTCTCTGTGCCGACTGCGGCTCAGCCCGGGAGGAGACGAGGCAAACAACATCGATGCGGCAATGCTGCCGCAGCCGCAGGGATTCCGGTACGAAGAGTCGCCCCTCTCCAGGCTGGAATGCAGCCATCCTGCAACTCTGTGAGTCCGGCGGGACGCGGGAAATGTTCAAACGGTCGGCCGGAATTCGCTTGTGTCACGCCGCCGCAGGCGGGTGGCATCGGCATCGGGGCAGGCCAACGAAGAACGCAGGTCGAGCCACAATAAACCTCGGTTTCGCAACGGGTGGCGCAAGCAAGGGCTGTTGTCCTGCGCGGCCGCTATCGCGGCGCCTGCGCCATGCCGGCGGCGCGCTCGTCCGCCGCGAGATGCCGCGTCGCGAGGCTCACGACGGCGAGCACCACGATATTCACGATCAGCGCGATGATGCCGACGTTGAAATCCTTGAGCCCGTCGGGGAGCCAGGGCATGAGCGAGCGGATGGTCGTGTGCGTCAGGCTGACATAGGCGACCGTTCCGACGCCCGCCAGGATTCCGGCCGCGGCGCCCACGCGTGTCACCGGATTGTGGCGCGCGAGGCTCAGCACCAGCGCGGGGAAAAGCTGGGTGACGAAGCTGTAGCCCATCAGCAACAACGCCACGATCGTCTCGCCGCCCTGGAGCGTGAACCACACCGCGACCAGCGCCACGACCGGCACCATCAGCTTGGCGAGGCGGGCCGTGCCGGTGTCGTCGGCGCCGCGCCGCGCGGCGCCGCGGAAGATGTTGTTGGCGAGCAGCGTGCTCGCCGCCATCAGGATCATCGAGCCGGGCACCAGCGCGGTGAGCACGCCGGCGGCGCCGACGAGGCCGACCAGCCACGGGTCGAAGGCCTTTACCGACAGGCGGAAGAGCGCGAGATCGATGTCGGGGCCCTTGAGGCCCGGCACTTGCAGGATCGCCGCGAAGCCGACGAAGAAGACGAACAGCAGGATGAGCTGATAGAGCGGCAGCACGATCGCGTTCTGGCGAAACACGCGGGCGTTCTTCGCCGTGTAGATCGAGCCGAAGGTGTGCGGCCACATGTAGAAGCCGAGCGCGGTCAACAGCACCGTGGAGGCGAACCACCAGATGCTCTCGCCCTGCGCCGGCAAGGCGACAAAGCCGGGCTTGGCCTTCTCGATCGCGGCGAACATCTCGCCGATGCCGCCATAGTAATGTATCGGCAGATAGATGCCGAGGAAGAGCACCATGCCGAGGATCAGGGTGTCCTTGGCGACCGACGTCCACGCCGAGGCATGCACGCCCGACACCATCACGTAGGCGGTGACGACGGCGGCGCCGATCCAGATCGCCAGCGTGCGCGAGATCGCGCCGTAGCTCGCGGTCTCGACGATGATGCCGAGCCCCTTGAGCTGGAGCACGAGGTAGGGCACGAGCGCGACCAGGCCGACCACCGACACGATGATGCCGAGCGCCGGGCTGTCGTACTTGCGCACGAAGAAGTCGGACTGCGAGTAGAGGCGGTTCTTCTGCGCATAGCGCCAGATCGGCGGCAGCATGAAATACGAGATCACGTAGGCGAGGGTGCCGTAGGCGAGGATGTAATAGGCCGGGCCGCCCTTGCCGTAGGCATAGCCGCTGCCGCCGAGGAACGTGAAGGTGGTGTAGATCTCGCCGGCGAGCAGCAGGAAGACGAAGATCGAACCGAACCCGCGCCCGCCGACCGCCCACTGCTCGAGGTTCATGTCCTTGCCGCCCCGTGCCAGCACGCCGAGGCAGAGCGCGAGCAGCACCGCCGCCGCGATGAAGACGAGCGCGGCGTTCATTGCGACACCTCGCGCCGCGAAGCCTCCGGCTCATCGTCGTGCACGGCCGGATCGAAGCGATAGATCACCGCCATGATGATCGAGGTGAGCACCACCCAGGCGACGATCCAGGCGAGCAGCAGCGGTAGCCCGAGGACGAAGGGGGTGACCCGGTCGCGAAGAAAGGACCGATGATCAAACCGATAAAGGGCAGGGCCGCGAGCCAATAGATCGCGCGCATGGTGAGACTCCGCGCCCCCTGATCGCACCGGCTTTGGGGCTAAGTTCCAGAGCCGCGTTGAGTTCCATGCATGGCGGCGAGGGGGAGGGTTGCGATGCGTGGTGTGCAATCCGCCTGTCTCGGTTCGCACCGGATCACCGCGTCACGGCCTTGTGCCGGGCATCCACGTCTTCCTCGGCGGTAAGACGTGGATGGCCAGGGCATAGGCGAGCGGCCCCGCCTCCGCCGGCTGGGCGAGCTATGGAATAGGCTTCAGTCCCCCCGAAGCGCGGAGCGCGTCGGCGGAAGCGACGCCGTTCTTCGAACGGCCATGCCGGCCATGATGGAGCGATGACGGAAATGAATCAAACCGAGTGAAAGCTGCCGTGCCGCTACTTGGCCGACGCGCCCGGCAACAGCGGCTTGAGCCAGCCCTTCACCGTCGTGAGCACACCGGGCGAGTCGGCGGCGGCGGTCGCGTGCGCCGTGTGGACACGATGCTCGGTGCGCACCGCGCGCACGCGCACCAGCGGGCCCTGGCCCGGCGGCGCGTGCATCACGCCGGGACCGCCGGCGATGCGCAGGCCGTGATGCGGCTTGGTGCCGGCCATGATCAGCGACCAGAACACCTTGTAGTGCGACTGCGGCGCCGGCGCCGATGCGATGCCGAAGCGCGTCACGCCCGCACGGCGCAGGTTGGCGTCATGGCCGGGCGAATGCTCCCACAGCTCGAGCGTCGACGCGAATGTGCGCGTGCCGGCCGCGATGTTCTCGACCGCGATGTCGGGATGGTAGCTCGCGACGCGGGCCTGGAACGGGCGGGCGACGTCGTGCTCGAGCTCATCCGCCCGCGCCATCGCGCGCGCCTGCTCGGCCGCGAGCGCCATCAGCTTGGGATCGACCGTGACGGACGGCAGGCCGTGCGCGGCGCGATAGCGCGAGATCGCGGCCTGCGCGGTCGCGGCCAGGTCCTCGGCGCGCGCCGGCACGAGCAACGCCGACGTCGACAGCGCCAGCGCGGCCAGCGTCGCGGCCGCCAGTATCGAAGCCTTGCGCATCCCCGCCCGAGTCCCCCGCCCAGCTCTCTCTCTCGTGCTTCCGACGGCCCGCGAACGCCACAACCTACCCCAAGGGCAACTGCCGCGCCTACGCGCGAAAAATCGACAAGCGCCGTCCACTCAATCGATCTTTACGGCTTTTTTCTGCGTCGGTTCCTGGGCGTGAAGTCTTCGGCGCAAAGCCTTCTGCGCGAAGCCTTCTGCGCCAACGGTTCTGCCGCGGGCTCGCTCTATCCTGGCCGTCTCGCGGGCGCGTTCTTAGCTGCTTCTTAACCACGCCCTGCCAGGCGCGCATCGCGCGGCTTGGCCTTATCGGGTCCGCGGGCACCGGTTGCGGCACTCGCGACCTTTTGCGGCGCGTTGCGGGCGAACGTCGGAAGCGAGCGGAAGCCGTCAACTCCATGATTCCATGGCCGCTTTTGCGTGCGACCGGCGTGCCTGCGAAGCCGTCGCGCGGACGCCCAGTCCGCCGCACGGCCCATTCGGCGCGGAAATCCACTCGGACCGCTTTACGCTTTCTAGATTGCTTACCGCCTAGAGTCGCGGTCGCAGGGGCTCCACGAACACAATGCAAATGACTGATTCCGGTCCTTTTCGCCGAGATGCGGCCGCCGACGACGCCAATGCGGCGCCGCTCGGCCGCGTGCATGCGGTCAGCGGCTCGCGCGCGAGCATCGGGCTTTTGGGCGAAGACGGGCTCGGCCGCCGCGGCGCGACGGTCGGCAAGTTCGTCAAGATCCACACCGAGCGCGCGCTCCTGATCGGCGTCATCACCGAGCTCTCGGTCGAGGTCGCGTCGCGCGAGCCGGGCTATTGCGGCACCGCGCGGGTCGATCTCACGGGCGAGATCAGCGAGCGCACCGGCGCGGTGCGCTTCCGCCGCGGCGTCACCGATTATCCGACCATCGGCGACCGCGTCACGGCGCTCACCAGCGCGGAGCTGCGCCTCGTGTTCGACGCGGCCGGCGCGAACGTCATCCGGGTCGGGCAGCTTCTGCAGGATTCGACGATCGCGGTCGGCGTCGACATCGACGAGATGCTGAGCAACCACTTCGCGGTGCTCGGCACCACCGGCGTCGGCAAGTCGAGCGCGGTCGCGCTCATCCTCCAGCAGGTGCTGCGGGCGCGCCCGAACCTGCGCATCCTCCTGCTCGACGTGCACAACGAATACGGCCGCTGCTTCGGCGAGCGCGCATACGTCGTCAATCCCGGCAACATGAAGCTGCCGTTCTGGCTGTTCAACTTCGAGGAGATCGTCGACGTCTTTTTCGCTGGCCGGCCCGGCCTCGAGGAGGAGATCGAGATCCTCTCGGAGGTGATCCCGCTCGCCAAGGCGACCTATACGCAGTACCGCAACACCGACCGGCTCACCGTCAAGCGCTTCGATCCGAAGGCGATCGGCTACACGGTCGACACGCCGGTGCCGTATCGGCTCGCCGATCTCCTCAACGCGCTCGACGAGCGCATGGGCAAGCTCGAGAACCGCTCGCTGCGGCTCGTCTATCACAAGCTGATCTCGCGCATCGAAACGGTGAGCAACGATCCGCGCTACGCCTTCATGTTCGAGAACGCCAATGTCGGCGGCGATACGATGTCGGAGGCGATCAGCCAGATTTTTCGCGTGCCGATCGACGGCAAGCCGATGACGATCATGCAGCTCGCCGGCTTTCCGTCCGAGGTGACCGACGCGGTGGTGTCGGTGCTTTTCCGCATGGCGTTCGACTTCGGCCTGTGGAGCGACGGCGCCTGCCCGATGCTGTTCATGTGCGAGGAGGCACATCGCTACGCGGCGGCCGACCGCACCACCGGCTTCGGCCCGACCCGGCGCGCGATCTCGCGCCTCGCCAAGGAGGGCCGCAAGTACGGCGTCTATCTCGGCCTGGTGACGCAGCGCCCGGCCGAGCTCGATCCCACCATCATCTCCCAGTGCAGCACGCTCTTTGCGATGCGCATGTCGAACGACCGCGACCAGGTGCTGTTGCGCTCGGCGGTGTCGGACTCCGCCGTCAACCTGTTCGCCTTCGTGCCGGCGCTCGGCACGCGCGAGGCGCTGGCCTTCGGCGTCGGGGTGCCGCTGCCGACGCGCCTCATGTTCCCCGAGCTTCCCGCGCACCTCTTGCCGAAGAGCGACACGTTCGCGAACGATCCGAATATGCAGGCGGGCGGCACCGACCTCAATTTCATCGCGTCGGTGGTCGATCGCTGGCGTAGCGCCACCATGAACCGCGCCCACGTCGACGAGCAGCGCACCGCCGCCGGCACGCCGCGCGCGCTTGGTACCGGCGCGCAGATCCCGTCCTCGCCGGCACTCGCCGCGGTGCCGCCCGGCACCGGCATCGGCGCTGGCGCCGCTGGCGCTGCTGGCGCCGCTGGTGTCGATCCGAGCCGCTTCAACCTGCTCAAGAAGCCGCCCGCCGAACAACGCCCCGATCCGCTCGCCGCACTCCGCGCGCTCCAGGCCACCGCCGCGCAGCGGTGACGTAGGCAGGGCAGCCTTTTCACTCGATTAGATTCACCCGTCATGGCGAGCATGGCCGTTCAAAGAACGGTGTCGCTTCCGCCTACGCGCTCCGCGCTCCGGCGGACTCGAAACCCGCTCCGTAGCTCGCGTAGCGAATATTGCTGTGCCAGGGGCCAGCGGCGGGCGGCGCCTGTCTCCAAAGGTCCACACAGCGTTGGCTCAAATGTCTTGAGAATGGCTCTCCGAACGGGCCAGGCGAGATGCCGCAATGGGGCGAGAAGGACGAGGAGATCTGGAGAAATTTCGGCCGATAAGTGTAAACCGGGCGATCCCGAGGAGCGCGAGACTCCCAATGATTGCCCAATGGATGCATTCATGCCGTACGACAGTCGCACCGATCGTCAGTGTGCAGCGCGCCGCGGCCTACCCATTTGATTGGAGCACTGTCCGCGCGCCAGAACGCCCGACGTCACCGACGGTCGGTGCCGATCGTGGCTCGTCCCGACGCCGTCACGCGCCCCTCGGCGCGCGGCCGTGCGGCTTCGCTGGTGCGGGCGTCGGTGATGGCGTTGCGCATCGCGGCGAGGTCTTCGAGGAAGAAGGGCTTGGAGAAATAGAAGCCCTGCGCCTGGCGGATGCGGGTCGCGCCCTGCAGGTAGGCGAGCTCCTCGAACGTCTCGATGCCTTCTGCGACGATCGACATGCCGAGCGCGTGGCCGAGCGACTCGATCGCGCGCAGAACGCTCTGGCTGCGCGGGCGCTGATGGATCGCGGTGATGAACGAACGATCGACCTTGAGCTCGTCGGCCGTGATGTCGGCGAGTGCCGAGAGCGACGAATAGCCGGTGCCGAAGTCGTCGATCGAGACCCGTACGCCGAGCTCGCGGATCATCGGCAGGACCTCGGTCTGAAAGCAGCTCTGCGCCACGAACGCGTCCTCGGTGAGCTCGATCATCAGGCGGCGCGCGTAGCGGCTGTCGTCGATCGCCTTCATCAGCGAGCGCATGAACGGGAGGTCGCCGGCCTGCTTGGCGGCGACGTTGATGCTGATGGTGGTGCCGGCGCCGAACGCCGCGTCGAGGCGCTCGATCGAGGCCACGGCCTCTTCCAGCACGAAATGGGTGATCGGATCGATCAGGCCGAGCTCGATCGCGAGCTCGATGAAGGCGCTGGGCGGCTGGATGTCGCCGCCCTCGTCGCGCCAGCGCACCAGCGTCTCGAACCCGACCACCTGCTGGTTCTGCACGTCGACCTTGGGCTGGAACGCACAGCAGAACTTGCGGTCGCGGATCGCGAGCCGCAGCCGCTGCTCGAGCTCCATGCGTGCGGTGAGCGTCTCGCTCATCGCCATGTCGAAATAGACGGCCGCACCCTTGCTGTTGTTCTTGGCGCGATACATCGCGTTGTCGGCGTTTCGCCGCAGCATCTCGTAGCGCTTACCGTGCTCGGGGTAGATGCTCACGCCGAGCGAGGCCGAGGTGAAGATCTCGAAGGTCTCGATGTGGAACGGGTTCTTGAGCTCGACCAGCAGATTATCGACGAGGTCGCGGATGTGCTCGTCGCTCTCGATCGGGTCGACCAGCAGCAGGAATTCGTCGCCGCTGATGCGCGCCAGCATGTCGGTCGGGCGCAGGTACTTGCCGATGCGCTCCGAGACCTTGCGCAGCAGCGCGTCGCCGATGGCGTGGCTGTAATAGTCGTTGATGTGCTTGAAGTTGTCGAGGTCGATGAACGCGATCGCAAAGCGCGTCACGCCATTGTGGTTCGCCACGGAGTCCTCGACGCGGCGCTCGATCACAAGACGATTGGGCAAGCCGGTGAGCTCGTCGAAATAGGCGCGGTGGGCGAGCTCGACCTCGATCTGCTTGCGGTCGCTGATGTCGAGGGAGCTCGACATCAGCAGATTGCGGTCGAGCACGTGCACGGGCTTGTGCGAGGTGAGCCAGATACGCTCGCCGCTCGGATCGGCGTGGCGCTCCTCGGTCGCGACCGGCGCGCCCGAGCGCATCAGGCCGATCTCCCATTCGCGCCGCTGCGCGGCCTCCTCGGGCGGCAGGAAATCGGCGGGCGATGCGCCGAGCAGCACTTGCGCGGCTGTGCCGAGATTGTTCGCCGCTACCGCGTTGACCAGGATGAAACGGCCGTCCTCGTCCTGCAGCGTGAGGCTCACGGGCAAAAGGTCGATGATCTCGCGGAAGAGGTCGCGGTCGTCGGCGACCGCGCGCTCGCGCGCCGCGATCTCGGTGACCAGCGCCCGTAGCTGCTCGATTTCATGGCCGGCCGTCTGGCCATTGCGCAGCGCGAGGGCGGAGAGGGCAACGACGGAGCACAGCCGTGCGCTCGCGATCATGTCGGCGCAGAAGCGATCCGCGCCGGCGCGCCGGCGCAGCAGCAGCGCGGCGGCGGCGCCGTCCGCAAGCGCAATCGGCAGCATCAACGCATGCTCGCCCGGCGGAACGAGGCTCGGCGGCACGAGGGCGCGGTCATCGTCCGGCGCGCCGCCGCCAAGCGCAAGAACGCGGCTGCGCACCGCCTGCAGCAACGCCGCAGGCGCCGCCCAGGTCCGGCCGTGGCCTTCCGGCGGATCGCTCGCGATGGCGCGCAACGCGGCGCCATCCTCTTGCAGCAGCAGCGCGTGGTCGGCACCGAACAACCCGCGCGCTTGCCTGGCGAGCGCTGCGACCGCGGCCGCATCGCCCGTGAGCGTCAGCAGGGCATCGAGCATCGCCAGGAGGTCGACGCTGCTCCTTGCATCGATCTTGGCGCCTGCCTCGGCGCCGCCTTTGGCGTCGCCATCGTCCTCGGACTCGGAAGCCATCATCCCCGATCACACAAGCTTATCGGCCGGCGCGCAGCATGCGCGTTGCTATTGAGTCGACAGATGCCGACCGCGCCCGTGCTGCAGCGGACGCCGGCAACGCAAAAGTCTTCCTCAACGCAAAACGACGACAGGCCCTTCCGTCGCGGCTCAATCTACAGGCCAATCCGTTCGCAATTTCTTTCGACCGGCGTCGCGCCCGGGCAATTTAGCGTTAACGATTGATTTACGGGGGCAGAGCGCGCGCAAAATACACGCGTCATGCCCGTGCTCGTCACGGGCATCCACGTCTTCCTTGCAGCAGGACGTGGACGGCCGGGACCTAGGCGAGCGACCCGCCTTCACTGCCTGCGCGAGCTACGGAACGGGTTTCAATCCGCCTAAGCGCAGAGCGCATAGGCGGAGGCGACGCCGTTCTTCCAACGTCTATGACCGGCCGTGACGTTGAGTTGATTATGACGTTGAAGCTCAGCGAAACGCGCTATCTGCGTGTGCGCGCTTACGTTATCGCCGCAGGCCGCTTACGCGCGGCTGCTTCTTCTCGGCGGCGGGCGCGGAAGAGAGCGCGTCGAGCGGCGCGCGCAGCGTGACCACGGCATAGAGCATCGAGTTGAGCCGGCGGTCGGCGGTATCGAGCCGATCGACCGGGGTCGTGGGCTGGGTCGCGGGGCACGATGAGGCCAGCAGCCTGGAAAGGCCCGTCGAGGTCTTTTGCAGCGCTTCGAGGCCAGGCCGCTGTTTGGGGTCGGGGCGGCCGCGCCCCATGAGCATGTGGGTGAGGTCGATGTTGCTCTCGTGGCAACCGGCGGCGCGCGTCGTCGACTGGCCGGATGAGCCCGAGGGGCCGGAGGGGCCGTTGAGGCTCGTCTTCTGCGCGTCGGTGAGCGTCGCATAGAATTTGTCGACCGGCGCGCGCAAGACCAGAAGCGCTTGGCGGGCCGCCCAGATGCGATCCTCCATGGCGTCGAGCCGGGCGGTCGGCGTCTGCGGGCGCGTTTTCGGGCAGGCGTTGTCGAAGTAGTCGAATGCGTGCTGGGCGGCGGCATGCAGATCGTCGAGCGCGGCGCGCTGCGGATCGGTCGGCTGCACGGTCGACTCGATGCGCTTGATCAGGCTGTCGGCGGTCTCGCCGCCTTGCTGGCTCGCGCAGACCGAGGGGGCGTTCGCGACCGACCCCGTGGTCTGGGCGGTGGTCTCATGGCGGCCGGGCGCCGGCGTCGAGGCACGCAGGGTCTCGCGGCTCGCCGGACGCAACGCGCCCTCGACGATCTCATTATACCCATAGGCCCAGAACCGGTCGTCGTTGCCTGACGGCCAGAACACGTAATCGAACATGTCGTCGGCCAGTTGCGGCCAGAACAGCGGAGCGCCCGCGGCAATCTGTCCGCGCGCGGCGGTGTTCGGCTCGGCGCTCGTCGTGTTCGCATTGGTGGGCTTTTCGGCGGCGGCTTGCTCCCCGCCGGGCTCTTCTGCTGCACGGCGCTCAGTCGCGTGGTGGTCGGGCCGATGCGACGCAACATGATGTCGGCGATGCCAGTGGCGATGCGGCAGCATGTGGCCGACAGCGCCGAAAATCGGTGCCAGGACGCCCGGGAAGGGCGAACGCGCAAGCGCGGGGCTGGTCGGCACGCCGACCGACATTACAACAGAGGAGACCGCGAGGACGCTGATCGGGACGAGGCGGGAGGGGCGCATGGCCGGCCTCTTGGTTCGGTGCCCTAATAAACTGTCGACCAGCCGTTTGGGTTCCATGCTGTTCCGGCCATGGCCGCACGTGCTATAGGCCGTGCGGGGCGCAGGATCAGTAGGCATGACTGACGTTTTACCACTCGTTTCCGCGCAATGGCTCGCGGCGCGGCTCGACGACGCGCGGCTGCGCATCGTCGACATCCGCTCGGCCGTCGATGGCGGTGCGCGCGCCGCCTACGAGCAGGCGCATGTGCCGGGCGCCGTGCACACCGACTACGCCAAGGACGGCTGGCGCCGCACCCAGGGCATGGCGTCCGGGCTCTTGCCCGAGACCGCAACACTCGCGCGGATCATCGGGCGGCTCGGCGCGACGCCGACGCATCATGTCGTCATCGTCTCGGCCGGCACCACGGTCGGCGATTTCTCCGCCGCGGCGCGCGTCTACTGGACGTTGAAGACCGCCGGCCACCGCGCCGTCTCGATCCTCGATGGCGGCATGGCGGCATGGGCCGGGGAGGGGCGCCCGACCGAGTCCGGCGCGGGCGCGGGTACATCGGACGCATCCTACCCGGTCGTGCTCGATGCGAGCTGGCACGCCGACTGCGCCGCGGTCGAGCGCGCGGTCGCGGACGCGAGTGCGATCCTGCTCGACAGCCGTTCCGTGTCCTACTTCGAAGGCCGCGAGAAGAGCCCGCAGGCATTGCGCGCCGGCCGCCTGCCGGGCGCGCTGCATCTCGATCACAGTGCGGCATTCGATCCGGCGGCGCGACGGTTGCGGCCGCTCGCCGAACTCGAGCGTCTGTTCGCCGTCGTGCCCGACAAGCCGGTGATGAGCTACTGCAACACCGGCCACCAGGCGGCGACGAGCTGGTTCGTTCTCTCCGAGCTGCTGCGCCACCCCGGCGTCACGCTCTATGACGGCTCCATGTCGGAATGGACCGAGGCCCCGGCGCGGGCGGTCGAGAGCGGCCCGGCGGCGTAACGGGGCCGCCCGGGCGCGCATTGCGCATCAATCACAAAAATCGCATCCTCCCGCCAGCATGCCGTCCGAGCGTGCATTTCCATAGGGGAGAATGCAATGAAGCAACGAGCCATGCTGGCGTTGTCCGCGCCGGTTGTGGGGATGGCGTCGTCGTATGCCGCCGCGCAGAGTGCCCCGCCGACGTACCAGGCGGATCCGGATGTCTACAAAGTGATCTTCGAGGATTCGAATTTTCGCGTGATCGAGGCCATCCGGAAGAAGGGCGTTCATGACAAGACGCATGGCCATCCGGTCCCCGCGGTGATTTATTCCGTCAGTGGCTGCAGCCCGAAGCTGTACGGCGCGGATGGAAAGATCAGAATGGCCACCAGCAAGGCCGAGACCGCCATGGCGGTCCCCATCATCGTGTCGCACTCGGCGGAAAATGTCGGGCCGGCCGATTGCCACGAGATTTTCGTCGAGCGCAAATAGCCGGCCAATCGCGACGCGTTCGTTCCAGCTCGGCGGGACACCGCCGGGCTGGTTCAAATCCGCGAGCGGTCGCGATCCAGATGTTGCGTTGCCAAGAGGAGGTGACCATGGCGCTTTACGAGATGCGTACCTACACGCTCTACGTCGGCAAGATGCCGGAAGCGGTCAAGCTTTATCAGGAGCTCGGATTCCCGGCGTTGCAGAAGGGCGGCCACGACAAGAACCTCATCGGGTATTTCCAGGCCGACACGGGCACGATCAATCAGCTCGTGCATCTATGGAAATTCGACGACGATGCCGACCGCCGCAAGCACTGGGCCGCGGTCTTCGCGAATAAGGATTTCGTCGAAGGCTTTGCGTCGAAATTCCGTCCGCTGACGATGTCGCAGGAGGTCAAGCTTCTGACCGCGGCGCCGTGGGGGCCGCATCCCTAGCAGGAAGCGGAGCCGCGACGCATCGGCGTTGACCGATATGTCGCCTTGGGGACGCAACACCGGCGATAGCCGTCGCGCCCGCCGCTGGCGTGCTGTTGGTCTGGCGCGCGATCGGCCCGGTGTTCTGCCCCAGGATGACTTGCCGATCAATCCGCTACGCCAGCGTAGAGAGCGCTGTGCGCGGTGATCAGCTCTTCTGCGCGAGACAGCGCCGCGCGCGCTCCTTCTCGGCCGAGGTGATGCCGGCGGAGTGCGCCATCGCAGCCGCTTGTGCCAATCCGACCTGCGCGACATAAGCGCGAACCATCTCGCACGTGATGCCGGAATGGGACTCGCCCTCGACGGCGGCGTGACGAGCGGCGACCTGGGCGTGGTGCGTGCCGTGAGCGAGATTGCGGTGATGAGCCGGAAGGGCGTGGTGGGCCGTGTGGGTCACATGGCGATGCCCATGATGCGATTTTGCCATGGCCGGGCAGCAAGCGATGAACAAGCCGAGCGTCAGCAACGCGACACTTTTCATTGTTGTTGTTTCCCCAGTGCATGATCCCCGCAGTCACGATAACAGAGTCGAATCCGCGTGCCGCGCGAAGAGTGCGTTGTCCCCAGAAGAGCCGATGATAATGAACGCGAACGCGGTTCCGTGACTGGAACACGAGGGGCGCGACGCACGCGTTTGGCGGATGCGTGTGAGGTTGGCGATCTGCGGGTGCGCAAACGCGAGCGTCACGCTTTCGTTTTCGTCCGTCGGACTTTCGCAAAAGGCCAAGGGCGGACGAGGCCGCATGGTGCGGGCTTTCGTCAACCCGTCACATGACATCCGCATGATACCGGGCGGGGCGTTTTCGCTGCAACGCACGCGCACGGAGATTCGCGATCATGGACAGGCATGCATTTTCTCGCCTTATTATTGCACCGCCTCCCTTGGCGATCACGCTGCTGCTCTCGACCGTGGCTTTCGCCCCGACGGCGCTCGCCGACGACAACGGCGCAGCATTGCAACCGAACCGCCTGCTGGTCAGCCGATCCGTCTACGACGTCCATCCGAACATCGTGCCGGGCGTCACCCAGCTGCCACCCAACTGCGTCGCGCCGAACTGCGTGACTGCGACGGCGAACGGCGCCTATCCGACGGTGTTCAACAATGTCCTCCCCGACCCGAGCTTCGGCGTCACGACCAAGATCTTTCTCGACGAGCTGACGCGCGGTGGCGAGGTCGTCCGCTCCCTCGAAGTGCCGAACAGCGCGCAGCGCAACATGGGGCCGAACTCGGACCAGATGGTCACGAGCTTCTCGTCGAAGTCGGAGATTGCGCTCAACCTGTCGACCGACGGGCAGTTCGTCTCCTTCATGGGTTACTTGGCACCGGCGGGTGCAGTCGACGTGTCCAACTCCAATACGCCGTTCGTGATCGATCCGACCGACCCGGTGCCGGGGCAGGACTACCGCGTTGTCGCCCAGGTGGACGCGCGAGGGCATTTCCGCTTCACCAAGACGAACGCGTATAGCGGCAACAATGGCCGCGCTGCGATCATCAACAACAGCAACGGCGTGAACGTCGCCTACCTCACCGGCAACGCCGGGAACGGCAACGATCCGCAGCCGGATGGGGTCATCGTCGGCGGCGGCGCGCAGATCCTAACCCCGCAGAACAGGCCGCTGAGCCGGCAGGTCGACCCGGGCCTGCCGACGCCGCTCGGCAGCTTCAATATTCTCCAGGTCCCTGGCACCAAGAAGACGGACAAGATCGGCAAGGACACCAACTTCCGCGGCCTGACGATTTTCAACAACGTCGTCTATGTCACCAAGGGCAGCGGCAGCAACGGCGTCAACACGCTCTACTTCGTCGACACCTCCGGCTTCGACGCGCAGCAGCGGCCGCTCGCCTGCCCGAACGGAACGGGTGTGCCGAAGCCGCTCGTCACGCTGCCGACGGCGCCGATCTCGTTCAACGCCGCGAACCTGCAGACCCAGGGCGTATTTCCCTACAACATGTGCATCCTCAACGGCTTCCCGACCGCGACCAAGAGCAAGACCGCGTTCCCGTTCGGGGTCTGGTTCGCCAATGCGACTACGGTCTACGTGGCCGACGAGGGCAACGGCAGCACCACCTTCAATGCGGCGAGCGGCACTTTCACGGACGCTGCGGCGCAGACCACGGCTGGGCTGCAAAAGTGGATATTCGACACGACGGCCGGCGCCTGGAAGCTCGCCTACGTGCTCTCCGCCGGCCTCGATCTCGGCGTTCCGTACACGATCGAGAATTATCCGACCGGCAACAACGCAGCGACCGGCCTGCCGTGGTCGCCGGCGACCGACGGCCTGCGCAACATCACGGGCCGGGTGCACCGCGACGGCACCGTCACGATCTGGGCGATCACCTCGACGGTGAGCGGCAACGGCGACCAGGGCGCCGATCCGAACAAGCTGGTGGCGATCACCGACACGGTCGCGGCCACGACCCTGCCGGCGCGGGAGCGCTTCCGCACCGTGCGCACCGCGCGCTTCGGCGAGGTGCTGCGCGGTGTGTCGTTCACGCCGGGCACCAACTTGGCGCGGCGCGATAACGACGATGATGATCGTGGCGACGTGGGTCATGGCGACGGTGGTCATGGCAACGATGGCCAAGGCCACGGTCACTGAGGAGCGGTGAGGGACAGAGCCTTCCACGCCACAAATCACAAATACAATAAATGCAGTGCGCCCGCCGTCGCCTAGCGCCCGGCGGGCGCACTGACGCTTGCACCTATGTCGACGCGCCGATCGGCTCCATGCCGCTGCGCCTGATCGTTTCCGCCGCCTGCGCCGAAGCAAGAAATTCGATCAGTTGCTTCGCCGCGTCGATTGCGTTTGAGCCTGTCACGACCGCCGCCGCAAATACCTGGATCATCTGAATCTCCAGCGGGAAGGCGCCGGCGAATTCTACGACGGGGGCGGCGAGGATCTCGCTTACCGGCATCACGGCAATATCCGCGTCGCCGGTCGCGACCATGGCAGCCGCGCCCGAGCCGCGTGGCGTCATCCGGGCGTCGATCTGGTCCGCGATGCCGAGGCGCGGAAAGAGCTGGTCCTTGAGCCAGATGCCGCTGGTGCTCGCCGGGATGGCGATCGTTTTGGCCTTCAAAAGAACCTGTTTGACGGCGTCCACGCGGCTGACGTCCGGATGCACGGCGCCGGCACGCACCGCGACGCCGAGGCCGACGCGCGCAAGGTCGACGGCCGTCCCGGCCGCAATGCCCTTCGCGGCGACGAGCTCGGCGAGACCTTCGCGCGACAGGATCACGACGTCGGCCGCAACCCCGCGCGCGAGTTGCGCGCCGATCGTCTGCGGTCCGCTGCCCTGCGAGGCGCCCGATCCGGTCGTGACCTCGATGCCGCTCGCCCGCGTGAATTCCACGACCAACGGTTCATATGCGCCCGAGAATCCGCCGGAGATCAGGACGTGGATGCGTAATGCGGGGGTGGCCATCCGGGCTTCCTGGTGTGACGCGAACTGAGTCGACCCTTGATCTTAAACCGGACTACAGATCGAGATCGATCGCGACGTCGGCAAAGCTCAGCGAGAGGTCGCCGGCCGAGAGCCCGTCGCCCGGTCCGCGCGGCAGCCACATGAATTGCGGCGCTCGCGGTGCGAGCACGCGGCCGATGAGCGGGGTCGCCGGCGATATGAAACCGATCCGCGCGAGAGCGGCGCGATGCGCGTCAGTCGTCAACGCGGTGAGCATCGCGCGGGCGCCGAGATCGGCCGCGAGTGCCACGGCCCCGCCCGCAAGCGCGTGAAGTACGGCCGCGTCGTCATTTACCGCCGCGAGGTCGGTGATGATGGCTGCGCGCAGGCGATCGAGGCCGCGGCTGCGGCCGGGCGTCATGCGCCGCACCGCGACGTAGCCGACCGGATCGCCGGCGCGCCGCGCCACGCAGAATCGGTAGCGCCGACCGCCGCAGACCGACAGGCGCCACGACCACTCAGCCGCGCTGCGCCGCATATGCGCCGGCGCGCCGGCGCGATGCGCCTCGATGCGATCGAACGTCTCGCCGAGCGGGCCGAGCAGTTCGCCACCGGCGCGTTCATGGAAATCAAGGCTCAGACCGGGTTGGCGCCGCAGACGCGCAACATGTTTCGCGAGCACGGGCGGGACGAGCAGAAGCATCAGGGACGATCGATAAGGGCCCATCCAGCCGAGTTTTTGGAAATTCGCGATCGCCGCGTCGGAGATCGAGAAAGCGTAGAGAAAACGCTCCGGCTTCTCGAAGTGCCGCACCAATCGTTTGCCAAGTCCGCGGCCGACATGACCAGGCGCCACGTACCAGTCGCAGATTGCGACAGCCGGCACGTCGCGGCCGCCGATGCCGAAGACGCAATGGCGGCCGCCGCAAAGGCCCGCCATCGTGCCGCTCGTCCGGTCTACGGCTGCGACTGCATGCTCCGGGCCCGCCCGCTTCCACCAGAAGGCGCGGATGCGGGCCTCGGGTGCGAGCTCCGGCCAGATCGCACGGACGAAATCGACGAGCGCCGCATGGTCGACCGAGACGGCCGGTACAAGCTCGTAGTCGTCCGCCGCCGTGCCGGCGCGCGGTTTCGCGCTCGTTTCGCTCATGGAGCGTGGTCCGGGACGGGGCTCGCAGGCTCGAGCGCATAAGACCCCATTGTGCGGAAATCGACGCGCCCCTGCGCGGCTTCTTTCGCCGCGTGCTCCAAAAACCAGTCGAGCGTCGCGAGCTGCTCGTCACGACGAAAATAGAAATTCGATGGGTGGAACCAGACGTGGAATATCCCGGCGGTCTCCTGCGCGCGCCGCAGCCCGGCGCGTAGCTTGGCGCGCGTGACCGCAGGCAGGACGAAACGGCGCGGGCCGTTACGTGCCATGAGCAGCATGGATTTCGCGATGTGGATCAGCTCGCCGCATGGCTCGGGGCGCGCGGACCGCGGCGGCACGGGCAGCAGCTTGTCGAGCAGGTTCGCGATTTGCCCCGCGTGGCGTCCAAGGCGCCGTGCGGACTCGACCCAGCCGACATCGGCGGCGTTGAAGACCTTGAGACCAACGTCTGCGACAGCGTCAAGATGGCCGGATGCGCCGCGCGGGAACACGAACGACTTGAAGCCCAGCTCATGTGCGTGGTGAACGGATTTGGCGAACTCGAGATCGGCTCGGGCGTCGTCGGCGCTCGCGTTGTCGAAATAGATATGGCGCCCGCTGTGCGACCCGATCTCATGTCCGGCCTTGTTGCTTCGAAGGTGGTCGATGATGTCGGGCGCAAACCAGCACGCTTTCGGGCCAGGGCGCGACGCGGCACTCGCTTCATCGAGCAGCGCCGCGACGATCGCCCACGTAGCGGGCACCCGATGGCGGTCGAACAGCTCGATCAGGGCCGTGCAGATCGGCCGCTCGGCGGTCTCGACGAGACGCAGTCCTGTCGGCGTGAGGTGATCCCATACGCCCCAAGCGAGCTCAAGGTCGATCGAAATGGTGAGTTTCGCTACCGTCAATGGCGCTCAACCATCAAACCGATGAATAGTCCCCAAGAGGAAGAGGCGGCAACAACATTTTCACATATAGCACATTTCGGATCCTCGCCGAGGTCCGCTTTTTCGCTGCGTCCGGAGGAGGGCGCACACGAGGACACGACGTAACGCGTGATGACGATTCGGCGATTCCGTAGACGCCCGTCTCACTTCGCCAGCAGCCACCTTCCGATCGCGGCCGCCGCGAGCGCGCCGGCGATCTGGGCAGCGATGAAGGCGGCGACGCCGGCGGGCGCGATCCCGGCATAGGTGTTGGACAATGCGCGGGCGATCGTCACGGCCGGATTGGCGAACGAGGTCGATGCCGTGAACCAATAGGCGGCCGTGATGTAGAGGCCGACCGCGTAGGCCGAGCGCGTGCCCAGGATCGCGAGCAGCAGGCCGAAGGTTGCGACGAACTCGGCAAACCATTGGTTGGCGCCGGTGCGCACCGTCGCCGACACCTGCCACAGCGGCAGCCCGAACATGGCGTGCGCGGCGAGCACGCCGAGAATGCCGCCGAGCACCTGCGCCACGACGTAGAAGGCCGCGATGCCTGGCGGCAGCTCGCGGCGCAGCATGAACGCAAGGGTGACGGCCGGATTGAAGTGTGCGCCCGACAAGGGACCGAAGGTGAGGATCAGCACCGTGAGGATGGCACCGGTCGGGATCGTGTTGCAGAGGAGCGCGAGCGCGCCGTTGCCGCCCGCGAGCTTCGCCGCCATGATGCCGGAGCCGACAACGCCGGCAAGCAGGAACGCGGTGCCGAGGCACTCGGCGGCGCCGCGTTGCGCCAGCGATGCGTTCACGTTGCGGCGCTCGCCTTGGCGGTTGCGCCCGCCATGCGGCCGATTTCGCGCAGCTTGTTTTGCAGGCTCATTTGATCGAGTGCGCGCAGGGGCAGCGCCGCGAAGACGCCGATGCGCTGGTTGAGCATCCGATAGGCGTCCTTGAAGGCGAGGGCAACCTCGGCGGACGAGCCCGTGGCCTCGGCTGGATCGGGCACGCCCCAATGCGCGGTCATTGGCTGGCCCGGCCACACCGGGCACGTCTCGCCGGCGGCGTTGTCGCAAACCGTGAACACGAAATCGAGCGCCGGCGCGCCCGGCGCCGCGAACTCGCTCCATGACTTCGAACGAAGGCCGGCGGTGTCGAAACCGAGCCCCTGCAACAGCCGGAGCGTCTCTGGGTTCACGCGCCCCTTCGGCTGGCTGCCGGCGCTAAAGCCGTGAAAGCGACCTGCGCCCACCTTGTTGAGGATCGCTTCCGCGATGATCGAGCGCGCCGAGTTGCCGGTGCAGAGAAAGAGAACGTTGTAGGGGCGATCGGTCATGGCGCGCCTCAGACCGGGCAGCCGCACGATTGCGCCGGCTTGGCGGTCGGCTCCGCAACCTGCGCGGCGGGCGCGCAGCAGGATTTTTCGTGTGCGACCCGTGCGACCCGCTCGCCGCTGCCGTCGCCGTAGTTGGTGCTCTCACCCGTGGTGTGGAACGCTTCCCAGGCGATGCCGGACGGATCGTCGATCCACGATTTCTCCGACTTGGCGTAGCAGCACGCCGTCTGCCCTTGCTCAATGACGTCGCCGCCGGCCCGCTGCAAGCGGGCGTAAATCGCGTCGAGCTCGTCGCCGGTCTCGACCTGGATGCCAAGATGATCGAGGCCGGCTTGCCGGCCCCGCGTCGAGATCGCGAAGTTGACGTGCGGATCATCGAGCATCCATTTGGCGTAATCGGTCTTGATCACGGAAGGCTCCGCCGCGAACAGTGCCGAGTAGAAGCCGATGGATTGGGTCAGATCATCGACGGCGACGTGCACGTGAAACCGCTTCATGGCCGACTCTCCTGATGGTTCCCTTTGTCATTTCCTTGGGCTTGCACAATGCCGCCGGCGCGCAGGTCGCGGCCGCCCTGGCAGCAGTTCTCGGTGAGGAAGGCCAACAGGCCGTTCATGGTCTCGAACCGCGCTGCATAGATCATCGAGCGGCCGTCGCGGCGTACGGTGACGAGGCCGGCGACGCGCAGCCGATCGAAATGGAACGTCAGCGTGTTGGGCGCGAGCCCGAGCGTCTCGGCGACCTGGCCGGCCGCCATCCCGTCCGGCCCCGCCTGCACGAGCGCGCGGAAAATCTCGAGGCGGTTGTCCTGCGCAAGCGCAGCCAATGCCGTCACGGCATCTGAAGTTTCCATATTTCAACGATTATAGAAATATTTGATGCTCGTCAAGACCCGCGTCGGTGGCGCGGGCCGGGTAATGACGTGCTGCTCTGGCTCGTAGCAGCCGCGATCGGCGCGGCGTTCGACGCCTGGCCTGGCGTCAAGCACCTCGCGCCGCGCGCGCTACGCTGCATCCGGCGGTGCTGCTGGTCGGTGGCGTATGGATGCTGATCGGACCGTGAACGTCGGATTGGGCGCGTTACTATCGCGGCGGCCCACGGGTGAAGCACGCGTGTTGGCCCGGTTGCTCGGCCGGCCAGCCCGCCACCCCGGTATCCCAGAAAGGGGCGCTCGGGCGCGGCGATCCCTGGCCCGGCGAACCTCCCGGGACGCAGCGCAGGACAATGTTGGATCCTGGAACGCAGATGATCGAGCCGATCGAGTAGTGCAGGTCGTCGAAGACGCAGCCGCCGTCGCCCTTCGCGTCTTGCGCGCGAGCCGCCGGGATCGCGGCGAGCATGGCCACGGCGACGATCAGCGTTCGCGTCGAAATCATCGGAATGTCCTTTTTGCCAGAAACAGGGATCATCCGTTGAGGAAGGCTAGGGTATCAGCCGAATGAGCTGGACGCCAAGGACAAGCGCCGCGATCGACAGTACGACCGACGCCAGCACGTAACCCGCGGCTGGTATCAGGGCGCCACGCTCGGCAAGATAAAAGGCGTCGAGCGAGAAGGTCGAGAAGGTCGTGTAGCCGCCGCAGATGCCGACGGTCAGGAAGATGCGCATCGCCTGCGAGAGCTGCCACTTGGTGGCGAACAGTGCCACGAAGGCCCCGATCAAGAACGATCCCGTCACGTTGATGATCAACGTCCCCCACGGGAAATCGAGACCGAAGAGCTTGCCTGATCCGATGCCGACCATGTAGCGCGCGACCGATCCAATCGCTCCGCCGATGGCCACCGCCAGAATGAATTGCAGATTCACCTTCGCTTCCTCCTGATTGCGAATTCCACGATCCCGGTGCAGACGCCGAGGATCGCCAGCGGGATCACAAATTCGGTGGTCGCGCCGCACAGATACGCGACGGCGGCGACGGCCCAACAGGCACCCACCATCCAGAACGCGATTGCCAGGGGAGTAGACCGACCCGTCATTGCGCCCTCGTTGGGCGCGGCGGGGTGGAGAATATCTCCTACCGACGCGAGCGCGCCCGGTAGGAGTCATCAGCCTTGCGGGCGGTTTCGGGGGACTCCATCCCCATCAACGAGCATGGATGTTAGTTGGGGCGGTTCCACAGTCAAGGGCGTTGCACCAGCGCGAGGCGCACGCCGAGCGCGATGAACATGCCGCCAATGGCACGCTGCAGCCGGCGGCCGATGCGGGCGTAGGGGCGCGTGGCGGCGACGCGCGCCGCAAACCAGGCGACACCCAGATTCCATACGGCGCCGGTGAAATTGAACACGAGCCCGAGCGTCACGAAGGCGAGCGGTTTTGACGGCGCGTCGGTGTCGATGAACTGCGGCAGGAAGACGAAGAAGAACAGCGCGACCTTGGGATTGAGCGCGTTGGTGAGGAAGCCCTGCCAGAACACGGTGCGCAGCGGCGTCGGGTCCGCATGCGGCGTCTGCTCCGCGGGCGACGCATTGCGTGATGGCGGTGCGGGCGAGGTGGCGAACAGGAGCGTGATGCCGACATAGACGAGTTAGGCGGCGCCGATCCACTTGAGCAGCGAGAACGCGAATGCCGAGGTGGCGAGCAGCGCCGAAAGTCCGAGTGCTGCGGCCGCGATATGCACGAGGCAGCCCGACGCGATCGCCAGCGCCGCCACGGCGCCGGCGCGCCTGCCGAGCTGCGCACTGCGCGCCGCCACATAGGCGAAGTCCGGCCCCGGCGTGATGTTGAGCAGGAGGCCGGCGGCGACGAACAGCCAGAAGTCATGGATGCCGAGCATGGCGGCTCCTTGTTAGGACGTTCGGATGCGCCCGCGCTCCTTCGCGTCGCTCTTGCGACATGGGTGCCGGGCGAAAAGGCGCCTCGACAAGACGTCAGTCAACGGTTCGCTCGGATGTCCTGTGTCGCGACCAACAAAAAAGGAGCCGGCCCGCAGTCCGGCTCCTCATTCCGTGGCAACGGATGGATGCCGCGATCAGAAATGGAAGTTGAGCTTGCCCAGCACCTCGGTGGTGTCGAGCTTGACGTTTTGCGTGACCCCGGGACCGCCGTTGAAGTTATTGTCGCCGTAGAAGGTCCAGCGGCCTTCGACACCCAGGCTGATGTTATTGGTGACGGCGTACTCGATGCCACCGCCCACCGTGCCGCCGACGATCGTCTGGTCGTCCGACACGAGGCCGGCGCCGATGTTGGTGCCGACATTCAACTGGGTGAAGGCCGCGCCGCCCGTGGCGTAAAGCAAAACACGATCCCAGGTGTAACCGATGCGGCCGCGGATCGACGCCTCCCAGTGGCTGTCCGCCGTGAACGTGCCGCCCAGGAGCAGCCGCGTCGTCGACCAGTGCTGCGCGTCGATGTCGCCTTCGAGGCCGACGACCCACTGGCCCATCTGCCAGTTGTAACCAATCTGGCCGCCGCCGATCACAGTGCTGTCGGTCGTCGAACCGAGCCCAAGCGAAGCGCCGCCCACGTTGAGGGTGTCGTCGGTGTGCGCCCATTTGCCACCGATATTGGGGCCGACGTAGAAGCCGGTCCACGAGAAGGCATAGGGCGCCACCGGCGGCGCCTTGGTGTACATCGGTCGGGAAAGATCGGCCGCCGATGCGGTCGAGATAGCGGCGATGACGATCGCCGACGAGAGCAGTAGTTTCTTTGTCAACTCACCCACCCTGAGGTCGTACGTTGGTGAAGATAATGTCCGGAATCGACTCACTCCGTTACGCAAAACGTACTGAGAGTTGCGCCCGAAAGCTGTGATGTTTCGGTCACAATGGGACCAAATCGCTTTGTGAGATTCTGCACTTAGGAACTTGTAATTATTACGGTATTTATTCTGGGTGCCGGCGCTCGATGGAACTTTCGAAATCTTCTACGGGGTCCTCCGATCAAAGAAAGTATGATGATGCTTCTCGGTGTGGTTGAGCGGTATGATCGTCTCGGCCGCGCGTGCGAATAGACGCGCGGGCGCCGTCGTCATCGCGCATGCAAAAGGCAGCCGGATTCCAGCGGGAGCGGGAAGGGCCGCCTTGGCGAACCCAAGGTAAGATTAAAGAGCGCGGCGTCACGTGCGAGTGATTTCGAGGTCAATGATTGAAGTGGAATAAGGCGACGCTTTGCGCGCCGGCCCGGTCCGCGCGGGTGCGGTCGGCGCTGTGGCGCAGCATGAAGCCGGCCAGGCGACGCACGCCATCATCGCTTTCGCGGATCTCCGTGTCGGTTGGACGGCGGTCGGGGAATTCGAGCAGGGCGCCGGCGTATGCGATGCGAACGTCGAGATTGAACTCGTCGAACGTCGCGGTCACCGCGACTGGGCCCTCCGGCTCACAATTCTCGAACACGGCCTCGGCGAGTTGCACCACCGCGAAGGTGGCGCGCTTGATGATGTCGGGCCGCGCCCCCCAGGCGCCGCCCTGCTTGGCAAAAAACTCCTCGGTCGCCTGACTCGCTATATCCGGCTCCGCGATCGTGAAGCCGGCCTTGCGCGTGACGCCGAGGCGGAAGATCAGGTTGAGCAGGAGCGCGATCACGGTGCCGAAGGCCAGCGAGGAGCCGACCAGCGGCGCGATCGCCTTGGGCGCCGATGTGGCGAGCGTCGGGAAGATGTCGGCCGAGGCGCCGGCCACCATGGCGAGGCCGATCACCAGCGAGCGGCGCACGTCGAGCAGGCGCGAGGCGATCACTTGAATGCCGTTGATGATGATGAAGGTGGCGGCAAAAAGCAGCGCCGGCACCATCACGGCGCGCGGCATGATGGCGAGCAGCGCCGCGAGCTTCGGAAAGAAGGAGAGCGCCACGAAGATAAGGCTGGCCGCGTAGGCGACCTGGCGGCTGCCGACACCGGTCGCCGAGGCGAGGCCGACCGCCGGCGTCGACGTATTGGTGCCGACGGCGCCGAAGACGCCGGCGACTGCGGTACTGACACCGTCGGCAAGCACGCCGCCGACAGTGGTCTTCATCTCGGGACGCACCCAGTCGGCGTCGTTCATGCGCTGGCACACCGCGATGGTGCCGGCGGCCTTGAGCGCCGCCGCGACCGCCGTGATGGCGAAAGGCGCGATCAGCGCCGGGTCGAACGACCAAGCGAGATGGTGCGGCAACGGTAGGCCGACCCAGGGCGCCTCGAGCACGGCCGAGAAGCTATCCGCCAGCAGGCCGGCAGCGGCCGCCGCGATGTAGCCGACCACGACGCCGATCAGCGCGCACAGCATGCCGGCGAGACCCTTGCCCCAGACATTGAGCGACACCATGGCGGCGAGCGTGATCGCGATGACGGCCCACTCGCTGTCGGTGACGGGCGCGGCGTTGGGCGCGAGCATCAGGCGCACCCCCGAGATGCCGGCTGAGAGGCCGATCAGCAGGATGACGAGCCCGGAGACCTCGGGTGGGAAGATCGAGCGCATCCGATTGAGCAGCGGCGCGATAGCGGCCTCGAACAGGCCGGCGCACGCCGTCATGCCGAACAGCAGCGGGAGCCCGCCGATGCGGGCCGCAACCAGCGAGGGTGCGAGATACGTGGCCGTGAAGGTGGCCGGGCACATGTAGCCGGAGCCCATCGGGCCGAGCCGGCGCGCCTGCAGGATGGTGCCGATGCCGAGCACCAGGATGCCGACCGAGAGCATGTCGCCGATGAGCGCGATGGGCGTCCCGGCGGCGCGGAAGATGACCAGAGGATAGACGAAGTTGATGGCGATCAGCGCGACGTGCTGGGCGCCGTTGAAGGCGGTGACCAGCAACGGTGGTCTCTCGTCGACGCCGTAAATGAGGTTCGGAGGCCTTTTCATATCCGCTTCCTCCATTGTAAGGGACGGCAGGGTCGGCAAAGGCGGCCGAGGCCTCCGCAATTCCGCACGCTGCGCGATCCGCCGTGCCCACGCGAATGCCACGCGGATGGATGCGTGGGCACGGCGGATCGCAGGCCGTGTGTCACACGTCTGTCGGGACCGCCTTTGCCCACCCTGCACATCAGCTCAGCTTCGCGACCGCTTCGTCGCGCGCGCCGAGGATGGTGAAGGATTGCGTGAGCTCGCCGAGGTCGAACAGGTCGCGCACGTGGCCGGTGACGTTGCACAGCGCGAAGCGGGCGGCGGCGCCATGGGCTTGCTTATGGGCGACCAGCAGCACGCGGAATGCCGCGCTGGTGAGATAGGTCACGCCGGCGAGATCGAGCAGGATCGCCTTCTCGCCGGCATTGAGCAGTGTTTTGAGCTCTGCCTGCAGCTCGCCTGCGGTCGCGTTGTCGACGCGGCCTGTCAGCGCGACGACGCAGACCGGGCCGGCATGCTGTTGCGCGATCTTGAGACCAGGATTGGCCATTTTTCTTCCCCCACCGGTAGCATTTCACGCGGCGGGGGAGGCGTCGTCAAGGCGGTTTGGAGCGCCTCTCATTGGGCGACGATCGCCACGCAAGTGACGTCGTCGGATTGCGGCGCACCATCGGCAAAGGCGGTCACGCGCTCCACCACGTGCTCGACCACGAGGCGTGCGGATTTCCCCCGTGCCTCGGTGAGGGCCGCCTCGAGACGTTCCGCGCCGAACAGCTCGGCTTTCGGGTTCTCGGCCTCGGAGACGCCGTCGGTATAGAGAAACAGCGCATCTCCGGGCGCAAGTGCGATCGCGCCGGTGCGTCTGTACGTGACGCCCTCCATGATCCCGAGCGGCGGGCCACAGGTGCGCAGCTGCTCGAACGCATCGGCGTTGTGGCGCAGCACGAGCGCCGGCGGGTGGCCGCAGTTGCACCACGCGAGCGTGCCGGTGGCGAGATCGAGCACGGCACAGAACAGCGTGGTGAACATGCCCTCGGTATTGTCGGCGGCCAGCACTTCGTTCGCGGCGCCGACCTCGGCCTGCAGATCCTGCCCGAGGCGAACTGCCATGCGCATGACGCTCTGGGTCATCGCCATGAACAGCGCGGCTGGGATGCCCTTGCCGCAAACGTCGCCGATCGAGATCAGCACGCGCGCGTCGTCGAGTTTGACGATGTCGTAGAGGTCGCCGCCGACCTCGCGCGCCGGCGTCATCGAGGGAAAGACGTCGAAGCGCGCCGCGGCGATCTCGTCCGGCTGCCTCGCCGGCAGCATGGCGCGCTGGATCGCGGCGGCGCTCTCCATCTCGGCCTCGTGCGCGCGCCGGCGCGTGATCTCCTGCGCCAGGCTCCTGTCGGAGACGACGAGCCGCCAGCCGATCATCAGCCCAAGCGCCGCCAGCGCCGCGACCGGGGGCGTGAACAGCGGCAGCGCCAGCGCGGTGTGGAAAGCAATCGTCGCGCCGCCTGTCCAGATCGTGACAAGGCCGAGAAAGACGCCCACCGCGGCGGAGGGGCCGAGCCACAGCGCGGCCGCGGCCGCAACGGCCGCGAGCGCGAAGGCGATGAGGCCGGTCACGGCGCGGCCGGGCTCGGTCAACGGATCGCGGCGCAGCAGATTGTTGACCGCTGTCGCATGGACGTAGACGCCGGCGATCGCATCGCGCGCGAACGTCTGGCCAACGGCTGGCGCCGGCAGCGCGCAGCGCGCGGCGCGCGCGCCCTCGGGCGCGGTCGCGAAGCGCTTGGAGGTGAGCTTGCGATCCTCGACGTCGAGCACGGTGCCGATCAACACGACCTTTCCTGCAAACTGACGGCGGAAGAACTCGGCGTCGTTCTTTTCGACGCAGGCGTGCAGGTCGGCAAACGAGAAGGTCGGGACGTCGTCGGCGCCGCCTGCGAAATTGAGCGTGATGGCGTCGGGGATGGCGCCGAGGTGCGCGAGATCCGGCGCCAGCGGCGCACCGCGCGCGCGGGTGGCGAGCTCCATCGCAAAGGAGGGGACGCGGGCACCATCGACCACGAACGACAGAGGCATGCGACGGGCGATGTCGTCGGCATCGTTGTAGAGATTGAGCGCCCGGATGTTGCTGCCAAAACCGACCGCCGCCCGCTGGCCGGGCGCGGGCAGGAGCGGCTTGTCCTGGTACTGCGCCTCGCCCAGCACCACCTTGCCGGCGCGCGCGGCTACGGCGAGCGCGCGCAAGAAATCGCGGTCGAAGCCGTGCAGGCGCGAGCCGATCGTCTCATGCGCCGTCGGGTCGCCGAACGGCAGCTCGGACTGCTCGATCGAGGTCGGGAAAACCACGTCGAAGCCGACCACGGCGGCGCCGCCGTCGATCAATGCGCTCAGGACACGGCCGATCTCGCGCGTCCAGGTGACGGTCGGGGTGCCGGCGAACGGTGGCGTGCGAAACGTCTCTTCGTCGAACGCGACCACGACGGCGGGTGAATCTTGCGGTGGATGCGGGTTGCCGAACGCGTGCCAGCGCAGCGCCGTGAGCACGTCGAGCGAGAGGCCGGCGAGTCCGTCGAGAGCCGGCGAGGCGGCAAGCAGGCCGGCGCCAAGCGAGACCAGGAGTGCGACGGCCGCGGCGCGCAGGCGGCCGCGGTCGATGCGCGCGAGAACGCGATGACTTCTCGGCATCACGCTCCGGCTTTTATGTGGAGCATGACCTTTTCCGAAAAACGGCGTCCATTCTTCGGGATCATGCGCTGGCGGCTACTCGAAGCGTAGGAGCCGGCTCACCACCGGTGCCGCGCCGGAGCGGGCCTTGCGGTCGACCGCGAAGGCGAGCTTGTGGCTACCGACGCTTGCCTCGTAGCTGGCGCCGCGGGTCAGATGGACCTTCTGGCGGGCAAGATCGACGAAGCCGCCGGCCGCGGCCGTGTTGGCGAGGCGGACCGTATGGCGCTCGCCGCGGCGGTCGGTGCGCACGATCATGAGGGTGCGGTCGCCCGGCGCGAGGTCTTGCGGCAGCTGCACCATCGGGCTGCGGGCGAAGAGGGTGAGCTGGGTATCGGCACTCTGCACGCGGAACGCGCTCGCCGCGCTGGTCGGCGCCGCCGCCGAGGCGAGCTCGATCTTGCCGCCATCGCACGCGACTTTTGTGCGCGCGACCTGGCCCTCGCTGACCTCGCTGCGCATGAGGCCGACCCTGACGCTGCCGCCCCTGATGGTCTCGTGCTCGCACGAGCGCAGATAGCTCAGGACAAGGACGTCGTGGGGACCGAGCTTGATGGTCTGGCCGGCGCCGACATAGTCCATGAATTCGACGTCGGCGGTCGCGCTCTTGACGTCTTCGACGATGGCGATGGGAACGAGGGGGGCCGGCGCGCGTGCGGCGGCGGGAAGCGCGCAAGCCGGCAGGGCGGCGAACGCCGCGGCGAGGAGCTTTTTATAGGTCATGTCGGTCCCATTCCCCTGGTGAGCCCTTCCACCGAGGGTGGAGTTAACACGGGTGGCCCGGAGTTGCATAGGGGTTGCGGCCGCTCGCCTCGCGCCCGGCGCTACTCGGATTTCCGCCTTCCGGGCATCACGAGCTGGGTCTGGGTCACCAGGGCTGCCAGGCGACCGTCGGCGCGGGTGATCCGGGTCTGCCAGACCATGGTGGAGCGGCCGCGGTGGAGCGGGGTCGTCTCCGACGTGATGGTCTCGCCGAGCGTGCAGGCGGCGAAGAAATTGGTCTTGCTCTCGATCGTCGTCGTGGCGGCGCCCTGCGGCAGGTTGAGAAAGGTCGCGGTGCCGCCGAGATTGTCGGCGAGCGCCATCGCGACGCCGCCGTGCAGCACGCCGTTGCGATTGGTGAGCTCCTCGCGCACCATGAGCTCGGCCACGATGCGCTCGGGCGAGGCGTGCGTGATCTTCATGCCGAGCCATTGCGCGAACGGCGGCTGGATGTCGGTGGCGTCTTGTTCGTTCATCGATCAAGTCCTGCTCAGGGCGTAACGGCAGCCACAATAGCAAAGGCGCGGCCGTAGCCGCGCCTCAGGTAACGCAGATGCTCGCCGCTTACTTCGGCTGCGGCACGATGCGCATGTACGGCTTGGGCGACTTCCAACCCGACGGGTACTGCTTCTTGGCCTCTTCGTCGGACACCGACCCCGAGATCACCACGTCCTCGCCGACCTTCCAGTTCACCGGGGTCGAGACCTTGTGCTTGGCGGTGAGCTGGAGCGAGTCGATGACGCGCAGCACCTCGTCGAAGTTGCGGCCCGTGCTCATCGGATAGACCAGGATAAGCTTGATCTTCTTGTCCGGCCCGATGACGAAAACGTTGCGCACGGTCTGGTTATCGTTGGCGGTGCGCTTGGCGACGTCGCCGCTAGCCGACGCCGGCAGCATGCCGTAGGCCTTGGAGATCGAGAGGTCGGTGTCGCCGATCATCGGATAGTTCGGCGCGTGCCCCTGCGTTTCCTTGATGTCGGCCGCCCATTGGGCATGGCGGTCGACCGGGTCGACGCTGAGCCCGATGATCTTGACGCCGCGCTTGTCGAACTCGGGCTTGATCTT
>DASXCK010000511.1:0-18583 GCA_036491235.1 Xanthobacteraceae bacterium | reverse complement strand
TTGAACAGCACCGTCTTGATGAAGCCGTGCAGCAGCGCGCCGATCACGGCGGCGGGCAGGAAGGCGACCAGGATGCCGATGACGAAACGGCGCGCCGTCGCATCGATGAAGAAGCCGACCGAGAGGCCGACGATCCGCATGAAGTAGATGGACAACAGCGCGAGGATCGCGCCGAACTGGATCAGGATCGCGAAGGTGTTGCCGAAGCCCTCGTCGCCGAAGCCGAAGAAATGCTGCAGGAGCAGCAGGTGGCCGGTCGACGACACCGGGAGATATTCGGTGAAGCCCTCGACGACGCCGAGGATGACCGCCTTGATGATATCGAGCATGGCGCTTGCGGCTCCGACGATTTGCTCGCCCGTCGACAACGGGCTATCTCGAATCGTGGCTTACACGCGCTTTGTGGCCGATACATACCGGCGGAGCAACGGTAAATGACTGATTCCGCACAGGTCTCGCCGCCCTGATGACACCACATTAAGGATTTCTATACCCTTACCCCCCGATTGTAGCGCCGCCCGGGGCGATGGCCGGGCGCGTTTTCCGCAAAGCTCATGCTGACGCTGTTTCATCACGGTCTCTGTCCGCACTCACGCTTCGTGCGGCTCGCACTCGGCGAATACGGACTCGACCACCGGCTGGTGGAAGAACGGCCGTGGGAGCGCCGCGACGAGTTCCTGGCGATGAATCCCGCCGGCACCCTGCCGGTGCTGATCGAAGAAGGCCTCCCGCCGATTCCAGAGGCGCGCACGATCGCCGAATACCTCGACGAGACGCTCGGTGGGGACCTCGGCGACCACCGGCTGCTGCCGCGCGAGTTGCATGCGCGGGTCGAGGTGCGGCGGCTCATGGCGTGGTTCGGCGAGAAGCTCTTTGCCGAGGTGAGCGGGCCACTCACCGGCGAACGCGTGCTCAAGCGGCAGATGACCCGCGCGCAGGGCGGCGGCGCGCCCGACACCGACGCGATCCGTGCGGCGCTTGCCAACATCCGCTATCATCTCGCCTATGTCGGCTGGCTGGTGCAGACGCGCGACTGGCTCGCGGGCGATCGGCTCTCCTATGCGGACCTCGTGGCTGCCGCGCACCTGTCGGCGATCGATTACCTGGGTGACGTGCCGTGGAGCGAAAACGAGGCGGCGAAGAATTGGTACGCGCGGGTAAAGTCGCGCCCGTCGTTCCGTCCGCTGCTCGCCGACATGCAGGCCGGCGTCCCGCCGTCGCCGAGCTACGCGGACCTCGACTTCTGAACAACGCCGCCGAACTCAAGCGCGCGCTTGCCGACGAGGCACACGCGCTCGGCTTCGACGCGCTCGCGGTGACGCGGCCCGACGCGATCCCGCAGGCCACGGCCGCGCTCGCGCGCTTCGTCGCCGACGGCCTGCACGGCGACATGGACTGGCTTGCGGCGAACAGCGAGCGGCGCGGCGATCCGCGCGCGCTGTGGCGAGACGTGCGCACGATCGTGATGCTCGGCGTCAACTACGGCCCGACGCGCGATCCGCTGGCGATCCTCAAAGAACGCGAGCGCGGCGCGATATCGGTCTATGCGCAGGGCGACGACTATCACGACGTGATCAAGCCGCGCCTCAAGACGCTCGCGCGCTGGCTGGTCGCAAAAGCCGGCGGCGACGTGAAGGTGTTCGTCGACACCGCGGCCGTGATGGAGAAGCCGCTCGCCGCCAGCGCAGGGCTCGGCTGGCAGGGCAAGCACACAAATCTGGTGTCACGCCAGTTCGGCTCGTGGCTCTTTCTCGGCGCGATCTTCACGACGCTCGATCTGCCGCCGGATGAGTCCGAGAGTGATCATTGCGGGGGGTGCCGCGCCTGCCTCGACGTCTGCCCGACCGCGGCGTTTCCGGCGCCCTACCGGCTCGATGCGCGACGCTGCATCTCGTACCTCACGATCGAGCACAAAGGGCCGATCCCGCGCGAGCTGCGCCCGCAGATGGGCAATCGCATCTACGGATGCGACGATTGCCTCAGCGTTTGCCCGTGGAACAAGTTCGCGCAGGACGGCCGTAACGCCAAGCTGGCGGCGCGCGAGGCGCTCGCCGCACCAAAACTTGCCGACTTGGTGCAACTCGACGACGCGACATTTCGCGCCCTCTTTGCGAAGACGCCGGTCAAGCGCACCGGCCGCGACCGCTTCGTGCGCAATGTGCTGATCGCGATCGGCAACAGCGGCGATCCGACGCTCGCGCGCGCCGCGCAGGCGCGGCTCGACGATACATCGCCGCTCGTGCGCGGCGCCGCCGTGTGGGCGCTTGGACGGCTGCTGCCGCGTGACGCGCTCGCGGAGATCGCCGCAACGCGGCAGGCGCGCGAAGCCGATCCGGCCGTCGCCGACGAATGGGCGGCGGCATTGCGTGCGAGCGCCGCCTGATGGCGATGCTCGCCTGCCTCGGCCTCGGCTACTGCGCCGAGCGTTATGTGAGCGACTTCGGCGGCCGCTTCACCCACATCATCGGCACAAGCCGGACGGACGGGCGGGCCGCCGCGCTCGGGGCCCGCGATTTCGACGGCCGCAAGGTCGAGATGCTGGTGTTCGACGGGGCTACGGCATCGCGCACGCTGATCGACCTGATCGAGCACGCCAATGCGTTGCTGATCTCGGCCGCACCCGACGAGCACGGCGATCCCATACTCGAACCGCTGCATGAGGCGCTGGCGGCGGCGCCGCGGCTCAATTCCGTGGTGCTGCTCTCGACCATCGGCGTCTATGGCGACCGCGGCGGCGACTGGGTCGACGAGACGGCGACGCTCGATCCCAACGAGCGCGCGCACCCACGCCTTGCGGCCGAGCGAGCATGGCGGGCATTCGGACAGCCGCGCCGTATCCCGGTTGCCGCGCTGCGGCTCGGCGGCATCTATGGGCCCGGGCAGAATGCGCTCGTCAATGTGCGCGCCGGCCGCGCGCGCAACATCGACAAGCCCAACCAGGTGTTCAACCGCATCCATGTCGCCGACATCGCGCAGGCGATCGATGCCGCATTCGCACACCGTGCCGATGGCATCTTCAATGTCGTCGACGACGCGCCGAGTCCGCCGGGCGAACCGATCGCGTTCGCCGCGGAGCTGCTCGGTCTTCCAGCGCCGCCTGTCGTTCCGTTCACGGAGGCCGTCAAGACGATGTCGCCCATGGCCGCGAGCTTCTACGCCGAAAACCGGCGGGTGCGGAACGACAAGCTCAAGCGCGAGCTCGGCGTGCGGCTGAAATATCCGACCTATCGCGAAGGGTTGCGGGCGTTGTTGACGGACGTCCGCTGACTTTAACCGTCATGCGGGGCTTGTCCCGCGCATCCACGTCTTGGCCGCGGTCGCAAAGACGTGGATGGCCGGGACAAGCCCGGCCATGACGAGTCGAAAAATCCTACGCACTCGCGTGGTTGATGAATTTCTCCGGCGGCGCCTCGCCCCATTGCGAGACCAGCGCCTCTTAGGCTGTCACCAGGTTCGAGCCGTTGGCGAGGTTGAGGCGGTCGCTGTCGGCCCAATGCTCGTGCACGCGGCCCCACGGATCGGACCAGTAATCGTAGACCTGGCTACCGAGCACATGGCGGCCGATGCCCCACATATGCTCGTACTTGCCGGTGCGCTGCAGCCAGTCGTGGCCCATGCACACGTCGTCAATGTCCTGCACCTCGAAAGACAGATGGTTGAGGCCGGTCTTCTGGTGATTGAGACAGAAGAAGACGTGATGATCGACATAGGTGTCGCCGCGGTCGCAGCGGTTGAACGAGCCGATCACGTTCTGCTTGTCGCCCGCATAGACGTCGTCCGAGCAGATGAACCCGAGCGTCTCGCGGAACCAGTTCACGGTCTCGGCAAACTTCGAGCTCATCAGCACGCCATGGCCGACTCGCTTGACGTGCGAGGGCCCCTTGGGAAGCCGCATCAGCTCGCCGGCGCGCGACAGCGGATTTTCGCCGGTGTTGAGCTTCTGGCGCGCCTTGATCACGATCGGCTCGACCGCCGCAATGCCGTGCACGACCTCGATCTGGTATCCGTTCGGCTCCGTCAGCCGCACGCGTTTGCCTCCGCCCGGCTCGTCGATCGACTCGATGCCGGAGGCGCCCGGCACCTTGGTGAGCCGCTTGAGATCGTCTTCGCTCGCCGCGTAGTAAGCGAAGCCGATGAATTTCGGGGCGCCCTTCTCGGTAACGTGGATGTGGTGCGTCGGATCAGTGCCGCGCATGTAGAGCGCATCGGTGGTGCGCGCGACCTTGATCAGGCCGAAGTTCGTGAGGAACTCCTCCTGAGTGTCGAGATCGGGCGAGCGAAAACGCCCCCACGCAATGTCGGTGACTTTGATGACGGGCATTTTGCCGCCTCCCGATGACGGTTTTGCAGGTAGCTTGTCGCCGCACGAATGCGAAAGCAAGCACCGCCGCGCGTCCCAAGCAGCCGACTCAGAATTCCTCGATTGCCGCGAGCAGGCGCTCGATATCCTCGGGCCGCGACAGGCGATGGTCGCCGTCCTTCACCAGCGTGAGCACCACGTCGTCCTGGGCGAGCCGCGACACCAGCTCGACCGCATGACCCCACGGCACGTCCGGATCCTCGACGCCCTGCAGGATGCGCACCGGGCAGCCGGTCTCGATCAGGCCGCCGAGCAGCAGGTGATTTCGCCCCTCCTCGATCAGCTGCCGCGTGATCGGGTAAGGCGCGGTGTCGTATTGTGACGGCCGCAGCCAGGAACCCTTACTCTCGATCTCGCGACGGATCTCCGGCGAAAATTTCTGCCACATCAGCGCTTCGGTGAAGTCGGCCGCCGGCGCGATCAGCACCATGCCGGCGAGGCTTGCAGCCTGCGCGCCGACGCGGCGCAGTTCGCGCGCGAGCAGGAGCGCCATCCAGCCGCCCATCGAGGAGCCGACCAGCACCTGCGGGCCGCGACAGCAGTCGAGAAACACCACGAGGCTTTCCTCGAGCCAGCGCCCGATCGTGCCGTCGACGAACTCGCCTTTCGATTCGCCGTGGCCCGAATAGTCGAACCGCACGATGGCGCGGTCGCGCTCGGCCGCGAAGCGCGCCAGCGCTTCCGCCTTGGTGCCTTGCATGTCGGATTTGAACCCGCCGAGCCAGACCAGCCCGGGCGCGGCGCCCGGCGCCGCACGCACCGCAATCGCCCGCGCCTGGTCGCCACGACCGACGTCGATGAACTTGAGCGCTTCAGCCATGAGACCTCTTTCCGAGCGAACATGCGGGCAGCCGACAATGCGGCAGGAACAAGATTTCGTTCAACGATATTCCCTTCCGGTGCGCGTTGCCCTGCACTCATGCGGGGTCTATGGTGACCGATCATAGCGAAAGCTTCGCTGCCGGCACTTCATGGCCCGCGGCGCAATAAAAATCGCCACACCGGAAAGCATCGCACGGTGTCGGTTCGGATCTGGGAGCTGCGAGTGACACTCGGATCGACGGCGACGCGCAACGATATCAGCTCCCTCGGCGCCGCCGCGGATGTGCCGCAACCATCGGCGCGCGCATTGACGGCGCTGATCGCTGTTCCGACGGTTGAGACCGGCGCGGCCGACAAGGGCGCGATCGATCTTGCCGAAACGCTCGCGCGCGCCGGCCATCATCCGATCGTCGCCTCGAGCGGCGGCCGACTCGAGGGGCGCCTCGCCGAGGCCGGCGCCGAGCTCATTCGTCTCGATCTCGCCAGCCGCAACCCGGGCGTCATCGCGCGCAACGCCTCCACGTTGTTTGGCTTGCTGCGGCAGCGGCGATGCGACGTCGTTCATGCGCACGGCCGCACCGCCGCCTGGAGCGCGCTGCCGGCGGCGCGCATGGCGCGCGTGCCGTTCCTCACGACCTGGTACAAGGGCTTTCGTGACCAGAACGCGCTCAAGCACGTCTACAACGGCGTCATGGCGCGCGGCGCGCGCGTGATCACGCCGAGCAACCAGATCGCGGAACTGATCATGGCGCGTCACCGCGTGCCTTGGGAGCGGATCGCGGTCATCCCGCCCGCGGTCGATATCGGCCGCTTCGATCCGACCGCCCTCACGCTCGATCGCATCAACGCGGTACGGCGGACTTGGGGCGTCAAGGGCGACACCAAGGTGATCCTGGTCACCGGCCGCATGCTGCGCCGGAAGGGTCACCACGTGGTGGTGCAGGCGGCGCGCCGGCTCAAGGACATGGGCGTCGTGGATGTCCTGTTCGTATTCGCGGGCGAGGATGCGGGGCGCAGCCGCTATTCAGGCGAGCTCTGGGACCTGGTGCTGGCGACCGAGACCGCCGGCATCGTCCGCATGGCGCCGGCCCCGGCCGACGCGCCCGCCGCCTATGGGGCTGCGACGGCCGTGCTGTCAGCCTCGGTCCAGCCGGAGGGGCTGCAGCGCACGATCCTGGAGGCACTCGCCATGGCGCGACCGGTGGCGGTATCCGACCTCGCGGCCGGATCGGACGTCGTGCTGGCGCCGCCCGCGGTGCCGGAAGAGCGCATGACCGGCCTGCGCTTCGCCCCCGACGACGCCGAGGCGCTGGCGACGGCCCTGATCCGGCTTCTGGCCATGCCGGACGCGGTCCGGCGGGCCATCGGGCGGCGCGGACGCGAATGGGTCGCGACCCATTGCGCCCCTGCGACCGTCGCCCAGCAGGTGCTCGCCATTTACGCTGCGGTTACCAAAAACCGCCGTTGACTCGGGTCTGCTTTGCCCCGATTCTCGTATATATTGGAGCTACTGGGGTGTCCGCGCATTGATTAAGAGTCGCGGCGCACCGAGCCGTGTCAACAGCATGAGGAGAAAGCGACCATTCGTCGTCCAATGAGAGCCCCGCCGCCCGTCCAGAAAGACGGTCCGCGCATCAACGAGGAGATCCGTGTCCGCGAGGTACACCTGATCGACAAAGACGGCGCCAACCGCGGCACCGTTCCAATCGCAGACGCGTTGCAACTGGCCCAAGAGGCCGGACTCGACCTTGTCGAGATTTCACCCAACGCCACCCCGCCCGTCGTCAAGCTGCTCGATTTCGGCAAGTATAAGTATGCCGAGCAGAAAAAGGCGGCCGAAGCCCGCAAGAAACAGAAGGTCGTCGAGGTCAAGGAAGTCAAGTTCCGGCCGATGATCGACGACCACGACTACGACGTGAAGATGCGCTCGATGGTGCGTTTCTTCGAAGAGGGCGACAAGGTCAAGGTCACCCTGCGCTTCCGCGGACGCGAGATGGCGCACCAGGAGCTCGGCACGCGGCTCCTCGACCGGGTCAAGGGCGACATCGCCGAGTTCGCCAAGGTCGAGTCCGATGCCCGGTTCGAAGGCCGGCAGATGGTGATGATCCTGGCGCCGCGCTGAAGCTCTGCGCCCATTAAGACTTACGAATGCGACGCCCGCGGCCTGCCGCGGGCGTCTGCGTTTGGGGGCCTCCGGTTGCGTTCGCGGGGCGGCTCTGCCATAAGAGCGCCCTCCCGCCGCCCGGCTCATCAGGGCTGCCGTGGCAGCGGCGAAGTGCTCATCAGCACGCTCATTTCGAGCAGATCACCGGCAGACCGGGCGCAAGCCAATGGCAAGCGCCTTGGGTCAAAGTCCGGCATAAGGAGAGCCAAAATGCCCAAGATCAAGACCAAGTCAGGCGCCAAAAAGCGCTTCAAGGTGACCGGCACCGGCAAGGTGCTCTACGCCCAGCGCGGCAAGCGCCACGGCATGATCAAGCGCACCAAGAAGCAGATCCGTCAGCTGCGCGGCACCAACGTGCTGTTCAAGACCGACGGCGACAACATCAAGAAGTATTTTCTGCCCAACGGCTGACCGCCTCCGGCATTTTTACCTGACAGATCAAGGAGTTCGTCATGGCCCGGGTCAAACGCGGCGTCACCTCGCATGCCAAGCACAAGAAGGTCCTGAAAGCAGCCAAAGGCTATTACGGCCGGCGCAAGAACACGATCCGCATTGCCAAGCAGGCGGTCGAGAAAGCCAACCAATACGCGTTCCGCGACCGCAAGCGGCGCAAGCGTACCTTCCGGGCGCTTTGGATTCAGCGCCTCAATGCGGCGGTGCGGACGTTCGACCTCACCTACAGCCGATTTATCGACGGCTTGAGCCGGGCCGGGATCACGGTCGACCGTAAGGTGCTGTCCGACCTCGCGATCCGCGAGCCGGCCGCGTTCCAGGCGATCGTCGAAAAGGCCAAGGCCGCGCTGGCGGCATAAGGCGTTCTCTCACGGTCGTCATGCCCGGGCCTGTCCCGGGCATCCACGACTTACTTTCTTGCAAAGACGTGGATGGCCGGGACAAGCCCGGCCATGACGGGCATAGGAAGCTTGCCATGTCCGACATTGCGACGCTCGAACAAGACATCGTCGGGAAGATCAACGCGGCCGCCGATGAGCCGGCGCTCGAGGCGGTGCGTATCGCGGCGCTTGGCAAGACCGGCTCCGTGTCAGCACTGCTCAAGACGCTCGGCTCCATGTCGCCGGACGAGCGCAAGCAGCAGGGCCCGCTCATCAACGGCCTCAAGGACCGCGTCACGGCGGCGCTCACCACGCGCCGCGACGCCCTGAAGGATCAGGCGCTCGACGCGCGGCTCAACACCGAGGCGGTGGACGTCACGCTCCCGGTGCGCGAGAGCCCGGCCGAGACCGGCCGTGTGCATCCGATCAGCCAGGTGATCGACGAGCTCACGGCGATCTTCGCCGACATGGGCTTTGCGGTCGCCGAAGGTCCGGACATCGAGACCGACGACTATAACTTCACCAAGCTCAATTTCCCCGAAGGCCATCCGGCGCGGGAGATGCACGACACGTTCTTCTTCAACCGCAAGCCCGATGGCTCGCGGCTGCTGCTGCGCACCCACACGTCGCCCGTGCAGGTGCGCACCATGCTCGCCCAAAAACCGCCGATCCGCGTGATCTGCCCGGGCCGCACCTATCGCTGCGACTCGGACCAGACGCACACGCCGATGTTCCACCAGGTCGAGGGCCTCGTCGTCGACAAGGGCTCGCATCTCGGCCACCTGAAATGGATCCTCGAGGAATTCTGCAAGGCGTTCTTCGAGGTCGACCAGGTGAAGATGCGCTTCCGCCCGTCGTTCTTCCCGTTCACCGAGCCCTCGCTCGAGGTCGACATCCAGTGTCGCCGCGACAAGGGCGAGGTCCGCTTCGGCGAAGGCAACGACTGGCTGGAGATTCTCGGCTGCGGCATGGTGCATCCGAACGTGCTGAAGAATTGCGGGATCGATCCGACCGAGTACCAGGGTTTTGCCTGGGGCATGGGCATCGATCGCATCACCATGTTGAAATACGGCATGAGCGACCTGCGCGCCTTTTTCGAGGCGGACGTGCGCTGGCTCTCCCACTACGGCTTCCGCCCGCTGGATTTCCCGACGCTCGCCGGAGGGCTGAGCACGTGAGCGGGCGGCGGCGACAAGATTCCTCGCCGCGAATGCGGCCTCTTCCCCTCCCCCGCTTGCGGGGGAGGGTAGGAAGGGGGAAGCCCCACGACGGGCCTATCAATGTCTGACGCGTCAAAAGAACCGACGTGGAAAGTGCCGACGAAGCAACGCGTGCGCTCGCGCGCGCTGCGCCGAGGCATGACGGATGCCGAGCGGATCATTTGGTACGGCGTGCGCGCGCACCGGCTCAATGCCGCAAGCTTTCGCCGGCAGGCTCCGATCGGCCCATTCATCGTCGATTTCGTTTGCCATGATGCCCACGTGATCGTCGAAGTCGACGGCGGGCACCATTTCGAGGATGCGCACGAGAAGCGGAATGGGCGGCGGGAGGCATCCCTTGCCGGCAAAGGCTATCGCGTTTTGCGCTTCAGCAATCTCGATGTCGTGAAAAATCGGAATGGAGTGCTCGAGGCAATTGCTGAGGCAGTGCTTGGGGCTCTCCCCTCCCCGCCCTCCCCCGCAAGCGGGGGAGGGGGACGAGACTCAGAGTCTGTGTCATGAAATTCACCCTGTCCTGGCTGCGCGAGCATCTCGATACGACGCACCCGCTCGCCGAGCTCGCCGACAAGCTCACCATGATCGGGCTCGAGGTGGAGCACCTCGACGACCGGGCGACGATGCTCGCGCCCTACGTGATCGCGCGCGTCGTCGACGCGAAGCAGCATCCGAATGCGGACCGGCTGCGCGTGTGCATGGTCGACGCCGGCGACGGCAAACCGATCCAGGTGGTGTGCGGAGCGCCCAATGCGCGTGCCGGCATGACCGGCGTGTTCGTGCCGCCGGGCACGTTCGTCCCCGGCAAGAACATCACGCTGCAGGTCGGCACCATCCGCGGCGTCGAGAGCCGCGGCATGCTGGTGTCGGAGGCCGAGCTGCAGATCTCCGATGACCACGACGGCATCATCGACTTGCCGGCGGATGCGCCGGTCGGCGAGCCCTACGCGGCATGGGCCGGCCTCGACGATCCCGTGGTCGAGATCAATCTCACGCCCAACCGGCCGGACTGCACGGGTGTGCACGGCATCGCGCGCGATCTTGCGGCGGCCGACATGGGGCGGTTCAAGGAGAACACCGTCCAACGCGTGAAGGGCGAGTTCCCCTGCCCGGTTGCGGTGAAGCTCGACTTCGGCGCGACGCCTTCGCTCTGCCCGGCGTTCGGGCTGCGCCTGGTGCGTGGCGTCAAGAACGGCGCCTCCCCGGCCTGGCTGCAGCGCCGGCTGACCGCAATCGGTTTGCGTCCGATCAACGCACTGGTCGACATCACGAACTACATCACGTTCGACCGCGCGCGCCCGCTGCACGTGTTCGATGCCGCCAAGGTCAAGGGCGACCTCGTCGTGCGCCGCGCCCGCAACGGCGAAAAGCTCACCGCGCTCGACGGCAAGAACTACGAACTCGACGCCGCCATGTGCGTGATCGCCGACGAGGCGGGCGTCGAATCGCTCGCCGGCGTCATGGGCGGCGAGGCGAGCGGCTGCTCGGAAGCGACCACCGACGTGCTCATCGAGTCGGCGCTGTGGGACGAAACCAACATCGCGCAGACCGGCCGCCAGCTCGGCATCAATACGGATGCGCGCTACCGCTTCGAGCGCGGCGTCGATCCGGCCTTCATGCTGCCGGGCCTCGAGCTCGCCACCAGAATGGTGATGGAGCTGTGCGGCGGCACGCCGTCCGAGATCGTCGTCGCGGGCGAGGTGAAGGTTCCCGACAAGGTCATCGACTTTCCGCTCACCGAGCCGAAGCGGCTCGCCGGCATCGATCTCGGTCTGACCGAGATCAGGCGCGTGCTCGGCCACCTCGGCTTCTTCGTCGCGGGTTCGGGCCCGGCGCTCAAGGTCGCGGTGCCCAGCTGGCGCCCGGACGTGCATGGCGCGGCCGATATCGTCGAGGAGCTGGTGCGCATCGTCGGCGTCGACCGGGTGCCGTCGACGCCGTTCCCGCGCGGCGAGTTCGCCCGCAAGCCGGTGCTCACCCCGATCCAGAATCGCACCCGCCGCGCGAAGCGCGCGCTGGCGGCGCGCGGCCTCACCGAGGCGGTGACGTGGTCGTTCGTGTCGAAGGCGCAGGCCGAGCTCTTCGGCGGCGGCAAGCGCGAGCTCGCGCTCGCCAATCCGATCGCGGCGGATCTCTCCGACATGCGGCCGAGCCTCGTTCCAGGCCTCGTCGCGGCCGCGCAGAAGAACAGCGACCGCGGCTTCCCGAACACGGCGCTGTTCGAGGTCGGCCAGGTTTTTGGCGGGGACCAGCCGGAAGACCAGCGCATTGCCGCAAGCGGCGTGCGGCGCGCGCTGGCAAAGCCGTCCGGCATCGGCCGCTATTGGTCCGGGTACGGCCCCGTCGACGCGTTCGACGCCAAGGCCGACGCGCTGGCGGTGCTCGTTGCCGCCGGCGCGCCCGCAGCTGCACTGCAGGTGGTGCCGGGCGGCCCGGCCTGGTTTCATCCGGGGCGCTCGGGCCTCATCCAGATCGGCCCGCAAAACGTGCTCGGCTCGTTCGGCGAGCTGCATCCGCGTGCGCTCGAGGCGCTCGACGCCGAGGGCCCGCTGGTCGCCTTCGAGGTGACCCTCGACCGCATTCCGGAGGCGCGCGCCAAGCCGACGCGTGCGAAGGCGCAGCTCGATCTCGCGCCGTTCCAGCCGGTCGAGCGCGATTTCGCGTTCGTGGTCGATCGCGTCGTCAAGGCGGCCGACCTCGTGCGCGCCGCCCAAGGCGCCGATCGCAAGCTGATCACGCAGGTCAACGTGTTCGACGTCTACGAAGGCACCGGCATCGAGCCGGGCAAGAAGTCGATCGCCATCGCGGTGACGCTGCAGCCGCGCGAGAAGACCATGACCGACCAGGAGATCGACGCCGTCGCGGCGAAGATCGTCGCCGAGGTCGGCAAGCGCACCGGCGGCACCCTGCGCGGGTGAACGCCCGTCGTAGGGTGGGCAAAGGCGGCCGAGAAGCCGTATTGGGCAAGGCCAGCGTTCCGCCGTGCCCACCGTGATCCATCCATCGCACGCGTAGGCACGGCGGAACGCGCGCTATACCCAAAGCAAAGGTCGCCTTTGCCCACCCTACGAATTGGCGCGCGCGACGCGCCTCGGGCGCGTATAATCGGCGCGGACGGACTCGCCGCCGGACGAGCAAGCCATGCACCTCGCACGACGTCATCTGCTGCGACTGGCCGGTACCGCGCTCACGACCATTGCATTGCCGCGCCTTGCCGCCGCGCTCGATTATCCGACGCGGCCGGTGCGCATCATCGTCGGCTTCCCGCCCGGCGGGCCGACCGACATCTTTGCCCGACTGATCGCGCAATGGCTGCCGGATCGGCTGCACCAGTCTTTCATTGTCGACAACCGCCCGGGCGCCGGCAGCACGATCGGCCTCGAGGCGGTCGTCGCCGCGCCGGCCGATGGCTACACACTCGCGCTGGTGAGCACGGCATCCGCCATCAGCAGCATGTACTATCCGCATCTCAAGTACGACTTCATCCGCGACATCGCACCGGTGTCAGGGATCGCGATCGAGCCGCTCGTGATGGTGGTGCATCCGTCGGTGCCGGCGAAGACCGTTCCGGAGTTCATCGCCTACGCCAAGCAAAATCCCGGCAAGATCGTGATGGCCTCGGTCGGCAACGGCACGTCGCCGCATCTCACCGGCGAGCTGTTCAAGCTGATGGCGAAGGTCGACCTGCTGCACGTTCCTTATCGTGGCGCCGCTCCCGCCATCACCGACCTGCTGGCTGGCCGCGCGCATGTCATGTTCGAGGGCATGCCGACCGTGGTCGGCCATATGCGGGAGGGCAAGCTGCGCGCGCTCGCGGTGACGCAGACGCAGCGATCGCCGCTGTTTCCCGAGCTGCCGACGGTGGCGGAATTCCTGCCCGGTTACGAATCGAGCGTATGGTTCGGCATCGGGGCGCCGAAGCAGATGCCGCCCGAGCTCGTCGCCCAGCTCAACGCGGCGATCAATGCCGGCCTCGCCGATCCGACAATCGGCAAGCGCATCGGCGACCTCGGCTGCGATCCCCTCAAGGGCAACCCAGCCGAATTCGGCAAGCGTTTCGTCGACGATACGGAGAAGTGGGCTCGCGTGATGCGAACCGCCGGCATCAAGGGAACGTGAGCTCGCCGCCGCGGAATCTTGCGCTTACCGCCGGCGACGCGGCGACGGACGCTGCGGTGCCGGCGTGCGCGGCTCGGCCACGAAGCCCAGCCTCTTGAGCGCCGCATCGGCGGCGCGCTCGCCCGATTCCCAGGCGCCGCCGACCGTGCCCCACAGCGTCTCATGCACGGCTTCGCCCGCAAACCACAGGCGGTCGCGCACCGGCTCCATCAGGATGCGGCGCGCCGGCTGGCCGCCCGGCGCCGCCGCCGAGAACGCACCGAGCGCCCACGGCTCGTCGTTCCATCGGGTCGCGGCCGTGCGCTTCACCGCCTTGCGCAGGTCGGTGCCGTAGAGGCCGGTGAGCCACTCCAGCGCGAACGCCGTCATCGCGTCGGCGCCTTGCGCCGCGAGATCGCGGCCGAACTTGCCGCCGATGTCCACCATCACGAGCGACGAGCCGGATACATTAGCGAGCATGGCGGCGGTGCGCATACCGTCCGATTTCTCGAATACGAGGTCGTCGCGATCAAGCCCGAGCGGATTGCCGGGAAGCTCGAGCATGACGCGATCGTAGCTGCCGAGGCTGAGGCTGTTCACCGCCTCGAGCTGGCGGCGAGGCAGCTCAGGCTCGAACCTGATCTTGTCCGCCGCCAGTACGCCGGTCGACGCGGTGACGATGACGCCGCGCGCCGCGATACGCCCGCGCTCCGTCTCGATATTGGCCCCGCGGCCCCAAAGCTCGATGCGCGTCACCGGGGTCGACAGCTCCGCAGGCAATCCGCCGCCGAGCTTGGCGAGCAGGGCGCCGAACCCCTGCCGACAGAACGCATCGACATCGCGCTCGGCCGAGCGAGCAAAATCCATGGCGGACACGGCGGCGAGATCCTTGGCGCAGCCGAAGGGGCCGAGGACGAACTCGATGGTCGAGCGCCAGTCGCTCAAGTCCTTCGGCAGCGCCGCGGCGCAGGAGACGTCGGTCCGGCCGCGCGCCGCGTCGGCGATGGCGCGGTTGGCGTGCACCTGCGCGGCGAGGAACTCCTCCATCTCGCCCTCGCGCGCATAGCGCCGAACGATGCGCATCTTCTGCCCGGGCGGCGCCGGATAGATATCGAGGCCGGTCTGCGACGCGAGCCTGGCCACCGGGTTGATGTCCGGCATGTGAATCCAATGGGCGCCGCGATCGAACGGTACCCCGAAAGTCCGCGTATCCGTGATGCAACGCCCGCCGATCCGGTCGCTCGCCTCGATCAGCGCGAAACGCCGACCCGCCGCCGCGATCCTGCGCGCCGCCGCGATGCCGGCCGCCCCGGCGCCGACGATCGCGATATCGACTTCGCCGGGCGCGCCGGTTGCAACGAAGGACGGCCCCGCCGCGACGGCAGCGGATGCGGCAAGGAACGAACGGCGGCTGAGGCTCGACATGGCTCTCGATCTGGCCGGCAATTCTGGGATGAAGTTCCGCAGCTAACATCAAGTCTACGGGCAGTGCAATTCGCCGCGAAGTCGCAAGCGGGGGCTGTCCCCGTTGACCGCATGAGCGAAGCGATATGCGGGATCGGACGATCGCCAGCACAGGTCCCGGATATCGCTTCGCTCATCCGGGCTACGCAGCGTGTGCGCCTTGTAAGCGCCGAAACCTGCCTTTACAGCATTACGCAGTCATCCGGAGCGGACCCACGATGCTCGATGCCGCCCTCAAAGCGCTGGCCCAGATGTTCACGGCGCCTTTCCGCACCGTGCTGCTCAAATCGGTCGGTCTCGCGATCGCGCTGCTGGTCTTGCTGGTGATCGCGCTGTCACGGCTGGTCGCCTGGCTCGCCGGCGCGGGCGAGCACTGGGCCGAAGGCGCGCTCGGTACTGTCGCGCATGCGCCGCTGCAGCTCCTGGGCTGGCTGCTTGTATTTGCGCTCGGCTCCAGCCTGGTCGCCGGCGCGATCGTGCTGATGCCGGCCGTCACGGCCGTGGTCGCGAGCTTCTTCACCGACGAGATCGCCGAGAAGGTCGAGGAGAGCCATTATCCGCTCGATCCGCCCGGCGTCATCGTCCCGCTCCCGCGTGCGGTCCTGGAAGGCCTAAAGATCGCCGCGCTCTCGATCGTGATCTATATCTGCTGCGCACCCTTCGTGCTCTTTGCGGGTTTTGGCGCGCTGATGCTCTTCCTCGCCAACGCCTGGCTGCTCGGCCGGGTCTACTTCGAGCTCGCGGCCATGCGGTTTCATCCAGTTGCGGAAGCAAAGATGCTGCGGCGTTTGCACCGCGGGACCGTGTTCGTCGCCGGCCTGTTCATCGCCGGCTTTGTGTCGATCCCGATCGTCAACCTGGCGACGCCGCTGTTCGGCACCGCCTTCATGGTGCACATGCACAAGCGGTTGACGCGAACACGATAGGCGGAATTGCTCGAGCCGGCGCGAGGCACCCCGCGATGAAGACGACAGCCCGCATCCTGACGACGCATACGGGGAGCTTGCCGCGCCCGCCCGATCTCGTCGCTCTGCTGAATCGCAAGGAGCTGGGCGAGTCCTACGAGGACGCGGCCTATCAAGACCGCATCCGCCAGGCCATCGACGCGATCGTGCGGCGGCAGGCCGACACGGGCATCGATATCGTCGACGACGGCGAGCACAGCAAGATCAACTGGATGGCCTACGCGCGAGCGCGGCTGAGCGGGCTCGAGGAGATCGACAGCCCGCCGCGGTTTCGAGGGGCCACGCGCGACTCGCGCGCCTTTCCGCAGACCTACGAGGACATGCGCGTGATGCTGGCGGCGCGATCGGGCGCGATCGTGGCGAAGCGCACGGTGCGGCCGCGGGCGCAGGTCTGCACCGGGCCGATCAGGTACGTCGGGCAGGCGGAGCTCGCGACCGATATCGAGAATCTGAAGCGTGCGCTGAAGGGCGTCGCGGCCGAGGGCGCGTTCATGACGGCGATCTCGCCGTCGAACCTCGAGCTCTATTACGAGAACCGTTACTACGCCTCGAACGAGGAATATCTCGCGGCGCTCGCCGACGCAATGCGGATCGAATACAAGGCGATCGTCGATGCGGGCTTTCTGCTGCAGATCGACGATCCGCGCATGGCGACGCATTACAACCGCGCGGTCGACGCCTCGATCGAGGACTGCCGCCGTTTCATCGCGCTGCGCGTCGAGGCCGTGAATCATGCGCTGCGCGGCATCCCGCCCGAGCGCGTGCGCTTCCACACCTGCTACAGCGTCAACATCGCGCCGCGCGTGCACGACTTCGAGCTCGGGCACTTCGCCGACCTGATGCTGCAGGTCAACGCCGGCGCCTACCTGATCGAGGCTGCCAATCCGCGTCACGAGCACGAGTGGGCGGTGTGGCGCGACGTCAAGCTGCCGGACGACAAGATCCTGGTGCCCGGCGTCGTGTCGCACTGCATCCACCTGGTCGAGCACCCCGAGCTGGTGGCGCAACGCATCGTGCGCTTCGCCGAGGTGGTCGGTCGCGAGCGCATCATCGCGGGCACCGATTGCGGCTTCGGCACGTCGGGCGCCGGCGACGAGGTGCATCCCGAGGTCGCGTGGGCGAAGCTCGGCGCGCTGGTCGAGGCCGCGCAGCTCGCGAGCCGGCGATTGTGGGGCAAGGCTCCTTAACACATCTCCACGTCATGCCCGGGCTTGTCCCGGGCATCCACGTCTTTGTGACAATCCAACAAAGCAAGATGTGGATGGCCGGGACAAGCCCGGCCATGACGGAAAGTAATCACGCCCACAACTGCTTGCTCGCCCGCTTCGCCCCCTCGACCAGCGCGCCGAGCTTGAGCCACGAGACCTCCGGGTCGATCTTGCCGTAGCCCGCAAAGGTGCCGAAACCGCAGTCGGAGCTCGCGATGACGCGCTCGCGCCCGACCACCTCGGCGAAGCGCATGATGCGCTGCGCGACGAGCTCCGGGTGTTCGACATAGTTGGTGGAGGTGTCGACGACGCCTGGCAGCAGGACCTTGTCGGGCGGCAGCTTGATATCCTTCCACACGGCCCATTCGTGATCGTGGCGCGGGTTGGCCGCCTCGACCGAGATCGCCGTCGCGTTCACACCGAGGATGATGCGCGCGACCTTGGCGAGGTCGAGGTCGTAGTGGTGCGGGCCCTCGTAGTTGCCCCAGCAGACGTGGATGCGCACCTGGCTTGCCGGCACCTTGGCGAGCGCATGATTGAGTGCTTCGACATGGAATTGCGCGCGCTTGAGGAATTCGGCCTCGGAGAGCGCCTGGAACGTCGTGTGGCGCGCCATGGCGAGATCGGGACAGTCGACCTGCAGCACGAAGCCGGCTCGGGCGATCGCCTCGTACTCGTCGCGCATCGCGTCGGCGACGGCTTCGATATAGGCCTCGTGCGTCGGATAGTATTCGTTCGCCAGAAACGTCGCGATCACGCCGGGCGACGCCGCGTTGAGAAAGGCCTCAACCGGGCGGGCGGCCGAAACGGCGCTGTACATGTTTATGAGGTCACTCTCTAGCGCGGTGCGGTCTTTCACTTTCACGGGCCCGACGCAGGTCACCCGCTTGAACGGACGCGGGCCGGTGGCCAGTGCCATCTTGCGGCGCAGATCGGGAAACGGCGCGAGATCGAGGTGCGGGCGCGCGGTCTCGGTCGAGCCCTCGTTGGAAAAGCCGGTCAGCCGGTCGCGCACATAGGTCGAATAGCTGATCTTGCTGGTCTCGCCGTCGCTGACCACGTCGATGCCAAGGTCGACCTGACGCTTGACCGTGTCGGCGACCGCAGCGCGCATCACCGCGTCAAACTCCGTCGCGTCGGTCGCGACTTCGTTCTCGCGCCGCTGCAACATGTCGACCACCGGCTGACTGCGCGGCAGGCTGCCGACATGGGTGGTCAGAATGCGGTCCAGGCTGGCTTTCAAGTAAACCTCCTAAGAGACTCGTCGGACATAAAGAAAATCCAATCCGTTACCCTGAGGCGCGAGCCCTCGGGTCGCGCCTCAGCGACTGTGTTCTTTTTCAAGCGGGTTGCCATTGTTTTTTGTCTCGGAGCATTGCGTTGAGGATGGTGAGAAGCTTTCGAGCAACGGCGATGAGGGCGACCATCTTGGGCTTTCCGCGAGCGAGCAACCCT